>NZ_JAFJMJ010000002.1:2745735-3091471 GCF_017309385.1 Amycolatopsis sp. 195334CR | reverse complement strand
CGGTGGGGTGGTTTTTGTCGGCGACGTCCGCAACAAGCGGCTGGCGACCTGCTTCCACTCGGCCGTCCAGGCGCGCCAGGGCGCGCCGAACGTGCACGCCGCCGCGGAGAAGGCGGTCCTGTGGGAGAAGGAACTCCTGGTCGACCCGGCGTTCTTCCCCGCGCTCGCCTCGCACGCGCCCGGTCTGGAATGGGCGGAGGTCCAGCTCAAAGCGGGGTCGTACCACAACGAACTGACCCGGCACCGCTACGACGTCGTGCTGCACACGCGCCCGGTGCCGGTGTCCGAATTGGACACCGTGGACACCGTGCGATTCACCGGCGTGGACGAACTGCTGCGGCGGCTGAGCGCGGAACCCGAGGTGCTGCGCGTCGAAGGCGTGCCGAACGCGCGCCTGGCCGAGGAGGTCGCGGACTACCGGGGTGAGCCTGTCGCCGCCGACGTCGTGGATCCCGACGAGCTGATCAGGGCGCTGGGCGAGCTGGGTTACCGGGCGGTGGCCACCTGGTCGGCGGACCTCGGGCAGTTCGACGTGCTGTGCGTGCGGGCCGGGCTGCCGCCGGTGCGGATCGCGGGCGACCCGGCGGGCGAGTTCTCGCCGGGTGCCTTCACGAACAACCCGGCGAGCAGGCAGGACGTGGGCACGCTGGCCGGTGCCGTACGTGCGCATGCGGCGGAGTGGTTGCCGGAGTTCATGGTGCCGTCGGCGGTGGTGGTGCTGGACGAGTTGCCGTTGACGGTGAACGGGAAGCTCGACCGGCGTGCCTTGCCCGCCCCGGAGTTCGGCACCGGAGTCAGGCAGGAACCGCGCAACGCGGCGGAGCACCAGTTGTGCGGCTTGTTCGCCGACGTCCTCGGTGTGCCCGAGGTCGGGACGAACGAGAGCTTCTTCGATTTGGGCGGGCATTCGCTGCTGGCCACGCGGCTGATCGCCAGGGTGCGCACGGCGTTCGGGGTGGAGCTGGGCGTGCGGGCGTTGTTCGAGGCGCCTACCGTCAGCGCGCTCGCACGACAGCTGGAGGAGGCCGGAACCGCGCGGGCGGCTCTGGTCCCGTCGTCACGGCCGGAGGTCGTGCCGTTGTCGTTCGCGCAGTCGCGGCTGTGGTTCCTGAACCGGTTCGAAGGCCCGTCGCCGACCTACAACATCCCGCTGGCGTTGCGGTTGACCGGGCAGCTCGATGTGGAAGCGCTCGAACTCGCGCTCGCCGACGTGGTGGCCAGGCACGAGAGCCTGCGCACGGTGTATCCCGAGGTCGACGGTGTGCCGCGCCAGCAGGTGCTCGACCAGGTGCGCCCGGAGCTGGCCGTCACCGAGGTGCGCGACCTCGCCGCGGCGGCCACCGTCGCGGCCCGCCACGCCTTCGACCTGGAGTCCGAGATCCCGCTGCGGGCGGAGCTGTTCCGCGCCGGACCCGAGGACCACGCACTGGTGCTGGTGCTGCACCACATCGCAGGCGACGGCTGGTCGATGGAACCGCTCGTGCGTGACGTGAGCGCCGCCTACGCCGCCCGGCGAGCCGGCCGCGTGCCGGAGTGGGCGCCGCTGCCGGTGCAGTACGCGGACTACACGTTGTGGCAACGCGAAGTCCTCGGCGCGTTGGAGGATCCCGGCAGCGAGGTCGCTTCGCAGGTCGCCTACTGGAAGCAGGCCCTGGCGGGCCTGCCGGAACGCATCACCATGCCGGTGGACCGGTCCTACCCGCAGGTCGCCTCGCTCGCGGGCGACACGGTGACCTTCGCCTGGCCCGACGACCTGCACGCCCGGTTGGCGGGCCTGGCCAGTGAGTGCGGGGTCAGCCTGTTCATGGTGGTCAACGCCGCCGTGGCGGCCCTGCTGTCGCGGCTCGGCGCGGGTGACGACGTCGCGGTCGGCTCGCCGATCGCGGGCCGGACGGACGAGGCGCTGGACGACCTGGTCGGGTTCTTCGTGAACACGCTGGTCCTGCGCACGGACACCTCGGGCGACCCGACTTTCCGTGAGCTGCTGGAGCGGGTGCGTGAGCGGAGCCTGGCGGCGTACGCGCACCAGGACGTGCCCTTCGAGCACCTCGTCGAGGCCCTGAACCCGGAGCGTTCGCTGGCGCACCAGCCGCTGTTCCAGGTCCTGCTCGCGTGGCAGAACAGCGCCGCCGCGCTCCAGTTCACCGGCGTGGACTGCGAGCCGCTGCCGGTGACCACCGGGACGTCCCGCGTGGACCTTTCCCTGTACTTCACCGAGCGCGACGGCATCTCGGGTGCCGTCGAGTTCCGGACCGACGTGTTCGACCGGTCCACTGTGGAGTCCCTGCTGGCCAGGCTGGAACGGCTGCTGCGCGCCGTCGCGGCCGATCCGGGGTGCCGGATCGGCGCGGTCGAGTTGCTGGACGGGCCCGAGCGCGAGCGTCTGCTGTCGGAGTGGAACGGCACCGTCGTGGACGGGGAGTCCACGATCGTCGAGGTGATCGCACGGCAGGCACCGGACGCCGTCGCGGTGGTCTGCGGTGACGACTCGATGACGTACGGGGAACTGGACGCGGCCTCGAACCGGCTCGCGCATCGGCTGATCGCCGAGGGCGTGGGGCCGGAACGAGTCGTGGCGCTCGCGCTGCCGCGGTCGGCCGAGCTGGTGGTGGCGATGCTGGCGGTCCTGAAGACCGGCGGTGCCTATCTGCCGATCGACCCGGAGTACCCGGCTGAGCGGATCGAGTTCCTGCTGCGCGACTCCGGCGCGATGCTGACCTTGTCCACTGTGGACCTCGATGGCGCGGACGCGGGACCGGTCGACGTGGCGTTGTCGCCGTCGAACCTGGCCTGTGTGATCTACACCTCCGGCTCCACGGGGACGCCGAAGGGCGTCGGGGTGGTGCACCGCGGGGTGGTGACGCTGTCCGGGACCTTCGGCGGTGGCCCGGTGCTGTGGCATTCGCCGGTGACCTTCGACGCGCACGCGTACGAGGTGTGGGTGACGTTGCTGGGTGGCGGCACGGTGGTCGTCGCGCCCGAGCAGCGGCTGGACCCGCCTGCCGTGGCCGAGTTGGTGGCGCGGCACGGGATCTCGGCCATGTGGATCACCGCCGGGCTGTTCCGGGTGATCGCGGAGGAGGCGCCGGAGTGCCTGGCGGGCCTGCGTGAGGTGTGGACCGGCGGTGACGTGGTGCCGGTGGAGTCCGTGCGCCAGGTGGCCGCGGCCTGCCCGGCTCTGACCATTGTGGACGCCTACGGGCCGACGGAGACCACCACCTTCGCCACCGTCCACCGGGCCGGGGAACTGGGGAGCACCGTCCCCATCGGACGGCCGGTCGCCGGGCGGCAGGTCTACGTTATCGACCGCGGCCTGCGGCCGGTCCCGGCTGGGGTGCCGGGGGAGTTGTACGTCGCGGGGTCGGGTGACGCTCGGGGTTACCTGGGCCAGCCGGGGTTGACGGCTTCGCGGTTCGTGGCCAATCCCTTTGGACCGGGCCGGATGTATCGGACCGGGGATGTGGTGCGGTGGCGTGCTGACGGTGAGCTGGAGTTCCTGGGCCGCGTCGACGACCAGGTGAAGGTGCGGGGTTTCCGCATCGAACCGGGTGAGGTCGAGGCGGTACTGACCCGGCACGAAGCAGTGACGCAGGCGGCGGTGGTCGCCCGCGAGGACCGTCCCGGCGACAAGCGACTGGTCGCCTATGTCGTCGCGGCCGAGGCCGACCCGGCTGAGGTGCTGGCCTTCCTCACCGAGCGCCTGCCCGGTTACCTGGTGCCGTCGGCCGTGGTGGCGCTTGACGCGCTGCCGTTGACCACCCACGGCAAGCTCGACCGGCGCGCGCTTCCGGCACCGGAGTTCGGCGGTGCGCACCAGGAGCCGAGGACGGCGGCCGAGCGGAAGCTGTGCGCCCTGTTCGCCGACGTGCTCGGCGTGCCGGTGATCGGCACGGACCAGAGCTTCTTCGAGCTGGGCGGGCATTCCTTGCTGGCGATGCGCCTGGTGGCCCGGGTGCGCACGGCGTTCGGCGTCGAGCTGGGGGTGCGCGCGTTGTTCGAGGCGCCCACGGCCGGTGCGCTCGCGCGGCGCCTGGCTGACGCCGGTGCCGCACGGGCGGCTCTGGTCCCGTCAGCACGGCCCGAGATCGTGCCGCTGTCGTTTGCCCAGTCGCGCCTGTGGTTCCTGCACCGGTTCGACGGCCCGTCGCCGACCTACAACATTCCGTTGGCGCTGCGGCTGACCGGGCGGCTCGACGTCGCAGCGCTGGAGTCCGCGCTGGCCGACGTGGTGGCGCGGCACGAGAGCCTGCGCACGGTCTTCCCCGAGGTCGACGGGAAGCCCCGGCAGCAGGTGCTCGACCAGGTACGGCCCGCGCCGGCAGTCACCGAGGTGGCCGACCTCGACCACGCGCTCACCGAAGCCGCCCGGCACACCTTCGACCTGGAGACCGAGATCCCCGTGCGGGCTACGGTGTTCCGCACCGGACCCGACGAGCACGTGCTGGCCCTGGTCGTGCACCACATCGCCGCCGACGGCTGGTCCCTCGCCCCGCTGGTGGACGACCTGAGCACGGCCTACACGGCGCGGTGTGAAGGACAGGCGCCCGGGTGGGGACCGCTGCCGGTGCAGTACGCGGATTACACGCTGTGGCAACGCGAAACCCTCGGCTCGGCCGAGGACACGGCCAGTGAAATCGCGTCGCAGGTCGCCTACTGGCAGCGGACCCTGGCCGGACTGCCCGAACGCATCACCCTGCCGACGGACCGGCCGCACCCCGCGATCGCCTCCTACGCGGGCGACACGGTCGCGTTCTCCTGGTCACCCGAATTGCGCGCCCGGCTGGAAATCCTGGCGAACGACAGCGGCGCGAGCCTGTTCATGGTCGTGCACACCGCCCTGGTGGCCCTGCTGTCCCGCCTCGGTGCCGGGGAGGACATCGCGATCGGTTCGCCGATCGCGGGCCGTACCGACGAGGCTCTCGATGACTTGGTCGGGTTCTTCGTGAACACGCTGGTCCTGCGCACGGACACCTCGGGTGACCCGACTTTCCGCGAGCTGCTCGACCGGGTGCGTGAGCGCTGCCTGGAAGCCTATGCCCACCAGGACGTGCCGTTCGAGCACCTGGTGGAGATCCTGAACCCGGAGCGTTCGCTGGCCCATCAGCCGCTGTTCCAGGTCATGCTGGCCTGGCAGAACGCGACCGGTGCCGAGCTGGACCTGCCCGGCGTGACGGCGGAACCGGTGCCCATCGGTACTCGCACGGCGCGCATGGATCTGGTCTTCAGCGTGGCCGAAGCGCTGCACGGGGTGGTGGAGTTCAACGCGGACGTGTTCGATCGGTCCACTGTGGAATCCCTGCTGGCCAGGCTGGAGCGCCTGCTGGCGGCGGTCGCGGCCGATCCCGGCACCCGGACCGGCGCGATCGACCTGCTCGACGCGACCGAGCGCGACCGCCTGCGGGAATGGAACGACACCGGACAGGTGGATGAGGAGTCCACGATCGTCGAGGTGTTCGCGCGGCAGGCACCGGACGCGGTCGCGCTGATCTGCGGTGAGCGCACGATGTCGTACGCGGAGCTGGATGCTGCTTCGAATCGGCTCGCGCGGTCGTTGATTGCTCGCGGTGTGGGGCCGGAGCGGGTGGTGGCGCTGGCGTTGCCGCGGTCGGTGGAGCTGGTGGTGGCGATGCTGGCGGTGCTGAAGGCCGGTGGCGCCTATCTGCCGATCGACCCGGCGTACCCGGCCTCGCGGATCGAGTTCATGCTGGGGGACGCCGGGGCGATGCTCACCTTGTCCACTGTGGACTTCGACGGGGTGGAGGAAGGCCCGGTCGACGTGGCGCTGTCGCCGGACAACCAGGCGTACGTGATCTACACGTCGGGGTCCACCGGTACGCCGAAGGGCGTCGGGGCCACGCATCGGAACGTGGTGGCGCTGGCCGGTGACCCGCGGTTCGCCGGTGGTGGGCACGAGCGCGTCCTGCTGCACTCACCGGTGACCTTCGACGCCTTCACCTACGAACTCTGGGCGACGTTGCTGGGCGGCCGCACGGTTGTCATCGCGCCGGACCAGCGGCTGGATCCGGTGGTGACCGCGGAACTGGTGGCTCGGCACGACGTCACCGGGATGTTCCTGACGGCCGGGCTGTTCCGGGTTTTCGCGGAGGAGGCGCCGGAGTGCCTGGCGGGCCTGCGCGAGGTGTGGACCGGTGGCGACGTGGTGCCGGTGGAATCCGTGCGCCGAGTGGCCGAAGCCTGCCCCGACCTGACCATCGTGGACGTCTACGGCCCGACGGAGACCACGACCTTCGCCACCGCGCACAGTGTGGATGCGTACGGGCCGACGGAAATCACGACCTTCGCCACCGCGCATCGGGTCGGCGAGCTGGGGCACACCGTCCCCATCGGACGGCCGCTGGCCGGTGGTCCCGTCCACGTCCTCGACCGCGGGCTGCGGCCGGTGCCGATCGGGGTGCCGGGCGAGCTGTACATCGCCGGTGCCGGGGTGGCCCGGGGGTACCTGGACCGGCCGGGGCTGACGGCTTCGCGGTTCGTGGCCAACCCATACGGACCGGGCCGGATGTATCGGACCGGGGACGTCGTGCGCTGGCGTGCCGACGGTGAACTGGAGTTCCTGGGCCGCGTCGACGACCAGGTGAAGGTGCGGGGCTTCCGCATCGAGCCCGGCGAGGTCGAAGCCGCCCTGACCAGGCATGAAGCGGTGACCCAGGCGGCGGTGATCGCCCGCGAGGACCGGCCGGGCGAAAAGCGGCTGGTCGGCTACGTGGTCCCGGGCGACGTCGATCCGGCCGCGGTACGGGCCTTCGCGGCCGAGCGCCTGCCCGACTACCTCGTGCCGTCCGCGATCGTGGCGCTCGACGCGTTCCCCCTGACCGCCAACGGGAAGCTGGACCGCCGCGCCCTGCCCGCCCCCGAGTTCGGCGGCGACCGCGAGGAACCGGCGACGGACGGCGAGCGCGCGTTGTGCGCCCTGTTCGCCGAAGTGCTCGGCCTGCCGGAGGTCGGCACGAACGAGAGCTTCTTCGAACTGGGCGGCGACAGCATCTCGTCCATCCAGCTGGCCAGCCGGGCCCGCACCGCCGGTGTGCTGATCAAGCCGCGGGACGTGTTCCTGCACAAGACGCCCGGCGCACTGGCGGCGATCGTGCGGCCGGCCGGGGAACCGGTGCGGCCCGACGTCGGAGTGGGACCGGTACCGCTCACGCCGATCATCGCGTGGCTGGCCGAGGCCGTGGGCCCGGTCGACGACTTCTGCCAGGCGATGGCGCTCACCACCCCGGCGGACCTGGACTTCGACGGCCTCACCCGGCTGCTCCAGGCCCTGCTCGACCACCACGACGCGTTACGCCTGCGCGTCACCGATTCGTGGTCGCTGACCGTCGAACCGGTGGGCTCGGTGCGGGCCGAGCAGTGCCTGCGGCGGGTCGAGGGCGCCGGGGACCCGGACCTCGACGACGCGCTCCGGACGGCCTCCGGCGAACTCGATCTCGCGGCCGGTGAACTGGTGCGGGCCGTCTGGTTCGACCGAGGCGCCGGGACTCCCGGCACGCTGCTGCTGGTGATCCACCACGTGGCGGTCGACGGGGTCTCGTGGCGCGTGCTGCTGCCGGACCTGGCCGCGGGCTGGGAAGCCCTCCGCGACGGCGCCCCGGTGCACCTGCCGGAGGTGGGCACCTCCTTCCGCCGCTGGGCCGAAGTGCTCACGCCCCAGGTGGCCGAGCGCGCGGAGGAACTGCCGCGGTGGCGGGAAATCCTCACCGGCCTCGACCCGGTGGTGCCGGGCCCGGCCGACGGCACCGCGGGCAGCCTCACCCTCCACCTGGACCCCGCCGACACCGAACCGCTGCTGGGCGTGGTGCCCGCGGCCTTCCACGCCGGGGTCCAGGACGTCCTGCTCGCCGCGTTCTCCCTGGCCGTGGCCGAATGGGGGCGCAGGCGGGGCCGGGCCCGCGGACCGCTCGGCATCACCGTGGAAGGACACGGCCGGGACGAAACGCTCGCCGAAGGCATCGACCTGTCACGCACCGTGGGCTGGTTCACCACGCGCTACCCGGTCCGCGTCGACGGCGGCCCGCTGACCTGGTCCGAGGTGCTCGACGCCGGTGATTCGCTCGGCGGGGCCGTCAAACGCGTCAAGGAACAACTGCGCGCGGTACCCGACGGCCTCGGGTACGGCCTCCTGCGGCACCTCGGCTCCGGGGAACTCGCGTCGGTGCGCGAGCCCGATGTCGGCTTCAACTACCTGGGGCGCGTGGCCGCCGCCACCGGCGGTGACTGGCAGGCTGAGTCGCTCCTGGGCGGCGGGCTCGGGGATCTGGCGCTTCCGCTGGAGCTGAGCGCGGTCACCATGGACACGGCCGAAGGGCCGCGACTGGCAGCCACGTGGCTGTGGACCGGCCTGACCGAGCACGAGGTGCGCGAGCTGGGCGAGCTGTGGTTCGCCGCGCTGCGCTCGGTCGCCACCTGCACCGCCCGCACCGGCGGCGGGCGCACGCCCTCGGACGTCCCGCTGGTATCCCTCACCCAGGAGCAGCTCGACCGGCTGGACCCGTCCGCGGAGATCCTCCCGCTCACCCCGCTCCAGGAGGGCTTCCTCTTCCACGCCGCGGACACCGACGACGTCTACACCGTGCAACTCGACCTGGGCCTCGACGGGCCCGTCGACCCCGAACTGCTGCGGAAGTCGGTGCAGGCACTGGCCGACCGGCACGAGAGCCTGCGTGCCTCGTTCACCCACGACGGGCTGGAGCGGCCCGTTCAGCTCATCCCGGCGCGGGCGGTGGTGCCGTGGCAGCACGTCGATCTGTTCGCTATGGACGGTGAAGCGCAGGAGGCGGCGCTGGCCCGGGTCGTGCGCGAGGACCGGGCACGCGGGTTCGACATCGGCTCCGGCCCGCTCCTGCGCGCCACGCTGATCGGGTTGTCCCCGCGACGGCACCGGCTGCTGCTGTCCCACCACCACGTGATCCTGGACGGCTGGTCGGTCCCGGTTCTCCTGCGGGAACTGTTCGAGATCCACGAAGCGGGTGCGGATCTCAGCGGGCTCCCACCGGTGACGCCGTACCGCGAGTTCCTGGCGTGGCAGGCGGCGCAGGACCGCGACGCCGCCGTAGCCGCGTGGCGCGAAATGCTCGCCGGGCTGGAGGAGCCGACGTACCTGAGCCAGGCTTCGCCGACCGGAACGGGCGAGCGGGCGCACTTCGAGTTCGAGCTTTCCCCGTCGGTGTCGGCTGCCTTGGGAACGCTCGCGCAGCGGCTCGGCATCACGCTCGGCACGGTCCTGCAGGGTGCCTGGGGCCTGCTCGTCGGCCGGCTCACCGGTCGCGACGACGTGGTGTTCGGCACCACCGTGGCCGGTCGCCCGGCCCAGCTCCCCGGGGTGGAGGGCATGGTCGGCCTGTTCATCAACACCCTGCCGGTCCGGCTGCGGCACGACCTCGCCACCCCGGTCTCGGAGGTGCTCACGCGGCTGCGCGAGGACCAGACCGCGCTGCTCGAACACCAGCACCTCGGACTGAGCGAACTGCACCGCCTGGCCGGGCACAGCGCGTTATTCGACACGCTGTTCGTGTTCGAGAACTACCCGTTCGGCGCGCTGACCCCGGCGGAGCGCGGGCTGTCGCTCACCGACATCCGGAGCGACGACGCGGCGCACTACCCGATGACGGTCACGGCCGGTCCCGGTCACGCCCTGCCGTTCCGCTTCTCCTACCGCACGGACGCGTTCGACCGGGCGGCGGTGGAAGCGCTGGCCGGGCGGCTGGAGCGGCTCCTGCACGCCATCGCGGCGGATCCGGGGAGTTCGATCGGGGCGATCGAGCTGCTGGACGACACCGAGCGTGAGCGCCTGCTGGGGGAGTGGAACGACTCCGTCGTGGACGGGGAATCCACGATCGTGGAGGTGTTCGCGCGGCAGGCGCCCGACGCGATCGCGGTGATCTCCGGACACGACTCGATGTCGTACGCGGAGCTGGATGCTGCTTCGAACCGGCTCGCGCGGTCGCTGATCGCCCGCGGTGTGGGGCCGGAGCGGGTGGTGGCGCTGGCGTTGCCGCGGTCGGCCGAGCTGGTGGTGGCGATGCTGGCGGTGCTGAAGGCCGGTGGCGCGTACCTGCCGATCGATCCGGACTACCCGGCCGAGCGGATCGAGTTCATGCTGCGGGACGCGGGCGCGATGCTGACCCTGTCCACTGTGGAGCTCGATGGCCCGGACTACGGACCGGCCGAGGTGGCGTTGTCACCGTCGAACCAGGCGTTCGTGCTCTACACCTCCGGCTCGACCGGCACGCCGAAGGGCGTGGCGCTCACGCACCGCGGGGTGGTGGCGCTGGCCGCCGAACCGGCGTTCGCCACCGGCCACGAGCGGGTGTTGCTGCACGCCCCGGTGACCTTCGACGCGTTCACCTACGAGCTGTGGGCAACGTTGCTGCGCGGCCACACCGTGGTGGTGGCCGAGGGCCGGCTGGATCCGGCCGGGATCGCGGCCGCCGTGGCCCGGCACGGGGTCACCGCGATGTGGCTGACGGCCGGGCTGTTCCGGGTGGTCGCCGAGGAGGCGCCGGAGTGCCTGGCGGGTCTGCGTGAGGTGTGGACCGGTGGTGACCTGGTGCCGGTGGAGTCCGTGCGCCGGGTGGCCGTGGCCTGCCCGGAGCTGACCATTGTGGACGGATACGGCCCGACGGAGACGACCACCTTCGCCACCGCCCACCGGATCGGTGCACCGGAGACCACCGTCCCGATCGGACGGCCGATCGCCGGGCGGCGGGTCTACGTGCTGGACGCCGCCCTGCGGCCGGTCCCGGCCGGGGTGCCGGGGGAGTTGTACATCGCGGGTTCGGGGGAGGCCCGGGGCTACCTGGGCCAGGCCGGGTTGACGGCCTCGCGGTTCGTGGCCTGCCCCTTCGCACCGGGCCGCATGTACCGGACCGGCGACGTGGTGCGCTGGCGCGCCGACGGCGAACTCGAATTCCTGGGCCGCGGCGACGACCAGGTCAAGGTGCGCGGTTTCCGCATCGAGCCCGGCGAGGTCGAGGCCGTGCTCACCCGCCACGAAACCGTGACGCAGGCGGTGGTGGTCGCCCGCGAGGACCGTCCCGGCGACAAGCGGCTGGTCGCCTACGTGGTCCCGGCCGAGGTCGATCCGGCGGACGTGCGGGCCTTCCTCGCCGAACGGCTGCCGGACCACCTGGTGCCGTCGGCGGTGGTGCCGCTCGACGAGTTCCCGTTGACCGCACACGGCAAGCTCGACCGGCGTGCCCTGCCCGCGCCGGAGTTCGGCGGGGACTGGCGGGAACCGAGGAACGCCACCGAGCACCTGCTGTGCGTGGCGTTCGCCGAGGTGCTCGGCGTGCCGTCGGTGGGCACCCAGGACGGCTTCTTCGACCTGGGCGGGAACTCGCTGCTGGCCACCCGCCTGGTGGCCAGGGTGCGGACCGCGTTCGGGGTGGAGCTGGGGGTGCGGGCGCTGTTCGAGGCACCCACCGTGGGTGCGCTGGCGCGGCGGCTGACCGGAGCCGGTGCCGCACGCGTGACCCTGGCGCGGGCCGACCGGCCGGAGGTCGTGCCGTTGTCGTTCGCGCAGGCGCGGTTGTGGTTCCTCAACCGGCTGGAAGGCCCGTCGCCGACCTACAACATCCCGTTGGCGCTGCGGTTGACCGGTGTGGTGGACGTCGCCGCGCTGGAGGCCGCACTGGGTGACGTGGTGGCGCGGCACGAAAGCCTGCGCACGGTCTTCCCGGAGGTCGACGGCGTGCCGCGGCAGCTGGTGCTGGACGAGGTGAAGCCCGCGCTGGCGGTCACCGAGGACCCGGACCTGGCGGCGGCCGCCCGGCACGTCTTCGACCTCGAAACCGAGATCCCGCTGCACGCGGCCCTGTTCCGCGTCGGGCCGGAGGAGCACGTACTGGTTGTCGTTGTGCACCACATCGCCGGGGACGGCTGGTCGCTTCGTCCTTTGTGGAGCGATCTGAGCTCGGCCTACGAAGCCCGGTGTGCGGGGCGGGCACCGGCCTGGGCGCCGTTGCCGGTGCAGTACGCGGACTACACGCTCTGGCAGCGCGAAGTGCTCGGTGACCCGGACGACGCGGACAGCGAGAGCGCCGCGCAGGTGGCGTACTGGCGGCAGCGGCTGGCGGACCTGCCGGAGCGGATCACCCTGCCGATGGACCGGCCGCACCCGCGGAGCCCGTCCTACGCGGGCGAAACCGTGCCGTTCGAATGGTCCGCCGGACTGCGCACGAGGCTGGAGGAAGTGGCGCGGGAGAGCGGGGCGAGCCTTTTCATGGTGGTCAACGCCGCGCTGGCGGCGCTGCTCTCGCGGCTCGGCGCGGGGACGGACATCCCGATCGGTGCCGCGATCGCGGGCCGTACGGACGAGGCGCTGGACGACCTCGTCGGGTTCTTCGTGAACACGCTGGTCCTGCGCACGGACACCTCCGGCGACCCGACCTTCCGCCAGCTCCTGGCCCAGGTCCGGGAACGCAGCCTGGAGGCGTACGCGCACCAGGACGTGCCCTTCGAGCACCTGGTGGAGATCCTGAACCCGGAGCGTTCGCTGGCCCACCAGCCGTTGTTCCAGGTCATGCTCGGCTGGCAGAACATGCCCGCCGGTGCGGTGCAGTTGCCCGGGCTGACGGCCGCGCACGAGTTCCTCGGTGCCGGTACGGCGAAGTTCGACCTGTCCGTGCACGTGGTGGCGGGCCGGGGCGTCGAGCACCTGGAAGGCGTGGTGGAGTTCAACACCGACGTGTTCGACCGGTCCACAGTGGAATCCCTGCTGGCCAGGCTGGAACGCCTGCTCGCGGCGGTCGCGGACGAGCCGGACCGGCGCGTCGGCTCGGTCGATCTGCTCGGCGCCGACGAACGCGCGCGGCTGCTGGCGGAGTTCAACGTGGCCGCGCGCGACACCGCCGAAGCCACGATCCCCGAAGTGTTCGCCCGGCAGGCACCGGAGGCCACCGCGCTGGTGTTCGGGGCCGAGTCGATGTCCTACGGCGAACTGGACGCGGCGTCGAACCGGCTCGCGCGGTCGCTGATCGCCCGCGGTGTCGGGCCGGAGCGGGTGGTGGCGCTGGCCTTGCCGCGGTCACCGGAACTGGTGGTGGCGATGCTGGCGGTGCTCAAGGCCGGTGGTGCGTACCTGCCGATCGATCCGGACTACCCGGCCGAGCGGGTCGAGTTCATGCTGCGCGACACCGAACCCCTGCTGACCTTGACCTCGGCGGATTCCGGCGAGCTGGACGCGAGTCCGGTCGAGGTGGCGTTGTCGCCGTCGAACCAGGCCTACGTCATCTACACCTCCGGATCGACCGGGGGAGCGAAGGGCGTGGCGACCTCGCACGCCAACGTGGTGACGCTGGCGGCCGAGCCGAGGTTCGCTGGGCACGAGCGCGTGCTGCTGCACTCGCCGATGACGTTCGACGCGTTCACCTACGAGCTGTGGGCGACGTTGCTGGGCGGTCGCACAGTGGTGATCGCGCCGGAGCGTCGGCTGGACCCGGCCGGGATCGCGGCCGCCGTGGCCCGGCACGGGGTGACCGCGATGTGGTTGACGGCCGGGTTGTTCCGGGTGGTCGCGGAGGAGGCGCCGGAGTGCCTTGCCGGGCTGCGTGAGGTGTGGACCGGTGGTGACGTGGTCCCGGTGGACTCGGTGCGGGCCGTGCTCGCGGCGTGCCCCGGCCTGGAGGTGGTCGACGGATACGGGCCGACGGAGACGACCACCTTCGCCACCGCGCACCGGATCGGCGAACTCGGGCACACCGTCCCCATCGGACGGCCGATCGCCGGTCGTGCGGCGTACGTGCTGGACGCGGCCCTGCAGCCGGTACCGGTGGGTGTGCCGGGTGAGCTGTACGTGTCGGGCGCCGGGGTCGCGCGCGGGTACGCGGGCCGGGCCGGGCTGACGGCGTCGCGGTTCGTGGCGGATCCGTTCGCCCCGGGGCGGCGGGCGTACCGGACCGGGGACGTGGTGCGGTGGCGTGCCGACGGTGAGCTGGAGTTCCTGGGCCGCGTCGACGACCAGGTGAAGGTGCGGGGTTTCCGCGTCGAACCCGGTGAGGTCGAGGCGGCGCTGGTGCGGCACGAGGCGGTGGCGCAGGCGGTGGTGGTCGCGCGGGAGGACTCCTCGGGTGACAAACGGCTGATCGGCTACGTGGTGCCCGCCCCGGACGAGGCCGGTGCGTTCGAGGAACAGCAGGTCCAGGACTGGCAGGAGGTCTACGACGAGCTGTATTCCACTGTGGACGAACTGCCGCTCGGCACGAACTTCGCGGGCTGGAACAGCAGCTACACACGCGAGCCGATCCCGCTCCCGGAAATGCGCGAGTGGCGGGACGAGACGGTTCGCCGGATCCTCGACTTCGAGCCGCGGAACGTGCTGGAGATCGGCGTGGGCTCGGGCTTGCTGCTGAGCGAGATCGCGCCAGGGTGTGAGAGCTACTGGGCCACCGACTTCTCCCCGGAGGTCGTCGACCGGCTCCGGGGTCAGGTCGCGGACCGGCCGGATCTGGCAAGGCACACGGAACTGCGTTGCCAACCTGCTGACGAGGTCACCGGTTTGCCCGAGGGTCACTTCGATGTGGTGGTGATCAACTCGGTGGTGCAGTACTTCCCGCACGCCGATTACCTTGCGGAGGTCCTGCGGTCTGTGGTGCGCTTGCTCGCGCCGGGTGGGGTGGTGTTCGTCGGGGATGTGCGGAACCGGGAACTCGCCCGCTGCTTCCACACCGCCGTGCAGTTGCACCAAGGCGCGGAGAACGTGCTCAGTGCCGCGGAACAGGCGTTGCTGCGGGAGAAGGAACTCCTGGTCGATCCCGCGTTCTTCACCGCGCTGGCCGCGCACGTGCCCGGCTTCGCGGCGGCCGAGGTCCGGCTCAAAGCCGGAGCGCACCACAACGAACTGACCCGGTACCGCTACGACGTCGTCCTGCACACCCGGCCGGGCGCCGATCGGGACGTGACCGTCGCGCGCTGGGAGTGCGCCGAGGAACTGGTGCGGCACCTGGGTACCGGGCCGGAAGTGCTGCGGGTGGAAGGAATCCCGAACCGCCGCTTGGCACGGGAAGCCGCCGCGTACGGCGTGCTCCGGGAAGGCGGCTCGGTCGCGGGAGCACGGGCCGCGGACCGCGACGCGGCAGACCCCCACGAACTGGCCGAAACGGTGGCCCGGCACGGGTACCGGGCGATGGCCACCTGGTCGGCGGTCCCCGAGCAGTTCGACGTGGTCTGCGTGCGGGCCGATCTGCCCGTAATCCCGCCCGCGGTTCCGGAACCCGCCGGGGAGTTCTCTCCCGGCGCGTTCACCAACAGCCCGGCGGCCAGGCACGATGTCGGCGCGCTGGCGGGTGCGGTGCGTTCGTTCGTGGCCGGCTGGCTGCCGGAGTACCTCGTGCCGTCCTCGGTGGTGGTGCTCGACGCGCTGCCGTTGACGGCGAACGGGAAAGTGGACCGGCGTGCGCTGCCCGCACCGGACTTCGGGCGCGGTGACACGCGCGGCACCCCGCGTACCGCCACCGAGCAGACCCTGTGCGAGCTGTTCGCCGAGGTCCTCGGGCTGCCCGAGGTGGGCACGAACGAGAGCTTCTTCGACCTGGGCGGGCATTCGCTGTTGGCCACCCGGCTGATCGCCCGCGTCCGTGCCGCGTTCGAGGTCGAGTTGGGCGTGCGCGCGTTGTTCGAGGCGCCCACGGTGAACGGGCTCGCGCGGCAACTGGCCACGGGCGGGAGCGGGCGGGCGCTCGAAACCCTGCTGCCCCTGCGGTCGACGGGCAGCGCGACGCCGCTGTTCTGCATCCACCCCGGTGGTGGGATGAGCTGGTCGTACGCGAGCCTCGTGCCGCACCTCGACCCGGACGTGCCGGTGTACGGCATCCAGGCGCGCTCGCTCACCGGGAAGCAGGCCCCGGCGACGGTGCGGGAGATGGTGCTGGACTACCTCGATGAGGTCAGGGCCGTGCAGCCCACCGGGCCGTACCGCCTGCTCGGCTGGTCGTTCGGCGGGGTGGCCGCGCACGCGATGGCCACCGAACTCCAGGCGCGCGGGGAGGAGGTCGAACTGCTGGTCATGCTCGACGCGGCGCCCCCGGAGCTGCTCAAGGGCGTGGACATGCCGGAGATCAGCGAGGAGGACGTGCTCCGGCTGCTGGTCGCCGCGCCCGGTGCCGAGCCGGACGCGGCGGTGACCCACGAGGAAGCGACCACGCACCTGCGCGAGACCGGCGGTTCCGCCGGCCTCCTGGTCGACGACGAGATGCTGCGCGGCATCCGCGCCTGCCTCGTGGTGAACCCGCGGCTCCAGCAGGAGTACGTGCCCGGGATCTTCCGCGGTGACCTGGTCTTCTTCGCCGCGGCGGGCGAGCGGCCGCACGGTGATCCGGCGGTGGCCTGGTGGCCGCACGTCACCGGCGACGTCGACGTGCACGAGGTGGACGCCGAGCACGAGTGGATGCTCCAGCCGGAGCCCGCCGAGGCGATCGGCACGGCCCTGCGAGCGCTATTGACCTGACAATTGGAGTTTTGTACGGTCTAAAAATGCCGACGCTGCACGAGACGATCAGGCGGGAGTTCGAGGACCGGATCCACGCGGGCAAGCTGGCTCCGGGCGCGAAGCTGCCGACCGAGATGGAGTTGTGCGAGCAGTACGGGGTCAGCCGCGCGACGGCTCAGCGGGTGCTCAACGACCTGGCCGACGCGGGGCTGGCCGTGCGGCGGCGGCGCCAGGGCACGTTCGTCGCGGACGTGCGCCGGCAGATCAACCTGCTCAGCTACGCCTCGCCGGAAACGCACGTCAAGGGCGTGCCGGGGCGGCACGAGGTCCTCTCGGCCCGGATCGTCCGGTCCGGGGACGCCGTGCTCGCCCTGCCCGGGGCCGACGCGGACACCGCGGTGGTGGAACTGGTGCGGCGCAAGCTGGACCTCCAGGACCAGCCGCGCACCATCGAGCGGCACGTCGTGTTGTTCTCCGCTGCGCCCGAGCTGTTGAACGAGGACCTCGCGGACCTCGTCTCGCTGCCGTACCTGCGTGACCGCGGGGTGGCGCTCGACCGCATCCGGGTCTACCTGGACCCCGTGGTGCTCGACGAGCACGACGCCGAACTGCTCCACAGCGAGGCCGGGACACCGACGCTGCGGCGGCGCCGCGAACTGCGTGCGCCCGACGGGACCGCGATCGAGGTGGTCACCGCCCTGATCCGCCCGGGTACCGCCGAGTTCTTCGTCGAGTTCCCCGCGTAGCCACCACTTCGAAAGGAGCTCCGATGAAGGTCATCGTGGTCGGGGCCGGGGTGCTCGGCACCGGCGTCGCGCGCTCGCTGACCCTGGCCGGTGCGGAAGTCCTCCTGCTGGACCGCCGGGGGCCGGGCGCCGGTACCAGTTCGACCACCTTCGCCTGGACCAACGCCAACCGCAAACCGGATCCGGACTACTACCGGCTGAACCTGGCGGGCATGGCCGAGCACGAGGAACTCGCCCGGGAATTGCCCGGCGAACCCGCGTACTTCCGCAGTGGCGGCGTGCAGTTCGCCGACGCCGACAGCGAGCCGTGGCTGGCGGAGAACGTGGAACGCTTGCGGGGGCTGGGATATCCGGCGCGCTGGGTGACCCGGGCGGAGGCGGCGCCCCTGGTGCGCGGGCTCCGGATCCCCGAGGAAACCACGGCGATCGCGCACTTCCCCGCCGAGGGCTACGTCCGCCCGGACCGCCTGGTGCAGAACCTGCTGGCCGACGCGGTCCGGCACGGCGCGGTGCTGTCGATCGGGGAGGTGGTGTCCACAAGCGACGGTGCTTCGGTCACGCCGTCCGACGGTGCGTCGGTCACGCTGGCCGACGGCACCGTGCACACCGCCGACCAGGTGGTGCTGGCCACCGGGCGGTGGACCGGCGACCTCGCCGCCCACTCCGGCATCGACCTCCCGATGATCACCGACACCGGCCGCGGATCCCCGCTCGTCGGCCTGCTCGGGTACGTCCGCGCGCTCGACCTCGGCTGCGTGGTCCACACCCCGGGCCTGAACCTGCGGCCCGGCGCGGGCCTGCCCGCCGTGGTGCAGGCACTCGACCTGAACCCGGAGGTCGACCCGGCCCGGCCGCCCGCTCCCGGCGGCGAGATCGCCACCACGATCACCCGGCGGCTCACCGCGTTGCTGCCCGATCCCGGACAGGCCCCGGAAATCGACTTCCGGGTGGGTTTCCGCGCCCTGCCCGCCGACGGTCACCCCATCGCGGGTTACCCGCCGGAGCACCCGCGGACCTACTGCCTGGCCTCGCACGGGGGCATCACCCTGGCGCCGCTGCTGGGCCGGCTGGTCGCCACCGAAATCCTCACCGGTGAAGCGCAGGAACTACTGGAACCCTTCCGCCCCAGCCGACTCACCGGCGTGCGGCGGGCTGATCTCCCGGCCGTCGGCCGGCCGGTCAAGCTGGGTGAGCAGTAGTGCCGGCAACGTCCGTGCGGCCTGCTTGTCCCGCGTCGTCGGCCCCCACGAACGAGCCGGGAACGAACTGCCCCGGCTCGTCGGGAACCCGGCCGGAATCGTGGGAGCCGCCGGTCCCGTTCTGCCAGCACTCGACGGCACCCTGCCGGAAACGGGCCAGCTCATCACGGTGAAGGGCGCGCGAACGCACGAGCGCGCAAAGTCCCTAATCGCCGCGGTGGCCGCGGCGGGCGTCCCGGTCGAAGATGCCGAGGATCTCGCAGGGGCCACCCTCGGCCCCGATCGCGTGCGGGAGCATGGTCGGGAACTCGGCGGCCTGGTTGGTCTCCACCCGCAGCCGCCGGCCGCCCAGTAGCAGCACCGCGGTGCCGGACAGCACCACGAGCCACTCGCGGCCGGGATGCGCGCGCAGCCGCGAAGGCTGGTCCGGCGGCGGGCTCGTCATGCGCTGGCGCACCACGGTCATCCCGGGATCGGCCTTGATCGGCCACCGCATCAGCCCGCGGGGCGCGTCGATCGCGGGGGAGGAGACCACGTCCTCCGTATCGGTCTCGACCAGCTGGTCCAGTGAGGTGTCCAGGGCACGGGCCAGGGTGACGAGCTGGTCGAGGGCCAGGCGCCGCCGCCCGGTCTCGATCCGGCTGAGCGAGGACGGGCTGAGCCCCGCGCGGGCGGCCAGCTCGTCCAGCGACCAGCCCTGCGCCACCCGCAGGGCGCGGATCCGCTGGCGCACGAGGCCGTCCAGCTCGCTGTCGCTGTGCGTCATGGGCAAGATGATATGCGCCACCGGCAAGCCGGACGGGGGTTGGCCGAGCTGGTCCCACCACCGCACGGTTACGCTGGGCTGACCGCCGGGTTGCGTCCGGTCCGCGGGTGCGGAACGCTCGAGCCGGGGCGTCGAATCGAGCAGAGGTGTGAGGTGACGGGTGCGCCGCGCGTACCCCGACTGATGGAGAAGCAGGAGTCCCCCGTCGCGAGAGCGCCGTACCCCGAACTGGCGTGGGTCGCCGCGCCCTACCCGGCCGTGCTGACCACGGCCGACGGGCGGCTCGACGGCATGAACGAAGCGGCGGAACTGCTGTTCTCGCGTGCGGGAACCGGGTTGCCGCAATGGCTCGCCGAGGCGGATCCGGCCGGGCCCGCGGTGTCCGGGCCGGTGGGTGGGCAGGGGTACACCGCGCACGCGGTCCGCGTCGGGGACGACCGGGTGAGCTGGTGGCTGGTCGAGGACACCGACGTCCGGCTGGTCCGCGACGAGCTCCGGCTCGAACGCGAACGCGCTGCCTTCCTCAGCGAGGCGTCGAACGCGTTGCTTTCCTCGCTCAACCTCAAGCGCTGCATGGCGGTCACCGCGGAGCTGACCGCGCGGTACCTCGCCGACGCCGCGATGGTGATCGCCCCGGCGGCGAAGCGCCGGTTCCCGGTGGTGAGCTGCGTGCGCGGCGGTAAGGCCGAGCACTCCGAGCTGATGGTCAACCCCGACGAGGTGCCCGGACTGAGCGAGGCGCTGCAGGGTTTCCCGCCCGTGCCCTCGCGGTGGATCGACCCGCGGTCGGCGCCGGACTGGCTGCGCCCGGAGGGGGTGGACGAGATCGGCTCGATCGTGGTCACCCCGCTGCCGGGCCAGGGCGTGCCCGCCGGTGCGCTGATCCTGGTGCGCCGCCGCGAGCACCAGGGGTTCTCGGACTCCGAGGAAATCTTCGCCCGGCTGTTCGCCGCACGGGCCGGGGCGGCGATGTCGGCCGCCCGGCTGTTCGCCGAGCAGACCTCGATCACCGAGACGCTGATGCGCGACCTGCTGCCGCCGGTGGTGCACCAGGTGGCCGGGGTGGAGTTCGCCGGCGGGTACCGCGCCGCGCGGGACCACGAGCGCATCGGCGGCGACTTCTACGACGTGCACCCGGCCGCCGGTGAGGGCGAGGAGTCGCTGGCCGTGCTCGGCGACGTCTGCGGCAAGGGCCTGGAAGCGGCGGTGCTGACCGGCAAGGTCCGCAACACGCTGCAGGCGCTGCTGCCGCTCGCCGAGGACCACCGGCGGATGCTCACCCTGCTCAACGGCGCGTTGCTGAACAACCGCGACACCCGGTTCGTCACCCTCGTGCTGGCCTCGGTGGTCCGCGACGGCCCCGGCGTCCGGCTGCGCGTGACCAGTGCCGGGCACCCGGCGCCGCTGGTGGTGCGGACCACGGGACAGGTGGAGGAGGTGCCCACGATGGGCACGGTGATCGGGGTACTGCCGGAACTCGAGTCGGTCACCGCCGAGCTGACCCTGGCGCCCGGTGAGAGCTGCCTGCTGTTCACCGACGGCATCACCGAGGCCAAGGGCGGCCCGCTGGGGGAGACCATGTTCGGCGAGGAGCGGCTGCACCGGACGCTGTCCGAATGCGCGGGCATGCCCGCCGAGGCGGTGGCCGAACGCGTGCGGATGCTCGCCGCGGAATGGGCGGGCCGCAACGCGCACGACGACATGGCGGTGCTCGTCATCACCGCGCCCCGCGGGCAGCACCTGACGGCGGTCGGCGGGCACGGGCGAGGCAGGTACACCGCATGAGCACCCCCACGTGCAACGCGAACGGGCACCGCGAGCTGGCCGTCGCCCGGCTCTGGGACGCGGTGACCGCGTGCGACGAGCAGGCCGCGGTCGAAGCCGCCCTCGCCGCGCTCGACGCCGGCCTTGACCTGGAAGAGACCCTGCTCGACGTGGTCGGCGTGGTGCAGCGCCGGGTCGGCCAGGAATGGGCGGCCAACCGGCTGAGCGTGGCGCAGGAGCACGCGGCCACCGCGATCAACGAGCGGGTGATCGCCGCCGCGGTGCAGTCGCGGCCGCGCTCGCGCCCGGTGCTCGGCCGGATCACCGTGGCCTGCGTCGACGGCGAATGGCACGCGCTGCCCGCCCGGCTGCTGGCCGAGACGCTGAAGCTGCGCGGGTTCGCGGTGGACTACCTCGGGGCCCAGGTGCCCACCCCGCACCTGATCACCCACCTGCACCAGACCGGGCCGGACGCGGTGGCGCTGTCCGGTTCGATCGCCACCCGGCTGCCCACCGCGCACGCCACCATCACCGCCTGCCAGGCCGCCGGGGTGCCGGTGATCGCCGGCGGGGCCGCCTTCGGGCCGGAGGGCCGGTACGCGCGGCTGCTCGGCGCGGACGCCTGGGCGCCCGACGCCCGGGCCGCGGCCGACCGCCTCGCCGGCTCGCCGCTGCCCATGCCGCGCCGCGGCCACGAGGTGCTCGACGATCTGCCGCACCTGGCCGACCAGGAGTACACGATGGTCGTGCGGACCGCGCCGGAACTGGTCAAGGCCGTCTACGCCGGGCTGGAGGGGCGGGTGCCCGCGATGCGCGAGTACACCGACCTGCAGCGGCAGCACACCGCCGAGGACCTCGCGCACATCGTCGACTTCCTGGCCACCTCGCTCTACACCGGGGACGACGAGCTGTTCCTCGGCTTCCTGACCTGGACCGCCGAGATCCTCGCCGTGCGCGGGGTGCCCGCCGCGACCCTGCTGCCCGCTCTGGACCTGCTCACCACCGAACTGCGCGACTTCACCCGGGCCGCCCCGCTGCTCGCCCGCGCGCACGACCACCTGGGGAAGACCGCATGACGACCGTTTCGCTGAACACGCTCACCTGCACCTGGAGCACGCCGGAGGAGCGGACCGCGGTGCTGCGGCTCGACGGCGACCTCGACTATTCGTGCTCGACGGAGTTCGCCGAGCTGATCAGGACGCGGCTGGCCGGCACGCCGGACCTGCGGACGCTGCGGCTGGACTGCGGCGCGCTCGGCCTGTGCGACTCGGGCGGGTTGTCGGCGCTGCTGATGATCCGCAGGCACACCGAGGCCGCCGGGGTGGTACTGCACCTGGACCACCGCGGTGCCGCGCTGGAGCGGCTGCTCGAGGTGACCGGCACCCGGCACTACCTCACCGGTGAGCGGACCGTGGCTTCGGTCGAGCAGGAGCAACGGGGCGACAGCTGAGCTGCCCGCCGAACACAAGAAGGAGCACCTATGTCAGCCGAGTCCAGTGCGCCCGGAGACAGCGCGGGACGGTGGGAAAGCGGACGCCCGCTGTGGTCGGCCGCGCCGGGGAACCGCGACGGGGTCGCGCTCCTCTCACTCGCCGGGGAACTGGACCTGGCCGCCGTGGAGGGCCTCGAGCACGTGCTCGGCGAAGCGCTCGACGACGCCGGTGACGGCCTGGTGGTGGACATGACCACGGTGAGCTTCTGCGATTCCAGCTGCCTCAACGCCTTGCTTCGCGCCGCGGCCCGGATTCGCGCGGCCGGGGCGCGGTTCGCACTGGTGGCCGTCTCACCCGCGGTCGTCCGGCCGATCACCGTGCTGAACCTGGGCGAGGCGCTGCCGATCACCGGCAGCCTGGCCGAAGCGGTGAAGCTGGTCCGGGCGCGCTGACCGCGACGCCGTCGTCGCGGGCGGCCACACTGTCGGCGTAACCTGGACGACTCCAGGGAGGCGGCCATGACCGGGTACCGCGCACACCCGTTCACCGCGGGGTTCGACCGGAAGGTCCTGGTGCTGACCGGCGACATCGACCGCGCCGACGGCCCCGATTTCGCTGGCTGGCTCGACCTGCTGTCCGGCACGGGGGCCGACGAGGTGATCGTCGATCTGGCGGAGGTGCGCCGGATCGGGGCCGGCCCGGCGGTGCTGCTGGGCAACTTCGGGGACGGGCTGGCGGGCACCGGCCGCCGGCTGCGCCTGGTGACCGGCGCTGGTGCCGGGCACGCGCTGCACCTGGCCCGGATCGGCACCCGCAGCGGGACCGGGGTGACGCTGCACAGCACGGTCTCCGACGCGGCACTGGCCGGGGAAAGCACCGCCCCGGTCGCGTTCGGCACCACGAGCGCGCGGGCCGGGAGGCACTTCCTGGCCGAGGCCTACGCCGACAACACCATGTTCACCCAGGGGGCGGAAGAGGGCTTCCGGGTCCACCACACCGTGCGTGACGCCGGGGCGTTCGCCATCGCCGAGTTGGAGCACTCGATGGCGGTGGACCACAGCCCGACCCCGCTGAGCCGGCCGCTGGTGTGCCGGGTGCTCGACGGCGAGCTGGTCCGCACCGGCGACGGTGTCCCGAGCGTGGTCGCGGCGGGGGAGTTCGTGCTGTTCGCCCATCCGGACCCGGCGGGCACGGTGAGCAAGGCGGGGACGCGGCTGCAGCTGATCCGGGTGCACCCGGCGGTGTTCGCCGCGGTGCTGGCCGGGGAGCCGCTCGGGTTCACCGGCCACCTGCCGGTCAGCGCCGCGGCCGGGCGTCACCTCGGGGCCACCGTGGACCACCTGGCCGAGCACGTGCTCGGCGCGTCGCGCAGCAGCCGCGTGCTCACCAGCGCCGCCCGGCTGCTCGCCGCGACCGTGCTCGACACCTTCCCGCACACGGTGGTGGCGGGGCCGGATTCGCCGCTGGCCGGTGCGATCGCGTTCATCGAGCGCAACGCCGCGGCGGACATCGGCCCGGCCGAGATCGCCGGGGCCGGGCAGGTCAGCGTCCGCGCGCTGCAGCTGGCCTTCCGCAGGCACCTGGACACCACGCCGATGGCGTACCTGCGGCAGTTCCGGCTGGCCGGGGCGCGCGGTGAGCTGCTGGCCGCGGACCCGGCGCTGGACACGGTCACCGCGATCGCGCTGCGGTGGCGGTTCCCGCACCCCGGGCGCTTTGCCACCGACTACCGGGCCGCCTACGGGCAGTCGCCCAGCGCGGCGCTGCAGGACCGGACGGCTATGCGACGTGATGCACAAGGGCATCCTGACGCGACCGGAACACATCGATGAACTCCGCGGTGCCGGCGAGGTCCAGCGTCCGGGAGACCGCGGTACCGCGGGGGGACACGAAGCAGGCCGTGACGTCGCGGTCCCGCAGGTCGCGCACCACGGCGGCCAGCGCGCGCACCCCGGCCCAACCGAGGAACGCGAGCCGGCTGAGGTCCAGCACGACCAGCTGAACCGGCGGCGGGTCCTGCAGGAGCGGTTGCAGCCCGGACGGCAGTTCGGGGGCCGTCATCACGTCCAGCTCGCCGGACAGCGCCACGACCGCCGTCCGCGGCCGGAGCTCCCAGGAGAAAGCGATCCCGTCCACCATGGGTCCAGCATCCCGCCGGGGCGGGCGGGCGGCCTCCCCGCGGGCGCACAGTTGCCGTGCGGTGTGCGCCCGGCGGGAAGCCGCGGCCGGTAGCCGAGGTGGACGGCCGCCGTGGCCAGCACGCTGGGCAGGCTGCTCGGCAGGCATGCCGGGTGAGCTGCCGCGGCGAGCGTGCCGGGCAGGCTGCTGTGGGCGCCCGGGCTGCCTGCCGCGGCAAGCTTGCTGGGCGAGCTGGTGTGGCGAGCGGACTGGGCAGCTCGCTCGGCAGACATGCCGGGTGAGCTGCCGCGGCGAGCATGCCGGGGAGACTGCTGCGGGCAGCCTGCTGGCGACTCGCCGTGTCGACCGCCGGGCGAGTCGCCGCGGCAACCACGCTGGGCGGCTCGCCATGACAAGCGTGTCGGGAAGGTGACTGCGGAAGCCGCCGGGAATGCCGCCAAGCCGGTCAGGCGCTTTCGGCGGCGGCCGCCCGGCCCGCTTCCCGGCCCGAGAAGAGGCAGCCGCCCAGGAAGGTGCCTTCGAGCGCCCGGTACCCGTGCACCCCGCCACCCCCGAACCCGGCGACCTCCCCCGCCGCGTAGAGGCCGGTGATGGGCTGGCCCCCGGCGTTCAGCACCCGCCCGGCGAGGTCGGTCTGCAGGCCCCCGAGCGTCTTCCTGGTCAGGATGTTCATCCGGATGGCGATCAGCGGCCCCGCCGCCGGGTCCAGGATCTTGTGCAGCGGCACCGTCCTGGCCAGGCTGTCCCCAACGTAGTCCAGCGAGTTCCGGATGCCCATGAGCTGGCCGTCCTTGGTGAACTTGTGGTCCACCTGCAGATCCCGCGCGGTCACCTGCGCGCGCAGCACGTCCAGCTGCACCAGGTCGTTCCCGGCGAGCTGGTTCATCCCGGCCACCAGATCGGGAGGTTGTCCGAGATGACGAAGTCCTCGCCCTTGTCCATGAACGCCTTGACCGGCGGCGGCGTGTCGTTGAACAACCGGCTGGCCAGGTACCCGAGCAGGTCTTTGCGGGTCAGCTCCGGGTTCTGCTCGGAACCCGACAGCACGAACTCCTTGTCGATGATCCGCTTGTTCAGCAGGAACCACGAGTAGTCGTGCCCGGAACGCATGATCAGCTCCAGCGTGCCGAGGGTGTCGTAGCTGGGCACACCCGGGTTCGGGAACCGCTTGCCGGTGGCGTCGAGCCACAGCGACGACGGCGCGGCCAGCACGCGGATCCCGTGGTCCGGCCAGATCGGACTGTGGTTCGCCATGCCCTCGGTGTAGTGCCACATGCGGTCGCGGTTGACCAGCCGCGCCCCGGCCATCTCGCTGATGGCGAGCATGCGCCCGTCCACGTGCGCGGGCACCCCGGTGATCATCCGGGCGGGCGGTTCACCCAGCCGGGCGGGCCAGTTCCGCCGGACGAGGTCCTGGTTGCCGCCGATCCCGCCGGAGGTCACCAGCACCATCGGCGCGGACAGCTCGAACTCGCCGACCTTGGTGCGCGAGCTAAGCGTGCCACGGGCCGCGCCGCTCGGTTCGAGCAGGCTGCCGCGCACCCCGGTGACCGCGCCGTTGCTGGTGATCAGGGCGTCGACCTGGTGGCGGAACTTGAAGACGATCTTGCCCTGCGCGGCCGCCTCGCGGACCTTCTTCTCGAACGGCTCCATCACCCCCGGACCGGTGCCCAGCGTCAGGTGGAACCGGGGCACGGAGTTGCCGGGACCGTCGGCGAGCTGACCGCCGCGCTCGGCCCAGCCGACGATCGGCACCCACCGCATGCCGAGGCCGTAGAGCCACTTGCGCTTCTCCTCGGCGGCGAAGTGCAGGTAGGCCTCCGCCCAGCGCGAGGCCCAGTAGTCCTCGCCGAGCGGGTTGTCGATGCCGCGGTCGAACCCGGCGTTGTTGAACCAGTCGGCCCACGCCAGTTCGAACGAGTCCCTGATCCCGGCGGTCCGCTGCTCGTCGGAGTTGATGAAGAACAACCCGCCCAGCGACCAGAACGCCTGCCCGCCGAGGCTGGCCTCCGGCTCCTGGTCGACCAGCAGCACCCGCCGCCCGGCCGCGGCCAGCTCCGAGGCCGCCACCAGCCCGGCCAGTCCCGCGCCGACCACGATCGCGTCCGCGTCCGGTGCCGCCCCGGCCGCGTAGGCGGTCGAACCGAAGCCGAGACCGCTCAGCGCCGTGCCCGCGGCGAGCGCCCCGCCACCGGTCAGGAGCCCGCGCCGGCTGAGGTTGCGGTTGCTGGGGGAACTCATCGTCGGGTCCTCCGCCCTGTTACCGTCCAGTAGGGACAGGGAACCAGTCTGTGGGCAGCGAACATAGGCTCGAACCGCCAAACTCGACCGCCGCCGCTGTGGCCGGTCCACAACGGCGGAGGTGGGGCGTGGACGAGCGGACCACCGCCATCGCGCTGCACGTGGTGCGGGCGCTGGCGAGCGATCCGGCCGTGCTCGGCCGGGCGGTCGAGGCCGCCCGCCGCAGCTCACCCGAGGTGGCGCGGCTGCCCGCCGCGGAGAACCGCAGGCACATCGCCACCCTGCTCACCGAGGCCGTGGCCCACCTCGAACGCGGGGACGAGCACGAGGCCGGTGACTTCTCGGCGGCCTTCGCCCTCGGTGCCGACCGCGCCGCCCAAGGCGTGCCGATCATCGACCTGCTGCGCGGGGTGCACGCGGGCCGGGCCGAGGTCACCCGCGCCGGGGTGGACGCCGCCCGCGCGGCGGGGGTCGACGAGGCCACGATCCTGGAGTTCATCGTCGACCTGGACCACTACGTCGGCGCGGTGCAGCGCCAGATCGTCAGCGGCTACCACACCGCCGAACTCGAACTCTCCCGCACGGCAAGGGATCTCAGCACGCAGGTGCTGCGCCAACTGCTGCTCCCCGGCGAACGGCTGCCGGACGCCGAAGCGCTCGGCCGGGCCGGGCTGACCCCCGAACGCCGGTACCACTGCGTGGTTTCCGCGGTGACCGATCCGCGTGACGCCAGGTCGCTGGAACAGCAGCTCGCGCCCTTCGGCGGGGTGTACGGCTTCGTGGAAGGAACGCTGACCGGTGTCGCGCCGCACAACCCGGCGCTGCCCGGGGACGCGCCGGTGGTGGTGACTTCGCCCGCCCGGCCGCTGCTGGCGTTGCGCGATACGTATCCCTTGTGCAGCCAGGCACTCGCCGTCGCTTCCGAACGCGGGCTCGCCGGAGTCCAGCCGCTCGTCGGGCTCGCCGCCGAAACCGCGCTGGCCGCGCACCCGGCACTGGCCCGCACGCTCGCCGGCGAACTGCTGGCACCACTGGACCCCGCCAACGAGTTCCACCAGGAGATCGCCGCCACGGCGGTGGCCTTCCTGGACCACGGTTGCGTGATCAACGCGACCGCCAAGGCGCTGCACATCCACGCCAACACCGTTCGCTACCGCCTGGACCGGCTGAACGAACTCGTCGGCATCGACGTCAACGACCGGTCCCACCCCTACGTGGTGACCGCGATGCAGACGTGGTGGGCGCTGCGCACGTGGCTCCAGTCGCGCTGAGCGCTCACCGTCCCTTCCAGACGGCGGGCCGCTTCTCGGCGAACGCCCGCAATCCCTCCTGCAGGTCCTCGGAGGCGAGCACCGGCCCGGCGGGATCCCGCTGCTTCTTCCAGGCTTCCTCGTCGGACCAGTCGTAGGCGTGCCGGACGATCTGCTTGCTCGCCCGGACCGCCAGCGGCGCGGCCGCCAGCACCTCCTCCGCCAGTTCCAGCGCGCCCGCCAGCGCCTGCCCCGGTTCGGTCAGCCTGTTGACCAGGCCGAGTTCGGCGAACCGGGTGGCGGGCCAGGCCTTCCCGGTGAGCGCGAGTTCCATGGCCAGGTGGTACGGGATCCGCCGGGGGAGCCGGAACAGGCCGCCGCCGAGCGCGACCAGCGACTTGGCGGCCTCGGGCAGGCCCATCGTCGCGGTGCGCGAGGACACCACGAGATCGCAGGCCAGGCACAGCTCCAGGCCACCGGCCAGCGCGTGGCCCTCGACCGCGGCGATGATCGGCTTGTCCGGTGGCCGGGCCATGATGCCGAACCCACCGCGGCGCCCGGTCGTGGCCAGGTCACCGCGGGCGGCGGCGATGAGGTCCTGCCCGGCGGAGAACACCACGTCGGAGCCGGTGAGGACGGCGCAGCGGAGCCGGTCGTCGTTCTCGTAGGCGTCGATCGCGGCTTCGAGCGCGTGCGCGGTGGCGCCGTCGAAGGCGTTGCGGCGGCGCGGCCGGTCGATCCGGATGATCAGCACGTGGTCGCCGTGGTGCTCGGTGCGGATGGGGTCATCGGCTGACACTGAAGCCTCCGTTCACGGGGTAGGTCTGGCCGGTGATCCAGCTGCCCGCCGCCGACGCCAGCAGCGTCACCACGGCGGCGGCGTCGCTGGGACGGCCGACCCGGCGGATGAGGTAGTTCGACAGCACCTTGCGGGTCAGCTCCGGGTTGCCGGTGACCCCCGCCAGCGTGGGTGTGTCGGTGAGGCCGATCGCCACGCAGTTCGCGGTGACCTGGTGCCGTCCGAGGCTGCGGGCGAGCGCGCGCATCAGCCCGGCGGCACCGGCTTTGGCGGCGGAGTAGGCCTCCATGCCCGCTTCGCCGACGCGCCCGGCGTCGCTGATCACGGTGATCAGCCTGCCGTGTCCCAAGTGGAGCATGCCGGGGATGACCGCGCGGCAGCACGCCAGCACCCCGTGCAGGTTGACCGCCAGGAACGGTTCCCAGTCGGCGGGTTCGCTCTCCCAGAACGGCCCGCGCGCGGCCGCTCTCGGGTTCGCCCCGGCGTTCCCGGCGTTGTTGACCAGGATGCTCGCCGGACCGAGTTCGGCGGTCACCCGCTCGACCGCGGCCCCGACGGCGGCATAGTCGGTGACATCGGCCTGCACGGCGATGGCGGTGCCGCCGGCCCCGCGGATCTCGTCGGTGACGGCTTCGGCCCGTTCGGCGCGGTAGTCGTTGACGGCGACCGCGGCGCCCTGTGCCGCCAGGTACCGCGCGATCGTCGCGCCGACGCCCTGACCGGCGCCGGTCACCAGCGCCACTTCGCCGGTCAGGTCCAGCAACTGGGCGAGCCCTTCAGACACGGCGCTCACGTCCTTTCCAGTAGGGGGCGCGGAGCCGGTGCTTGAGCACCTTGCCCATCGGGTTGCGGGGGAGCGCACCGACGAAGGCGTACCGGCGCGGGTGCTTGTGCGCGGCCAGCCGACTGTCCAAAAAGGTCTCCAGATCGGCCTCGGCGAGCCCGTCGGCGACCAGGAACGCCATCGGCTGCTCGCCGAAGTCGTCATGGGGAACACCGATCACCGCCGCGTCGAGCACGGCGGGGTGGGCGAGCAGCGCCTTCTCGATCTCGGCCGGGTAGAGGTTGACGCCACCGGCGACGATCATGTCCTTGACCCGGTCGGTGAGGTACAGGAAACCGTCTTCGTCGAGGTGGCCCGCGTCGCCGGTGCGGAAGAAGCCGTCGCGGACCGCGTCCCTCCCGAGGTCTTCGTCGCCGAGGTACCCGCGAAGCACGATCGGGGTGCTGACCGCGATCTCCCCGGTCCGCCCGGTGGGCAGGCGGTTCCAGTCCTCGTCGACGATGGCGATTTCGACGCCGTCATGGGGAATTCCGCTGGTTCCCGGTTTGCTCAGCTGGAATTCCGGTGCGGTGTAGGAGATCATCCCGGTTTCGCTGGTGCCGTACCCCTCCCACAGCAGGCCGCCACCGAGCCGGTCGGTGATCCACTCCTTCAGCGACTGCGGAACGGGCGCGGCGCCGACGGTCACCGCGGTGAGCGAGGACAGGTCGTACCGCGCGAACACCGGCTCGGGCAGTTTCTGGACGCGCAGCAGCATGGTCGGCACGGTGGGCCAGATCTGCACGCGATGCCGTTCGATCAGCGCCAGCGCGCGCTCGGCGTCATAGGAAGGCAGCAGGACCACCGTGCCGCCTTCCGCGCAGGTGCGGGTCGCCGCCGCGACACCGGCGCCGTGGTGGACCGGCAACGCCAGCAGGGTGATCGCGTGGTCGGGGTAGGGCGGGATACCGCGGACGGACGCGTTGTACCGCCGGGCGCGCAACTCGTCGGCGGGCTTGCCCGGTGGCGGGACTCCGCGTGGCGCGCCGGTGGTCCCGGAGGTGTAGAGCACCAGTTCCGGGCGGAGTCGGCCGAACCGGGGCGTGCGGATCGGGGTGGCCAGCAGGTCCTCATACCGCGAGCTCGCCGACCCGACGATGACCACGACGTCCGCGTTGTCGTTGTGCGCCAGGCCTTTCGCTTCGCTGTCGCGGAGGATGTGGGCCACTTCGCCGTCGGTCAGCTTCCAGCTCACCGCCACCTGCGCCACGCCGAGCTTCTGCACCGCGCGCTGGAGCACGAACCATTCCGGGCACAGGGTGAACCGCATGCCGAGCCGGTCGCCCGCGCCGAGCCCGAGCGCGGCCAGGCCTTCGGCGACGCGGTCCGCCCGCGCGTTCCACTCGCCGTAGGTCAGCACCTCCTCGCCGTGGACCACGGCCGGGGCGTCCGGTCGTTCCCGCGCCCAGAATTCCGGGGTACCGCTGCCGGGTTCGTCCACCGGGGCCTCCGGGCCGTCTGGGAGTCAGGGGCGGGCCAGGGTGTCGCGCAGGAAGCGCGCGGTGGTGCGGCGTGCCGCGGCGAGGTCGACGGCGTCCGGGTCGACCGCGTACTGGGCCGAGATGCCGCGCAGCAGGCCGACCACGACGGTCGCGGTGCCCGCCGGATCGGCCTCCGGGACGATCGTCCCGTTCCGCTGCCCGAGCCGCACCAGGTCTTCGACGCTGAACCGGAACCGGGCGTCGTTGGCCGCGAAAACCAGGCGCAGCGCGGTTTCCTCGGGGAAGGACGCGCCCCACATGACGAGGAACGCCCGCACGGCCTCCGAACCGCCGCCGATGGTGGCGAGGTAGGCGTCGGCCAGTGCCACCAGCGCGCGCGGTTCGGCGCCGCGCACGTCCTCCAGCACCGGCGACCGCTTCCGGGAATCCAGGCGGGCCACGAGTTCCTGGGTGGTGTGCTCGCCCGCGCTGAACCGGTCGGCCAGCTCGCGGAGTTCGTTCCCGCCGGCGTCACCGAGGCTGGTCACGAAGTCGGCCTGCGACCGCCGTGCGAGGCGGTCGACCAGTTCCGCCCGCGAGCCGAAGTGGTGGTTGGCCAGCCCGCGGCTGTACCCGGCTTCCTCGCCGATGTCGGCCATCGACGTTTGCTCGACACCTCGTTTGCTGAACAGCCGGACGGCGGCGGCGAGCATGGCCCGTTCGGCGGAGGACCGGCGTTCCTCCTGGGTGCGCTGCTTCTTCGCGCTGGACGCCATGCGGTTCACCGTACTAACTTACTAAGCGGTTAACAAGTAAGTTCGGCAGGGAGGACCCCGATGGACGCGACCCTGGCCGGTACCCGGTGCGCCCGGTGCGAGCGCGTCTACTTCCCGCCGCTGGCCATCGGCTGCGAGGCGTGCGGTGCGCCCGAGGACCAGTTGCGGCCCATGGAGATCACCGCGCGCGGCACGATCCACGCGCTGGCGCGGGTCCACGGTGAGAAGCCGTGCACCGTCGCCGAGATCCAGCTCGACGACGGCCCGCTCATCCGGGCCGTGCTGTCCTCCGACCGCCCGCGGATCGGGGACGTCGTCCGCGCGGCCGACGGGCAGGTGTTCGGATGAGGCCGGTGCACGTGGTGGGCGTCGGGCTGCACCCGTACCAGCGCCTCAGCGACACCCCCTACACCCGGCTCGGCGTGCACGCCGTCCGCGCCGCGCTCGCCGACGCCGGACTTCAGTGGCGCCAGGTGCAGACCGCGTACACCGGCACCGCGACGACCGGAATGGGCTTGTCCCGCTTGATGTTCCGGCACCTCGGCGCCACCGGCATCCCGATGACCCAGGTGGAGAACGCCTCGGCGTCCGGCTCGACCGCCTTCCGCCAGGCCTGCGTCGAGGTCGGCGCCGGACTGGCCGACGTGGCGATCGCCGTCGGCGTCGACAAGCCGCTGCACTTCTTGTTGCCGCAGAAGGCGGCCGGGGTGCGCGAACTGGTCCGCGTCGCACCCGCCACGCACTTCGCGCTGCTGGCGTCGCGGTACCAGCACGACCACGGCGTCACGCCCGAGCAACTCGCGGCCGTGGCGGTGAAGAACAGCTGCAACGGCGCGCTGAACCCGAACGCGCAACGGCGCAAGGCCCGCACGCTCGCCGAAGTGCTGGCACCGCCGCAGATCAGTGGGACGCTCACGCGCTTGCAGTGCTGTCCGGTCGGCGAAGGCGCCGCCGCGGCGATCGTGGCTTCCGACGACGCCATCGCCCGCCTCGGACTGGACCGGTCTCGCGCGGTCACGGTGCTCTCGTCGGCCTCGCGTTCGGAAACCGTCTACGACGGCGAGAACTTCGACGCCGCACTCACCCGCGAAACCACCGCACAGGCTCTTTCCGACGCGGGTATCACCGCGGCCGACCTGGACGTCGTCGAACTCCACGACGCGTTCACCGTCGAAGAACTGCTCTACGTCGAAGCCATGGGCTTGGCCGAACCGGGCCGGGCCGTCTTCGCGCTGGAAGCGGGGGAGTTCGACATCGGCGGGCGCGTCGCCGTCAGCGCTTCCGGCGGGCTGCTGTCCATGGGCCATCCCATCGGCCCCACCGGCGTCGGCCAGATCGCCGAGATCACCACCCAGCTGCGTGGCGAAGCGGGCCCGCGTCAGCATCCCGGCGCGCGGACGGGGCTGGCGCACATGGTCGGTGTGGGCGCGGTGTGCCTGGTCCACGTCCTGCGCCTAACCTGATCGCGTGATCTCCCTCGACGACGTCCTGCACGCGCTGCCCCTGCGCGACCTCCGCGGCGACGTGGGGACCAAGCACTCGCGCAAGGGCGGGGCCACCGCGCTGCTGGACCTGGAGCCCGCCGCGGAGTTCGAGGCGGTCGACGCGATCCCCGAGAAGATCCGGACGAGCCGCGACGCGCTGGACTTCCCGGAACTGGTGCCGATGTGCTTCGAGTACATCGTGCTCGGCGTGCGGACCGAGTTCGAGGAGCGCTTCGGCACACCGGCGCCGCCGGTCCGGGTGGTGGTGCGGGAGGTGCTGCCGCACCCGGTCGAGGCCAACGAGCTGAACAACCGGTATGCGGGCCGGAGAGCGGTCCGGAGCGCGTTCGAGGATCTGGTCGCGGCGAAGGTCGCGGTGGGGGACCAGTGCCTGGTGCCCGCGCTCGCGCTCCGCTGGTACGACGACGAGCCGCAGCCCGGCCTGGTCGAGGTGGTGCTGTACGACCGGCACCACAACGAGCACCAGCTGATCGACAAGGTCCCGTACTTCGAGGCGAAGGAGGACGTGCTCCCGGAGTCGTCCTACCCGCTCGACGTCGGCGTGCCGGTCGTGGTCCGCGAGATCCACGGCGACACGGCGATCGTCCAGTCGTTCCACCACGTCGATGACGAGATCGGGGAATACCAGCGGTTCGAGGTCCGCAGCGGCAGACTCTACTGAGCTGTCGCGGAGCCGCGTTCCACCAGAGTCGCGCTCAGCAGGACCGTCTCGCGCGGGCGGTCCGGGTCCGCGATCCGCCGCACCAGCAGGTCCACGCCCGTCGTGCCGACGTCGTCGGCGGGCAGCCGGATGGTGGTCAGCCCCGGTTCGAGGTAGGCGGCGAACGGGTGGTCGCCGTAACCCAGCACCCGCACGTCCTCGCCGACGGTGAGCCCGCACTCGCGGACCGCCTTGTACACCCCGAGCGCGAAGTAGTCGTTGCCGGTGACCACCAGCTCCGGGTGGTGCTCGCGGGTGATCAGGCCGGCCGCGAGCCGGTAGGCGTCGTCCGGGCGCCACGGCAGGGTGGCGTCGCGCGTGCGGTGGCCCGGCACCTTCAGCACCAGCGAATCCCCGCCGAGCGCCTGCCGGAACGCGGCCGTGCGCGCGGCGACCGTGCTGATCTCCAGGTCCTCTTCGAACAACCACGCCCGCCGCGGATCCGGCCCGGCCACGCGCGTCACCGCGTCGGTGACCGCCCGCTCCACGTCCGTGCCGACGAAGTCGAAGCCGAGTTCCGGGATGTCGCGGCTGAGCAGCACCACCGGCAGCCCGGCTTCGGACAGCTCGGCCCACACGCCCGGCCGGTGCTGGCTCGGCACGGCCAGCACCCCGTCCACGCCGAACCGCAGCAGCTGCTGCACCGCGCGGGCCTCGTTGTCCTCGTTCTCCTCGGTGACCAGCAGCAGGACCGAGTACCCGGCGAGGCGGCACTGCCGCTCCACCGCGGAGATCAGCGCGGCGTAGAACGGGTTGGACGGGTTGGTGATCACCAGCGCGAGCACCGTCGTGGTGCCGGAGACCAGCGACCGGGCGTGGTTGTTGGGCACGTACCCCAGCCGCCGGGCCTCCGCCACGATCATCTCGCGCGTGCTCTCGCTGACCTGGTCCTTGCCCGACAGCGCCCGGGACACCGTGTTGGCGGACAGGCCGACCCTGTCCGCCACGTCACGTAACGTGACCCGCCGCGCGCGCACCACCAGCCGACCTCCGGATCAACCCTTGCCTACAAGATAGATCCGCAGTTTGCCGGACGCGCCGGCACCCACGGCGCACCGCACCCGCAGCCACTGCCCGAACCCGCTCACCGCCCAGGTCAGCAGGCCGGGGGAGTCGATCCGGTGGGTTTCCCCGTCCAGATCGCACCAGTGCAGGCCGTCCGGGGAGATCTGCGTGCGGAAGTCCAGCGCGCCGTCGACCTCCAGCGCCTGCACGAAGAACCGCGCCTCGGCCGCCCACGGCAGCTCGTACGGTTCGGTGGCGAAGTCCTCCCGCACCGCGGTGTTGCGTTCCAGCACCGCCGTCATCGTCGAGCGCATGTCGTGCCTCACCAATCCACCGAGATCAGGACCGAGTCCAGGAACAGGAAGTTGCGCACACCGCGGTGCGTGCGGACGGAGAAGTAGAAGTTGAGCAGGTTGTCGAGCGTGGCGTAGCGGTCGGGGTACGGCGGCACCGGCACCTCGCGCAGGTCCACCACCCGGTCGTTGAGCTGGAGCTCCACATTGGACCGCGTGGCGGTGTCGATGTCCCACCGCAGGTAGTGCCAGTTGATCTTGGTGGGCACCTCGTTGACGCACAGCTCCAGCGGTTCGCCGACGGTGCGCCAGTCGTCGGGGTCCGGTGCGGTGAAGTCGGCGGCGTAGGGCAGCGAGAACTTGCCCTCCTGGTGGTCGCGCGGCGTCGGCTCGGGCACCACCGGGTACATCCAGCGCTGCGTCATCCGGCCGTCCAGATCGGTGTTCTGGTAGCGGATGACGTTGTGGTAGCGCAGACCGCCGTCGGCGCAGATGTCGGTGGCCACGGTGAACGCGCCGAACTGCGACTCCGACGGGTGGTGGTTGCCGTCCCACGGCACCGACGCGGCCGCCTCGTGGCCCACGGTGGCTTCGGCCTTGAAGGCGAAGTGCGTCTCGATGCGGACCCGGCCGCGACCGGCCATGGTCAGCCGCCGGATGCCGGTGGCGGTGTGGCCGGGGTGGGCGCGCGTCGCGAGCTTGAGCGCGTAGTTCCCGCTCATCGTGCCGTGCGTGCCGACGTCGAAGAAGGAGCACGAGGACAGCTGCGGCGGGCGGAAGTCGCGCATGTGGTCGTCGACGGTGTCCAGGTCGCCGCGGCCGTCGTAGTTGCCGAGCAGTTCGGTCCAGCCGTGCGTGGTGGTGTCGAAGGTGTCGAAGCACAGCACGCGGGACAGCGGGTTGTACTTCGCCAGGGCGGTCTCATGAACGTTAATGGTCGTCAAACCGGGTCCTTGTCTCTTGACCTAAGCGAAAGGGAACTCGTAATCTCTCGCCACCATGAACGTTAATGTAGACGTTCGACGGACGCAACGAAGGGTCGGCGATGGCACCCCGCATCAGCCGCGCCACGGTCGGTTCGACGGTGGGCACGGCGCTCGAGTGGTACGACTTCTCCCTCTACGGCACGGCTGCCGCCCTCGTGCTGCCGCAGGTGTTCTTCCCGGCCGGTGATCCGGCGGCGGCGACGCTGTCGTCGCTGGCCACCTTCGCCGTCGGGTTCTTCGCCCGGCCGGTCGGCGGCGTGATCATCGGCATCCTCGGCGACCGCGTCGGCCGCCGCACGATGCTGTTCGCCACGCTCATGCTGATGGCCGTGGCCTCGACGCTGATCGGCGTGCTGCCCAGCTACGCCACGGCCGGCGTGTTCGCGCCGATCGCGCTGGTGCTGCTGCGCGTGGTGCAGGGGCTCGGTGCCGGCGGGGAGTACGCCGGGGCGATGCTGCTGTCGGCCGAGCACGCGGAAACCCGGGCCCGCGGGCTGAACGCGAGCGCGCCCACGCTCGGCAACGCGGTCGGTTCACTGGTGGCGACCGGCGTGTTCTTCCTGACCTCGGCGCTGATGTCCGAAGAGGACTTCCTAGCCTACGGCTGGCGCCTCCCGTTCCTGCTCAGCTGCCTGGTCGGGGTGGCCGGGGTGATCGTCCGGATCAAGGTGCCGGACAGCCCCGAGTTCGAGCGCGCCAAGGACGAGGGCCGCAGCACGCGGGCGCCGCTGCGGGCGCTGTTCGCCACCTCCGGGCGCAAGATCCTGCCCGGCATGCTGATCTCCGTCGCGCCCAACGTGATCAGCTACCTGCCCTCGGTCTACGCGCTGAGCTACCTGGCCGACGAGGTGGGCACCGCGGCCTGGGTCGGGCTGGTCGGCATCGTCATCGCGAACGCGTGCAAGATCGTCACCGTGCCGGTCGCGGGCCTGCTGTGCGACCGGTACGGGCGACGGCCGGTGATGATGACCGGCGCGACCGCGGCGGCGCTGCTGTTCTACCCGTTCTTCTTCCTGCTCGACACCGGTACGCCGGTGCTGATCTGGGCGGCGTTCGTGCTGGTCTACACGCTGTGCAACGACCTGACGCTGGCCTCGCAGGCGACGATGATGTCCGAGCTGTTCCCGGTCGGCTTCCGCTACACCGGGGTCACCTTCACCCGGGAGATCGCCGGCGCGATCGTCGGCGGCTGCATCCCGTTCGCCGCCGCCGCGCTCGGCACCGCTTCCGGTGGCCAGACCTGGCCGATCGCGCTGGTGTGCGGGCTGCTGTGCCTGTTGTCGGTGCTCGGTGCCCGGTTCATCGCCGAGCCGGAGCACCTGCGGCGCGAGGCGCGCGTGCCGGTTTCAATCAGTGATTGATTTTGCCGCCGGGGGTGTGGTGCACTGCGTGCATGGCAGGCACCGACGCCCCCACCCGTGAGCGGCTGCTGACCGTCGCCGAGCGGCTGCTGCTGGAATCCGGCTACGACGCGGTGTCCGCCCGCGCGATCAACAGCGCGGCGGGCATGAACCCGGCAGCCGTGCACTACCACTTCGGGTCGAAGGACGCGCTGATCGCGGCGCTGCTGGAGGCGCGGCTGGCGCCGGTGTGGCAGCGGCGGCTGGACGAGGTCACCGAGCGGCGGCGCGGGGGCTGGGTGCCCACCGTGCCGGAACTGGTCGACCTGGTGGTGACGCCGCTGGCCGAACTGGCCGAGGACCCGGTCGGGCGGCTGCGGCTGCGGTTGCTCGCCCGGTTCGTGCGTGACCGGCGGGAACCGGCGTGGACCTCGCGGTGGTTCGGCCTGGCGCCGTGGGTCGAACTGCTGCGGGATGCCCGCCCGGAGCTGTCGAAGCGGGCCGCGGCGCAGCGCTGGCTGCTCGCTTTCGGGCTGGTGCTGGAGTTCTTCGCCGACGCCATGCCCGGCGAGGTCCCGGTGGCGACCCTGCGCGCGTTCGTCACGGCGGGATTGGCGGGCTCATGACCGTCTTCACGCCCGCGCACCTGGGACCGGTGCCGCTGCGCAACCGGATCATCAAGGCGGCGACCTTCGAAGGGGCCACGCCGGACGCGGTGGTCACCGACCGGCTGATCGAGTTCCACCGGCGGGTGGCCCGTGGTGGCGCGGCCCTGACCACGGTCGCGTACTGCGCGGTGTCGCCGGAGGGCCGGACCGACCGGCACCAGCTCTGGATGCGGGACGAGGCGGTGCCCGGCCTGCGGCGGCTCACCGAAGCGGTGCACGCCGAGGGCGCGGCGGTGAGCGCGCAGATCGGGCACGCGGGCCCGGTGGCGAACGCGGCGTCGAACCGCCTGCCCGCGCTGGCGCCGGGCCGGTTCCCGAACCCGCTGGGCATGCGGATGACCCGGGCGGCCACAGTGGACGATCTGGCCCGGGTGGTGCGGGCGCACGCGTCGGCGGCGTTGTTCGCCGTGGCGTCGGGGTTCGACGCGGTGGAAATCCACTTCGGACACAACTACCTGGTCAGCTCGTTCCTGAGCCCGCGGTTGAACCACCGGCGGGATGCCTACGGCGGGCCGCTGGAGAACCGCGCCCGGCTGGCGCTGGAGATCGCGCGGGCGGTCCGCGACGCGGTGGGCGACCGGATCGCGGTGACGGCGAAGCTCAACATGGACGACGGGGTGCCGGGCGGGTTCTGGCTGGACGAAAGCGTTCAGGTGGCGCGGTGGCTGGCGGCGGACGGAACGGTCGACGCGCTGGAGCTGACCGCGGGCAGTTCGCTGCTGAATCCGATGTACCTGTTCACCGGGGACGCGCCACTGCGGGAGTTCGCCGCGCAGTTCCCGCGGCCGGTGCGGTGGGGCGTGCGCGCGGCCGGTGGTGCGTTCTTGCGCAGTTATCCGTTCCAGGAGGCGTACTTGCTCGATCGCGCACGCCAGTTCCGCGCGGCGCTGGACCTGCCGCTGATCCTGCTCGGCGGGATCACGAAGCTGGAGACGATGGAGCAGGCGATGGGGGACGGGTTCGCCTTCGTCGCGATGGCGCGGGCGTTGCTGCGTGAGCCCGATCTGCCGTCGCGCCTGCGGTCGGGGGCGAGGTCGTTGTGCGTGCACTGCAACAAGTGCATGCCGACGATCTACCGCGGTACGCACTGCGTGCTGGCGGCCGGATGATCGCCGTGACGGGTTCCGCGTCGGGCATCGGCGCGGCGGTGGTGTCCGCTTTGGACGGTCACGAGGTGGTCGGCGTCGATCTGCGGGACGCGGAGGTGTGCGCGGACCTGAGCACACCCGGCGGCAGGCAGCGGGCGATCGACGAGGTGCTGGCCCGTGGTGAGCTGGAGGGGCTGGTGCTGTGCGCCGGGGTCGGCCCGCACACCCCGGACCCGATGCGGATCATCGAGGTGAACTACTGGGGCGCGGTGGCTTTGCTGGACGGGCTGTTCCCGGCCTTGCGCACGGCGGCGGTGGCCGTTTCGTCGTCGGCCTCGACGATGGTGCGCTGGGCGGACAACCCGATTTCGCGGGGCGAGGAAGCCTCGGCGCTGGCTTCGGCGGGTGAGTATCGGGGCCAGTTGGCCTACGTGTGGTCGAAGAACGCCCTGACCGTAGCGGTACGGCAGCGGGTCGGTGCCTGGGGTGCCGCCGGGGTGCGCCTGAACACGGTCGCCCCGGGTGCCGTCGAGACCCCCTTGCTGGCCGGGGCCTTGACAGACCCCCGCTACGGCGACGCGATCCGGAACTACCAGGCCCCGATCGCCCGGCACGGCCGCCCGGAGGAGGTGGCCGCGTTGATCGTGTACCTGCTGGGCCCGCAAGCCTCCTACATCCACGGCGCCCAATTTTCGATAGACGGCGGCTCGGACGCACTGATGCGCCCCACCGAATTCTGAATCGCGCGTGGATTATCCGTCACGGACGTGGGATGATATGGGGCTGGCAGGAGAGGGGGCCGGAAAAATGGCCGAGGAACCGGAAAGACCCCGAAGTGGGGAAACTGCCGAATCGAAACTCGAGCGGTTGAAAGATCTTTCCCTGAAGAAGACCGAAGCCGTGATCACTCTTCGGAAAAGGATGACGGCGGAGGCGACCACGCTTTCCGACGAGGAGATCGAGGTCGCGGAAATCAAGGTCACCATTCCTTTGTCCGCGTTGCTCGGCTCGGTGGAGATCACGCACCGGGCCGTTGTCGCGATCGCGGACAACCCGACCTTCGACCTCGACGTCGGCCCCGGCTCGGACCCGATTCACGCGGACGGGGACATCGGCCCGATCTCCGACGCCGACGGGGTCGACCTGGTGCACAGCCTGCCCGAATGATGGGCGGAGGATTCGGCCTCGCCCGGCTGATCCACCCGGTCGATCCCGGGGTCTTCGTGCGTGAGCACTGGGAGAACCGGCCGCTCGTCGTCCACCGCGACGACCCGGGCTACTACCACGAACTGCTCACCCTGGCCGAGGTCGACCGGATGCTGGCGGGTTCGGGCGTCCGGGAACCGGTGGTCCGCGTGCTGCACCAGGGCAGGCAACTCGGCCTCGGCGGCGACGCCGGGCCGGACGGCCTGCGCGTGGAAAGGATGTTCGCCCGGTTCCGGGACGGTTGCACCCTGGCGCTCCAGTTCCTGCACGAGCGGCACGAGCCGCTGCGGCGGGCCTGTTCGGCACTGGGCGAGGAGTTCTCCGCGACGTTCCAGGCCAATGCTTATCTGACTCCTCCGCACGAGCAGGGATTGGCGACCCATTACGACACCCACGACGTTTTTGTCCTCCAGCTCTCGGGGTCGAAGCGGTGGCGGTGGTACGAGCGGCCGATCCGAGCACCGTTGCCGGGACAGGCTTTCCGCGGCGGGGCGGCCGGAACCCCGCTGGCGGAGTTCGATCTCGCGGCCGGGGACGCGCTGTACCTCCCCCGGGGGTTTCCCCACGACGCGGTGAGCACCACCGAGGTGTCCCTGCACCTCACCGTCGGCGTCCGGCCGGTCACCTGGGCTTCCGTCCTGCTCGGGGCGCTGGAGGAGCTGATCGAGCGGGACGCGCGCTTCCGTGCCGCGCTCCCGTTCGGCTTCGCCAGGGATCGCCAGGGGGCCGAGGAACAGCTGAACCACCTGGCCGGAGCTTTCCGCGACGCCCTTGATCCAGGGGCTCTGCTCGACAACGCGGAGGAGGTGGTGGCGCGGGGCGCCCCGGTGTCGCTCGACGGCCACCTGCTCGACCTGGGTTCGGTTGCCTGCCTGAGCCTGTCCAGCGTGGTGAGCAAGCGCGCGGACCTCGCGTGGCGGTTGCGCACCGAAGGCGACGTGGTGGTGTTGTCGTTCCACGGAAAGGCGGTGCGAATGCCGGCGCGGGTGGCCGTCGACCTGGAGTTCGCCGGTGAAGCCGGTGAGTTCACCGCCCGGGATCTCCCCGGTGGCCTCGACGAGCGGGGCCGGTTGGTACTGGTCCGGCGCCTGGTCACCGAAGGCTTCTTGACAGTGGTGGACCGGTAGGGACCGGCACTCAGGTGTCGGTGCCCCGGCCGGTTTGTTGTTGTAGTTCATCGATGCGCCGGGAGGCTTCCACCTTGGTGAGGCCTTCCGGCACTTTGACCCCCGCCTCCTGTGCGAGCGTGCTCAGGTAGGAAGCCTGCGGCCCGGTCATCGGCTCGTCGCCGGTGGTCCAGTCCTCGGGATCCTTCTCGGGCGTCTGCGTCACGGTGGCTCCTTTCGTCGAACCCACGTTCGACTTACCCACCCCCGGCGGGTTTCACACCCCGCGCGAACAGCTCAGGTTTGTGACTTGGCCAGCAACTCCAGGGCGAGCTTCTTCAGCTCCGGCGTTGCCGTGGCCGCGTCTCCCGAGTCGAACGGGGGATCGGGTGCGTATTCGACGGCCAGCTGCACCGCGCGAGCGGTGTTCTCGTCGGTGAGCAGGGAAGCCAGGTACAGCGCCATGTCGATGCCCGCAGACACCCCCGCCGCGGTGATCACCTTGCCGACCCGCACGTAGCGCTCGGCGACGTACTCCACGCCGAAGGTCTGCTCCAGGTAGTCCGCCGAGGCCCAGTACGTCGTGGCCCGCTCGCGCAGCAGGCCCGCCGCGCCGAGCACCAGGGTCCCGGTGCAGACCGCGGTGGTCCAGGTGGTGGTCCGGTCGACGCGCCGGATCCAGTCCAGCAGCACCGGGTTCTCCATCGCCGCGATGGTGCCCCGGTTGCCCGCGCCCGGCACCAGCAGCACGTCGAGCCGCCGTACCTCGGCGAGGGAGCGGTCCGCCACCACCGCCGCCTGCCCGGTGTCGGTGCGCACCGGGCCGCGGCGCTCGGCGATCATGCTCACCGTCGCACCGGGGACCCGGGAGAGCAGTTCGGCCGGGCCGGTCGGGTCCAGCAGGCTGAACCCGTCGTAGAGCAGGATGCCGATGTGCGGGCCGGAACCGGCCGCCGGAGCGGCGGTCGCCGTCGAAGCCAGGCCCAGCGCGAGACCCGCGCTCGCGCCCGCGGCCAATACGGTTCTGCGTGTGGTGTTCATGCCCCGGGATTCTGGGCACCGTGGTGCTGCCGCGGGGGCGGGATGTCCGTCCGCTTGCGAAGGATGTCCCCGGTGACGCCGTACCGGTCGAGGAAGGCGTGCCGCAGCGTGGCCGCGGTCCCCAGCCCGCACCGCCGGGCGATGGTGGCCAGCGGCAGGTCCGTCCCGATGGCCAGGTGCGCCGCCGCCTCGGTGCGCGTGGCCCGGACGGCCTTGGCGGGCGTGGTGCCCAGGTGCGTGCCGAACAACCGCGACAGGTGCCGCGGGGTGATGCCCGCGCGGGCGGCCAGCGCCCCCGGGCTGAGGTCGGCGCCCAGGTTCGCGGTGACGTACCGCAGCAGGTCGTCCACCACCCGGTTGCCCGGCGGCGCGCTGACGAACACGCTGAGCTGCGCCTGGTCGGCCGGCCGGTGCAGGTAGGTGACCAGCTCCCTGGCCACCTCGCGGGCCAGCGCCGGACCGTGGTCGTCCTCGACCAGCGCGAGGGTCAGGTCGAGCGCGCTGGTCACCCCGGCCGAGGTGTAGACGTTCCCGTCCCGGATGTAGAGCGGCGCGGCGTCGACCTCGACCGCGGGGAAGCCGTCGGCGAGCAGCGCGCTGTACCGCCAGTGCGTGGTGACCCGCTTGTGGTCGAGCAAGCCGGCCGCCGCCAGGACGAAGGCACCCGTGCACACCGAGCCGTACCGGCGGCTGCGACCGGCCAGGCGGCGGAGCTGCGCCAGCATCGCCTCGTCGTGCGCGGCGGTTTCGGCACCCGCCCCGCCGACCACCAGCAGGGTGTCGATCCGGCCGGTCACGGTCGCGATCCGCCGGGTCCCGGCCAGCTGGAGGCCCGACGAGGTGCGGATGGTGGCGCCCTTGCCGGTGACCAGTTCGACGGCGTACGGCGGATCGGCGCCGTGCGAGTTCGCGATCTCCAGCGCACCGGCCGGGGAGGCCGCGTCGAGGATCTGGGCACCGTCGTAGGCGACGATCACGACGCGGCGGGCCGGCACACCCCGCAGCCTAGGCGATCGATCAACTGGGTCCACTGTGTACGGTCCGAACGGCGAAGCGCGGCGCTACCACCGGACCGCGTGGATGTCGCCGTTCGCCATCCGCATGTTGCCGACGATCTCGCCCCGGTCGTTGAGGTCGTGGACCGAGGTGACCCGCCTGCCCGGCACCGGGCCGAGCTCGGTCACGGTGCCCGCGGCACTCCACACCACGCCGCGGCCGTTGGTGAACGGGTCGCCGGAGAGACCGGCGACGACGCCGGTCCGGTTCACGTCGGCGGCGTAGCCCTGGAAGTCGCCTTCCAGCAGGGGCAGCGCGGTCGATGTGGTGCCCGTCCACCGCGTCGGAGTGCTTCCCGCGGTGCCGACCACGACGCCGCGGTCGTTGATCGCCAAAGCCCTGCTGTAGGCCGGACCGAGTGCGGTGAGCTGGCCGTTCTCGGTCCACCGCACGGCGTAGAAGGCGCCGTCCGGCGCCCGCGCCTGACCGGCGGCCGCGCCGCGCTCGTTGACGTCGGCGGGGTCGCTGTCGCCGCCACCCAGGGCGCCGAGGACGGTGATGGTGCCGTCCGGGGACCAGCGCACGGCGTGCCCGGTGCCGTCGGACTGGCGGGAGAAGCCGACGATCGTCCCGGCGTCGTTGATCGCGACGGCCTGCCCGCCCGTGGCGTCCGGCAGCAGCGGGAGCACGGTGACCGTGCCGTCGGTGTTCCACCGGACGGGGTTGGGGCTCGCGTAGCCGACGGCTGTGCCGGCGTTGTTCAGGTCGTTGACCCGGCTGAATTCGGTGCCCGGCGGCAACGGCAGGTCTGTCCGGACCCCACTGGCGTCCCAGGCTGCCGGGTGGAGGGCGAGCTGCTGGTCCTGGTAATAACCGAGCACCGTGTTCGACTCGTTGATGTCGACCGTCTGGCCGAAGTCGACGCCGTCCGGCAGCGAAAGCTGGGTGATCGTCCCGGTGCGCGACCAGCGGACCGGGTGGGAGACACCGTCGCTCGTGTTCGCGATGCCGGCGACGGAACCCTGGTTGTTGATCGCCGTGGTGGCGCTGTAATCGCCGCCCGGCAGGGTGCCCAGATCGACGGGCGCCCGCACGGCCGCGGCGGCGGGCGCCGCGCTCCCGGCGGCGATCAGGCCCACCACGACGGCAGCGCAGGCTGAAGCGCGAGATTTCCGCATGTCATTCCCCCAAAGTCGATTGTCCCGGCCCCCTGCAAGGACATTCGCAGCATAACCACGGGCACACCGCCCAACAGCGGCCGAACGGGCTCAGTTCACGACCCGGTGACAACGGGATCAGCCGATAGCACTATCGGCTGATCCGACGCCGGGTGGACGCCCTCGCGGCCCGGGTTTTCCTAGCCTGAGCGCCATGGAGATCAAGCAAGGGCTCGGGATCGTGCTGGCGGCGGGTGTGCTGCTGGGTGCGTCGGCGTGTTCGAATCCCAGCGGCAAGTCGTGGGCCATCACCTACGAGGTGACCGACGCGAACGGCGGCACGCTGTCGGACGTCAGCTTCGCGCAGTCGCCGGACCGGTACAACGACGAGGTGAAGCAGGACACCGTCACCGGGCCCGTCGGGGTGCCGTGGAAGCAGGAGGTCGTGGTCGCCGCCGGGCAGAAGGCGGAGGTCACCGCGAAGCCGACCGGTGATCTCACGCTGACCTGCCGCATCCTGCTCGACGGGGTGAAGGAGCTGGCCAAGGTGACCGCCCCGGCTGCCGGTGGCCCGGTGACCTGCGAGAAGACCACCGACAGCTGATCAGCGGGACAGGCCGGGCCGCCGGTCGCCGAAGGCGTGGTTGCGCGGGGACAGGCGCTTGTCCCGGCCACGCCGGAGATCCAGGTCCGCGGTGGTGCCCCGGCGCCAGCCGTGGTCGTCGACCAGCGTGCTGCCACCGGTCCAGGTGACGTCGCGTTCCCCGCCGGAGCGGTCGCTGATGGCGAAGCACACGCGGTTCGTGCGGGCCGCGGCCATGGCGATGATGGTTTCCGGCGGGTGCTCGCCGTCCGGCCGGTCGACCAGCGGCCAGTTGACCGGCGCGGCGATCAGGTCCGCGCCGCGCTCGGCGAGGTTCCGCGTCACCTCCGGGAACTCCAGGTCGTAGCAGATCAGCACGCCGATCCGCCCGTGTCCGGTGTGGACGATCGGCGGGGCGGAATCCCCAGGCGTGAACAGCAGTTTCTCGCGGTCCCACAGATGGGTCTTGCGGTACACCACGCGCACGCCGGTGGCGTCGACCACCGCCGCGCTGTTGTACAGCGACCCGTCGGAGCCCAGTTCGGCGAAGCCGCCGACGACCGTCGCCGGCCCGGCCGCGGCGGCCCACTCGGCGAACATCGGGTCATCGGCGGCGACACCGGCGGCACGCGCCTCGGCCACGTCGGCGAAGGCGTAACCGCAGGTGGCCAGTTCGGGCAGCACGACGATCCGCGCGCCCGCCGCCACCGCCGTGGCGATCGCGGCGAGCACGCGCCGCCGGTTGCCGTCGTGGTCGCCGATGACCGGGGCCACCGGCGCGCAGCACACGACCGTCACGACAACTGCGGCGGCGGGTCGTCCCGCAGCAGCTGGGCCAGTACGTCGAACTCGTTGAACAGGTTCCACTCCTCGACGATCCGGCCGTTGACGAAGTACAGCTGGGTGATGCCCCACAGGTGCGCGCGCCGCCCGGTGGGCCGCCCGTACATCCCGTACCCGCGGTGCGTTCCGGCCCCCGACCAGCGCGCGGACACGCTGTAGCCGTCGGCCGGGTTGCCCTGCCAGTAGACCTCGTCCACCCGCACGCCGAGATCGGGGAAGGTGGCAAGCAGGTTCCTGGCCTGCGCGCGCACGTCGCCCCGGCCGTACCCGGTGCGGTTGGTGGTGCCGTGCCAGCGCACCGCCGGGTCGTAGGCGCGGTCGATCGCGGTGAGGTCCCGGCGGTTGTAGGTGTCGTGGAACAGCGCGCGGACGATGTGCTCGACGTCGTTGTCGTCCCCGGCCGGGTAGAGCGCGGGCTTGCGGCCGCCGATCAGCCGGTCGGGCTCGGTGCTGACGCGCTCGGTCAGCGGCACGAACCCGCTGTCGTTGCCGAAGGCACGCGCGGCGGCGGGCACGTCGAGCCCCATCTGCTGGAGCTTCGAGGCGAGGTTGTAGAGCACCCACTCCTCGTAGATCTCGTTCTCGCGGACCACGCAGTTGGCGATCACCCAGGTGTGCAGCCGCTTCCCGGTCGGCGGGCTCCACCGCCACGGGCCGGTGTGGTGGCCGATGTTGATCGCGCGGTGCGAGGTCACGAAGCCCTCGTCCTCGGTGCCCGCCCAGATCACGTCGTCGGCGTAGTGGCGGCAGTCGGGGAAGGCGTTGATGCTCTGCATCGTGCCGCTGACCAGTTGCTCCACCCCGAACGCGTAGCCGCTGTCGTCGTAGAGGCGGCAGCCGGGGCTGTAGGTGTCGTAGATGTAGCCGACGTCCTGGTCCTCCCAGATGCGGTGGGTGATCCGGACGATGTAGTCGACGATGTCGGTGTAGGTGTCCTCGAACCCGCGCATCGGCTGGCGGCGGGTGCCCGGGGTGAGGTTGGGCGCGTCGGCGCCGTAGCCGGGGCGCAGCGAGATGCTGAAGTCACCCGGCATGGTCCGCTTGCCGGGCGCCATCGCGCCGCCCGGACTGCCGGTGCCGGGCCGGTTCGGCTGCTCGTCGGTCATTTCTCCTCCTGGTACGCGCCGATGCGCAGGGTGGCGGTCGCGCGGTGCGCGGCCATGCCCTCGTAGCTGGAGATCACGTCGACCGCACCGGCCACCTCGGGCGTGGCCGCGCGGTCGAGCCGCTGGTAGGTCAGCGGCTTGAGGAACCGCGACACCGACAGCCCGGCGCTGTGCTTGGCGCCGCCCGCGGTGGGCAGCACGTGGTTCGTGCCCGCCATGCCCTTGTCCGAATAGGCCACGGTGCTCCAGCGGCCGATGAACAGCGAGCCGTAGTTGCGCAGGGTGCGGAGGTAGTAGTCGTCGTCCTCGGTCTGCAGTTCGAGGTGCTCCGGGGCCAGGTCGTCCATCAGCTTCGCGGCCACGGACTGGTCGGCGGCCCACAGCACGGTGCCGTGGTCGCGCCAGGCCGGTCCGGCGATTTCCGCGGTGGCCAGGTCCTTGAGCTGGCGCTCGGCCTCCTCGATCACCGCCTCGCCGAGCCGCCGCGAGGTGGTGACCAGCGCGGCGGGGGAGTCGGTGCCGTGCTCGGCCTGGCCGAGCAGGTCGGCGGCGACGAGCACCGGGTCGGCGCTGTCGTCGGCCAGCACGGCCACCTCCGACGGCCCGGCGAGCAGGTCGATCGCCACCTTGCCGAACAGCTGCCGCTTGGCCTCGGCCACGTAGGCGTTGCCCGCGCCGACCAGCATGTCCACCGGCGGTTCGCCGAGCAGGCCGAAGGCGAGCGCGGCCAGCGCCTGCACCCCGCCGAGCACGAACACCCGGTCGGCGCCGGAAAGCCGGGCCGCGTGCAGGACCGCCGGGTCCGGGCCGCCACCGCGGCTGGGCGGCGTGCACGCGAGCACGGTCGGCACCCCGGCCACCTTGGCCACGCCCGCGGTCATGAACGCGCCGGCGAGCAGCGGGAAGCGCCCGGCGGGCAGGTAGGCGCCGACGCTGCCGACCGGCACGTACCGCACGCCGGTGACCAGGCCGGGCGCCAGTTCGGTCTCGAAGTCGGTGAGGTGCGAGCGCTGCTGGCGGGCGAAGGCGGCGGTCCGTTCGGCACCGAGTGCGAGCGCGTCACGCAGCTCGGGCGACAGGCTCTGCTCGGCGCGGTCGAGGTCGGCGGCGGTCAGTTCGACGTCTTCGCCTTCGGTGCCGTCGAGTTCGCGGGCGTAGCGCAGCACGGCGGCCATGCCGTCGCGCTCGATCTCGCGCAGCATGGCGGAAACGCGCTCGACGACCGCCGGGTCGCGCTGGGCCGGTGGTTTGTCCACAGCGGACTTGAGCACGTGGTACGAGCCGCTGAGCTGCGTCGGGGTGGAGGGACTCAGTCGCATGCGGCGAACGCTAAGCGAACTGCAAGCACAGGACAAGGCGGATGGATCCAGTGCTTGCTATAGGGTTGCCCTATGACTCTGCGGCAGCTGCGGGCCTTCCTGGCCGCGGCCAGGCTGGGCTCGTTCAGCGCGGCGGCCCGCGCGCTGGGCGTGGCACAGGCGTCGGTGTCGGAACTGATCCGGAAACTGGAGGACGAGCACGGCGCGCCGGTGTTCAGCCGGGGCCCGCGGCGGCTGGTGCTGACCGCGGCGGGCACGGCGCTGCTGCCCTTCGCCGAGCAGGCGGTGGCCGCGGCCGACGCGGGCGAGCAGGCGTTGCGCTCGGTGCGGTCGCTGCAGGGCGGGGTGGCCACCTTCGGCCTGCTGCGCAACGCGGCGTACTACCTGCTCTCGGACCTGGCGCAACAGTTCCACGAGCGGTACCCGGACGTGCGGATCCGGCTGATCGGGCTGAACTCGGTGGAGGTGGCGGCCGCGGTCGCGGCGGGCACGGTGGAGGCCGGGCTGGTGGTGCTGCCGATCGAGCAGGACGACCTGGTGGTCACGCCGCTGCTGCGCGACGAGGTGGTCTACGTCAGCGCGGACCCGGCGCGCGTGACGGAGCCGATCACCATCCGGCAGCTGGCCGAGGCACGCCTGATCCTGTACGACGCGCACTACGGCTGGAAGGACCCGACGCGGCGGCAGCTGGCCGAACGCGCCCAGCTGGCCGGGGTGCGGCTGGCGCCGTGGATCGAGGTCGAGCACGTGGAGTCCGCGCTCGCGCTGACCGCGCGCGGCATCGGGGACACCATCGTCTCGCGCGCGGTGGCGACGAGTTCGAGCCGGCCGGACGGCGTGCACACGGTGCCGTTCGCGGAACCGCTGTTCGACACCATCGCCCTGGTGCGACGGCGGGCCGAGGTGCTGTCCCCGGCGAGCCAGGAACTGGCGAGGCTGGCCCAGCAGATGCTGCTGGACCAGCGCCGCCGCTAGATACGTTCTCCAGTTTCCGGGTGGAACAGGTGCACTTCGCCGACGTCGCGCAGGCCGATGCGGACGACCTGGCCCATGGCCGGGGTGTTCCGCCCGTCGACCCGGACGACCACGCGCGCGTCCTCCGCGCGGGCGTGCACGAAGGCGTCGGCGCCGAGTTCCTCCACCAGTTCCACGGTGGCCTTGAACCCGGGTTCGTCCGCACCGGTCAACCGCAGGGACTCCGGGCGGATGCCCAGGGTGACCTCCTTGCCCGCGTGGGAATGGGGGAGGGCCACGCTCAGCTCGCCCAGGCGCGCGTGGCCACCCTCGACGGCCGTCGTGTGCAGGTTCATCGGGGGTGAGCCGATGAAGCCGGCGACGAAGGCGTTCGCCGGGCGGGCGTAGAGCCGCGCCGGGGTGTCGACCTGTTGCAGCGCACCGTCCTTGAGCACGGCCACCCGGTGGCCCATGGTCATCGCCTCGACCTGGTCGTGCGTGACGTAGACCGTGGTGGTGGCCAGCCGCTGCTGCAGCGCGGCGATGTTCGCCCTGGTCTCCACCCGGAGCTTGGCGTCCAGATTGGACAGTGGCTCGTCCATCAGGAACACCGCGGGCTCGCGCACGATGGCCCGGCCCATGGCCACGCGCTGGCGCTGCCCGCCGGACAGCTGCTTCGGCTTGCGGTCCAGGTACGGGGTCAGGTCGAGCAGCCGCGCCGCCTCGGTGACCCGGTGGTCGATCTCGGTCGAACCGGTGCGCCGCATCTGCAGGCCGAACGCCATGTTCTGCCGCACCGTCATGTGCGGGTAGAGCGCGTAGGACTGGAACACCATGGCGATGTCGCGGTCCTTCGGCGGCAGGTGCGTCACCGCCCGGCCGCCGATGTTGACCTCGCCCTCGTCGACGTCCTCCAGCCCGGCCAGCATGCGCAGCGCGGTGGTCTTGCCCGAACCGGACGGGCCGACCAGCACCAGGAACTCGCCGTCGGCGATGTCGAGGTCGAGGCGGTCGACCGCGGCCTGGTCGCTGCCCGGGTAACGCCGGGTGACGTGGTGGTAGGTGACCGGTGCCATCGGTACTCCAATCAGGACGGTTCGTCGCCGCGGGCTCGGGCGATCTGGGCGAGGACGGCGATTTCGTCGTAGACCCGTCGTTCGGCGACGACGCGCCCGTCGCGGAAGTGGAACTGGGACGAACCGAGCACGGTGACCGGCGAACCGGTCAGCGGGCCGTGGACCGGTGTGCCGCAATAGGTTCCGCGCAGCCACCACACCAGCGCCACGCGCAGGCCACCGCGCGCGGGGTCGGCGTGCGCGATCACCTCGCGGACCTCGAACCGCGCGTCCGGCATCGGCGCCAGCAGTTCGAGCAGGCCGCGCTGGTAACCGTCGGGCCGCACGAACGAGCGGTGCCGCGGCAGGTACGAGGTGACGTCACGCGCGACGTACCGCTCGACCTGGTGCAGCATCCGCTGGTTCCACACCTGCTCGACCAGCTCCAGCACCTGCTCGCACTCCCCGCGGTGCAGGTCCGGCCGCGGCCCGGTGTCCCCGGCGTCGAGCACGTGCCGCGACAACGGCTTGAACGCCTCGTCGTCCCAGCCACCGAACGCCACCCGCCGCGCGACCTCCTCGGGATCGAGACCCAGCTGCTGGATGACCGCGCCTTCGTCCCGCACCACCCATTCGTGCTCCATCACGCCGCGCCGGTACAGGCAGGTGGCGATGGTGTAGGAGTTGAACTCGCGGAAGGTCGGCGCGGCGAAGGCGGCCGGCCCGGTGTGCCGCCCGGCGCTGAGCACCAGGTGCGAGCTGAGGAACGCGTCGGAACCACGTGCCTCCCAGACCACGTCGGCGGCCTGCCCGACCCGGTCGGGGAAGGCGTTGATCTTCATCAGCGTCGAGCGCACCACCTGCTCGGCCCCGCGGCCGGTGCCGTAGGCGCCGTGCACCACCGCGTCGGCCGCGTAGTTCTCCCTGATCAGCCCGATGCCCCGCTGGACCCAGATCCGGTCGGTCCACTCGGTGATGAACTCCTCCGGCCCGGCGTAGGGGGCGTAGGCGGCTTTCTCCAGTTCCACTTGCTGGTCTCTCCTCAGCGCTTGACGAGGTCGCGGACTTCGCCGGACAGGGCCTTGAGCCGGTCCGGGACCGGCGCGCCGTGCGCCATCTCGTTGACGGCCACCTCCAGCGCGTCCTGGACCTGCGGCCAGTCGATGGTCATCGGCACGGTCCTGGCCGTGCGCAGCGACGACTCCTGCAGCCGGGGCAGGCCGAAGTTCGCCGCGTTCACCTCGGGATCGAGCATGTTCGCGGTGTGCACCACGATGCTGTTGGCGGTGGCCGGATCCGACTTGTCCAGCGCGATGTCCCGTTCGGTCTCCGGGTGCGTCACCCACTTCAGGTACTCCCACGCCGCGCCCTGGTTCTCCGAGGTGTTGAGCACGCCCATCAGCCAGGTGAACCCGTAGGACACGGTGGTCTTGCCCGGCCAGCCCGGGATCGGGGCCACGCCGACGTCCTGGGCGACCTCCGGCTTGACCTTCTCCGGATCGCTGAAGTCGTCCATCTGCCAGGCCCAGGTGAACACCGAGGAACTGGCGCCCTGCTCGAAGGACTGGGTGGAGTCCGTTTCGGACCAGTTGGTCGACTCCGGCGGGCTGAACCCGCGGCGCAGCACGGACATGTACTGCTCGGTGGCCTCGATGCCGGCCGGGGTGTCGAACGCCGGTTCCCCGTTGGCGTCGAACACGTCGGCGCCGTTGCTCCACAGCATGGACAGCCAGGTGTAGAGGTTCTGCCCGCCGTTGCGGCCGTACTGCCCGGCCAGCGGGTTGCGTTCCTGGCCCTGCTTGAGCGCGTCGAGCCGCTGGTCCAGTTCGGCCCAGGTGGTCGCCGGGGTCAGGCCGAGCTTGGTGTAGTCGCTCTTGCGGTAGAAGTAGTTGTAGGAGAAGCCGCGGAACGGGATGCCGTACACGGTGTCCGCGTCCCCCGCGCGGGCCGCCTGCTGGAACGGCGGCGGGAAGTCGGCGATCGACCGGCCGGCCCGGGCCAGCGCGTCGTCCAGCGGCTGGAGCCCGACCTTGGCCGAGGCCCCGTAGGCGTCCGGCCAGACGATCAGGTCGTAGGTCCCGCCGCCGACCGCGCTCTCCGCGACGATCTTCTGCAGGTAGGACTCGTACGGGATGTTGGCCCACTCGACCTCGATCCCGGTGCGCGCGGTGAACCCCGCCGTGCGCTTCTGCAGCGCGCTGAACTGCGCGGCCGTCTTGCAGCAGCTGAGCAGCCGGATGCGCGTGCTGTCGTAGGGCTTGCCGGTGAGCAGGCCGAGTTCGTCGGCCTGGCCCTCGCGCAGCTGCGACACCAGGTCCACGCTCGCCGGGGTCCCGGCGCAGCCGCTCAGCGCCAGCAGGGCGGTCACCGCGAGCACGCCCAGTGTGCGGATCCGCCTCATTTCACCGCTCCCATCGTCATGCCCTGCGCGAAGTGCTTGCGCACCAGCAACGACAGCGCCAGCATCGGCACCATCACCAGCAGGCCGGCCGCGGCCATCGGCCCCCACGCCACGCCCTCGGGCTGGACCAACGTCATCAGCGCCACCGGCAGCGTGCTCGCCTCGGTCCGCGACAGGAAGGTCGGGAAGAGGAACTCGTTCCAGGACAACAGGAACGAGAACACCACGCTGACGAAGATGCCGGGCGCGGCCAGCGGGGTGATCACCCGCCACAGCATCTTCACCTGCCCGCAGCCGTCGAGCCGGGCGGCCTCCTCGATCTCGATCGGCAGCCCGTCCACGAAACCCTTGAGCAGCCAGGTGATGTAGGGGACCACCAGGGACAGGTTGACCACGATCAGCGACAGGTGCGTGTCGATCAGCCCGAGTGCGCGGAACAGGGTCAGGAACGGCAGCGCGATCGCCACCCCGGGGATGAACTGGGTGGCCACGATCGCCAGCAGCATCGCCCGGTGGCCGGGGAACCGGAACCGGGAGAACGCGTAGGCGGCGAGCAGGGCCAGCGGGATCGAGATCAGCGTGGTGGCCACCGCGATCAGCACGCTGTTCACCAGCGAACCGGTCAGATCGCTGGCGCCACCGAGGATCTCGGCGAAGTTGTCCATTGTGGGCGTGAAGACGACCGAGGTGGAGAACACCTCCGACGCCGGTTTGAACGCGGTCAACCCCAGCCACAGCACGGGGAACAACACGAAGAACAGGATCGCCAGCGTGGCCAGCACCCGCAGGAGGCGCCCGGCCCGCTGCCACGGCGTCACGCGCCGGGTCCGGGGCGAAGCGGCTGTCGCCGGGGGAGCTGGGCGCACCGGCCGCACGGTGAGGTCGGTCATTTCGCCTCCTGCCGGGTCATGGTGATCAGGTACATCGCCGCCAGCACCCCGAGCACGAGCACGATGATCCAGGAGATCGCCGAGGCGTAGCCGATGTCGAGGAAGGTGAAGCCCTGGGCGTAGGCGAAGAAGTTCAGCGTTTCGGTGGCCCGGCCGGGCCCGCCGCCGGTGGTGGTGAGCACCTGGTCGAACACCTTCACCGAGAACACCGCCTTGAGGAAGACGATGATCAGCAGCAGCGGGCGCAGCAGCGGGAAGGTGACCCGCCAGAACTCCTGCCAGCCGGTGGCCCCGTCCACCCTGGCCGCGTCGCGGACCTCCGGCGAGATCGAGCCGAGCCCGCCGAGCAGCATCAGCGCGATCAGCGGCGCCCACCCCCACACCTCGGTCATCGCCAGCACCATCAGCGCCCAGAACGGGTCACCGAGCCAGTTGACGCCGTCGGTGAACGGCAGCACGGTGCCGAGCATCTGGTCGTAGACGCCGTACTCGGGGTTGAACATGAACCGCCAGGAGAAGCCCTTCAGCGCCGGCGCCACCGCGAACGGCAGGATCAGCAGCGCCTTGGTCAGCGCGCTGAGCCGGCCGGGGCGGTTGAGCACCAGCGCGATGAGCAGGCCGATGCCGACCGAGAGCACCACCGAGATCACCGTGTACTGCAGGGTGACCCAGGCGCTGTTGTAGAAGGTCGAGTCGGTGAAGGCCCGCTCGTACTGCTCGAACCCGACGAACTCGCCGGGCTCCCTGGTCTCGTTCAGCCGCCAGTGCCGGAAACTGGTGATCAGCGCCGACGCCAGCGGGTACACCGTGGTGAGCACGATGGCGATCAGGGCCGGGGCCAGGTGCAGGTAGGCGACCGCGTGCCGCTTGCGCGGTGGAGGTTTCGTGGTGGTCACGGGTGCACTCCTCTTGCGGGGTTCCAGTGCCGCGATCGGCCGAGTGTATGCGTATTCACGAGATCCGCAACACCCCAGCTGATCGGGGAGTATTCGTATGTCAACGAGGGGTGAGGACCAGCTCGCGGAACGCGGTCAACAGCACCTGGGTGAGGTTGTAGACGACAAAGCGGGAGCCGGTCGCCCTGGCCGCCGCGGCGTCGCCGACGATGCGCAGGACCGGCTTGCCCGCCCGTTCGGCGGCGGCACCGGCGGCCGCGATCGCGGCGTCGACGCGCGGCTTGTCGGCCAGCGCACCCATCGAGACGGCCAGGTCGGCGGGACCCGGCATCACCGCGTCCACCCCGGGCACGGCGAGGATCTCCGCCGCGTTCTCGCAGGCCGCCGCCGTCTCCAGCATCGGGATCACCATGGTGGTGGCGGCCGCGTCGTCGAGGTAGTCGGCCGGGGCGCGGGAGCCGAAGCGGGCGGCTCGGGTGTAGTTGGCGAACCCGCGCTCGCCCAGCGGTGGGTAGTGCGCCGCGGCGACCACGGCCGCGGCCTGCCCGGCGGTGTCCACATGGGGCACCACCACGCCCTGGGCACCGAGGTCGAGCGCCCGCAGGATCAGCGCGGGTTCCGCGCTGCCCACCCGCACCAGTGTCGCCAGGCCGTGCGCGTCGGCGGCGTTGAGGTGGTGCTGCACCTGCTCGGTGTCGGCGGGCCCGTGTTCGCAGTCGAGCAGCACGAAGTCCAGCCCCGCCACGCCCGCGAGTTCGACCAGGCCCACCGCGGGCAGGCGCAGCAGCACGCCGGTCGCGCTGCCGCCGGCGGCGAGTGTCCGTTTGAGCCGGTTCATCGGGCCACCATCCCCGCCGAGAGGTCGATGTCGGCCGCGCACAGGCCGGGCATGCCCAGCATCGCGACCAGCGCGGTGGCCACCTCGGTCTCGGTGACCATGCGCCCGAGCGCGGCGCGGGCGACGAACGCCCGCTCGGCCTGCTCGCTGGAGATGCCGGAGCGCTCGGCCTCCAGGCGGAAGTTGCGCTCCATCCGCGGCCCGTCCACCGGCCCGGGGGAGAGCGAATTGACCATGACGCCGTGCGGCCCGGCCTCGGCCGCCAGCGTCGTGGTCAGCCCCAGCACCGCCATCTTCGAGGCGCAGTACGGGGTACGGGCGGTCAAGGGCCGCTTGCCGCTGACCGAGGCCACGTTGACCACGTCACCCCGGCCGGCGGCGATCATCGCGGGCAGGAAGGCCCGGCACATCAGGTAGGTGCCGCGCACGTTCACCGCGAACACCTCGTCCCACTCGCCGGGTTCGACGTCGACCAGGTTCCGGACGGGACCGGGTACGCCCGCGTTGTTGACCAGCACGCCGACCTGCTCTTCGGCGAGTTCCGCGGCCAGCGCGGCGACGGAGTCCGGATCGCCGACGTCGACGACAGCCGCGCGTCCCGGCTCCGGCAGCAGCTCGACGGTTTCCGCCAGCGCCTCCCGGCGGCGCCCCGCGGCGATGACCCGAGCTCCCGCGGCGGACAGAGCCAGGCACATCGCCCGGCCCAGCCCCGAGCCGCCGCCGGTGACCAGGGCGGTCCGCCCGGCCAGGCCGGCGCTCACCGGTTCGCCCAGGCCGGTCGCGGTCCACCGGCGGCCGCGCGCACATCGCCGGAACGGGCGTGGCCCTCGAACAGCTCCACCCTGGCCGCGCGCCCGCACACCTCGCCGAGCAACGCGCTGGACGCCGGATCGGTGATCTCCTGGTAGGTCACTGTCTTGAGGTACTTGCCCACCCACAATCCGCCGGTGTAGCGGGCCGCGCCCCGCGTCGGCAGCACGTGGTTGGTGCCGATCACCTTGTCCCCGAAGGAAACGCAGGTGCCCGCGCCGAGGAACAGCGCGCCGTACTGGGTCATCCGGTCCAGCGCCCGGCGCGGCTGCGCGGTGAGGATCTGGACGTGCTCGCTGGCGTAGGTGTCGGCCAGCGCGTACGCCTCGTCCACGGAGTCCACCACGACGACCTCACCGTGGTCGCGCCACGCCGGTTCGGCGAAGTCGCGGGTGGGCATGCCCGGCAGCAGCTCGTCGACCTGCTCGATCACCGCCGTGGCCAGCGCACGGCTGGTGGTGATCAGCACGGCGGGGGAGTCGGGGCCGTGCTCGGCCTGCGAGAGCAGGTCCACCGCGACGACGAACGGGTCGGCGGTGTCGTCCGCGACGATCAGCACCTCGGTCGGCCCGGCGAACAGGTCGATGCCCACCTCACCGAAGAGCTGCCGCTTCGCCTCGGCGACGTAGGCGTTGCCCGGTCCGGCGAGCAGGTCGACGCGCGGGATCGTCTCGGTGCCCACGGCCAGCGCGGTCACCGCCTGCACCCCGCCGAGCAGGTAGATCTCGTCGGCTCCGGCGAGGTGCATCGCGGCCACGGTGGCCGCCGGGATCTCCCCGCGGATCGGCGGGGTGCAGGCCGCCACGCGCGCCACCCCGGCCACCTTCGCGGTCACGATGGTCATGTGCGCGGACGCGGTCAGCGGGTACCGGCCGCCGGGGACGTAGGCACCCGCGGCGGCGATCGGCACCTGCTTCTGGCCGAGGCGCACACCGGGCAGGGTCTCGATCTCGAACTCGCCGAGCGAGGCCCGCTGGTGCTCGGCGAAGGTGCGCACCTGCTGCTGCACGAACCGGATGTCCTCGAGGACCTGCTCGGGCACCCCGGCGATGATGCGGTCGATCTCCTCGGGCGAGAGCCGGAACGACTCGGGTTCCCACCGGTCGAACAGCGCCGAGTACTCCGCCACCGCCGCGTCGCCGCGCTTGCGGATGTCCTCGATGATGCCGGTGACCTTGGTCTTCACCTGGGCCGGGTCACCGCGCTCGCCGGCCACCGGTGCGGGTGCTTTCAGGATTTCGGGCATTACGCGGTCTCCTCGTCGAGATCGGGGTTCAGGTGCGCCCGCAGCAGCGGGCCCAGGTCGGTCTCCCACGGCAGCAGGTGACCGGCACCGGGCAGCACCTCCAGCTCGGCCAGCGGCAACGCGGCGGCCAGCCGTTCGTGGAATCCGGGTGGGCACAGGGCATCGCGGTCCCCGCAGAGCACGAGCGCGGGAATCCGGTGCCGGGCCAGTTCTTCGTGCTGGTCGCGCCGGGTGGCCTGCGCGGCGAGCTGGCGGAGGAACACCGCCGGGCCGACGCGGTGCGCCATCGCCATGAACGCCCCGGCCAGCGGGGAATCCGGTTCGGCGAACATGGTCGGCAGGACGCGCTCGCGCACCACCGCGTCGAACTGGCCGTCCACAGTGGATCGGGCCAGCGCGAGCCAGGCTTCGCGCTGCTCGGGTCGTGGCGCACCGGCGTTGGTGGAGAGGGCGCACAGCCCGCGGACGCGCTCGGGGGCACGGCGCAGCACCTCGAACCCGACGATGGCGCCGAGGCTGAGCCCGACCAGCCGGAACGGGCCCGGTACCGCGGCGAGCACCTGCTCGGCCATCGCGCCGATGTCGCCCGCGGTGATCGCCACGTCGACGGTGGGTCCGAGCTCTGCCCGGACCCCGTCCCACAGCGCGGCGTCGCACAGCATGCCGGGCACCAGCACCGTCGGCAGGGTCATCCGATCGGCCGGGGGACCAGCGCGTACGGGGCCAGGTAGCCGTCGTGGTCGATGGCGACCCCCTCGTCGGCGGCCGCCTTGACCACCTCGTCGTCCCACTCCAGCCGGACCCGGCCGTCCCCGCCGTTGACCACCACCATGCTCGCGGTGCCGTCACCGACGTTGCGCAGCGAACGCCAGGCGCCGGCGGGCACCGACAGCAGGTCCCACGGGCCCAGCCGCACCGACACCTCGTCGTGCAGGTTGAGCGTGACCTCCCACTCGCCTTCCTTGACCATCAGCACCTGGGTCTGCGCGTGCCGGTGCGCCCGCACGCCCTGCCCGGGTTCCGCGCGCAGCCAGGCGATGTTGTGCCCGTGTGGCTTGAAGATCCGCGGTTCCTGCTCGGGGTCCTCGGTCATCCCGTACCCGATCACCAGCGCCAGTTCGGCCCCGCCGCCGGGCAGCCTGCTGTCGAGGAACGGCTCGCTGGACCAGACCAGGTCCGCCGGCGTGGCGACCTTCCGCCGCATCTGCTCGGGCGTGTACCTGCGCAGCCCGGCGATCTGCTCGTCGGTCATCGGCGCGACCAGCTGGTCCTCGGGCGGGCGCTCGTCCCCGGCCACCGTGTCGACCAGCTGGTTGTCGGCGGTGAGGTACAGCCCGTGGCCCTCGGCCTCGCGCAGCACCGAGGGGCCCCAGATGATGCCGCCGGTGTCGTCGTGGCCGAGCGCGGTGAACAACCAGCCGTCGTCGGGGCCGATGTTGGTGAAGCCGCGGAAGATCCACGTCGGCAGGGAAGCGATGTCGCCCTCGCGCAGCACCAGTTCGCCCTCGCGGCCGTCGGCGCCCCAGCGCAGCAGGAACTCGCCGCGGAAGCACAGGAAGACCTCGGCGGTGAAGTGCAGGTGCAGGTTGTTGGTGATGCCGCCGGGCATCGCCGCGGCGCCGATGTTGAAGCCGTGGGCCTCGCGCAGGTTGACCACCTGCCCGGCGCTCTGCGTCACGCCGGGGCCGATCATCGAGTAGTTCTCCTTGCGGTCGGACCCGGGGGTCCGGCAGTCGATGAAGGCCTGGTCGCAGGACACGAAGTCGGTGCGCCGGATGGTCCGCCGCCGCAACTCCTCCTCGGTCACTCGCATGTCTTCCTCCCGTTGTGCATACGTATGTACTGAAGCAATCGCGGTGCCGGATGTCAATGCCGGATTCACTGACTCCCCGGCCGAAACCGGCTACCGCGGCGCGCCGGGTGCACTACGATGCGTATGCATCCACAGGTGAGGGGCGGAGATGGCGATCACCAGCCACGACGTGGCCAGGCTGGCCGGGGTCAGCCAGGCCACGGTGTCGCGCGCGCTGCGGGGCGATCCGAGGGTCACCGCGGCGACCCTGGACCGGGTCCGCCGCGCGGCCGAGGCGCTGAACTACGTGCCCAGCGAGGCCGGGCGCAGCCTGTCCACGCGGAGCAGCCGCCGGGTCGGGGTGGTCATCTCGGACCTGACCAATCCGTTCTACCCGCACCTGGTCGGCCCGCTGCACGACGAGCTGGAGCGGCTGGACTACCGGATGATGCTGTTCACCGAGCGGTCCGAATCGGCGATCGCCAGCGAGCGCCTGCTGGACCGCTCGATCGACGGGGTGGTGCTGGCGACGGCCACGCTCGACTCGGCGCTGCCCGACGAACTCGGCCGCCGCGGGCTGCCCTACGTGTTCCTCAACCGCGAGTCGGCCAACGCGCACGCCGACAGCGCCGTGGTGGACAACGAGAAGGGCGGCAGGCTGGTGGCCGCGGAGCTGGCCGCGCTCGGGCACCGCGACGTGGCGATCATCAGCGGCCCGCAGGACACCTCGACCGGCCGCGACCGCGAACTGGGGTTCCGGCTGGGCCTGGCCGAGGCCGGGATCGCGCTGACCGAACGGCACATCCGGCGCGGCCCGTTCGACTTCGAGACCGGCTACCGGGCGCTGCCCGAGCTGTGGGCGCAGGACCCCCGGCCGACCGCGGTGTTCTGCGGCAACGACGTGACCGCGATCGGCGCGCTCAACGCCGCGCTGCGGCACGGGATCCGGATCCCGGAGGAGCTGACGCTGATCGGCTTCGACGACATCCCGATGGCCGGGTGGGAGTCGTTCGACCTGACCACCGTGCGGCACGACCTGCACGAGATGGCCCGCGCGTCGGCGCGCCTGCTCGCCGAGCGCATCGACCACCCGGAGCTGGCGCCGAGAAAGGCGGGCTTCGCCCCGGAACTGGTGCGGCGGGGCACGCACGCGAAACCCGCCTGAGGGCCGGTTTTGTCGGTGGTGCGTGGTTCGCTGCCGGGATGGCTGATTCGGTACTGCACGGCACGCCGGACCGCATCCGGCGCGAGGACGTCCCGGTGATGGAACGCACCGGGCGCGACGAGCTGCCCGAGATGCAGGAGCTCTGGGCGGACTTCGAAGGGCTGGTGGGCCTGCGCGGGCGCAAGATGTACGCGCGGGCCGACGAACGGGAAGGCACGTACACCGTCTGCACCCCGGTGAAGCCGGAGGACGAGCCCGCCCGGTACGGCTTGGTGGTCGGCACGCTGCCCGGCGGCTGGTACCTGCGGGGCAGATTGGTCGGTGAGCCGCCCGGCCTCTACGGCCGGATCGCGCCCGGGTTCGACGAACTGCTGGCCGCCGCCCGGGTGGACGAAGAACGGCCGCTCGTCGAATTCTACCGGCGCTACGACCAGGTGGAGCTCTGGTTGCCGATTCACGTTCAGTCCACTGGGGACTAATTGCTCGTTCACGATAATTCGGGCGTAACGACTAGGGATTCGACTTGAGATCGATCACCGGCGGGCGGGGGTGCGGCATGCTGCGCGGGCACCAGTTCGTCCACCGGGGAGTCGTAGATGAGTTCGAGTCAGCGGCCGGTTCTGTTCGTGAGCATGGTCGGCAGCGGGCTGATCAACACGATGCTCGTGCTGGCCGGCGAGTTGTCCCGCCGCCGCGTCGAGGACCTGTGGTTCGCCACGGACGAGATGCGCCGGTCCGATGTGGAATCGATCGACGCGGGCACCCCGGTGGAGTTCTTCTCGCTCGGCGAGCACCACCCCGACGTGCTCTCGGAGAACTGGGACGACGAGACCTACCGCAAGGTGACCCAGCGCTCGCGGTTCAAGGCGCGCCGGGCGATCATCGAGAAGAACATCGATCCCCGGCAGCGCGTGCCGAAGTACCGCAAGCTGGAGGAGGCGGTCGAGAAGATCCAGCCCGCGTTGATGGTGATCGACTGCATGTGCCAGTACGGCATCGAACTCGCCATCACGAAGAAGATCCCGTTCGTGCTCAACGTGCCGTTCCTGCCGAGCAACGTGCTGGTTTCCTACGTTCCCTTCGGCAAGTCGTACGCGCCGCGCACCTTCCCGGTGCCGCATTCCGGACTGCCGTACCAGCAGAACCTGGTGCAGAAACTGCAGAACCGGCTCATGCAGTTCCGCACGATCGCCATGGGCATGTCGTCGAAGATGCGCAAGCAGTGGCTGGAAGACGCCGAGGTCCGCAAGGAACTCGGCATCGCGCCCGAGGTGGCGGGGCAGTTCGCCAGGGTGGAGAAGGCCGAGCTGGCGCTGGTCCACACGGTACGGGAGCTCGACTATCCGCTGGACATCCCGGAGAACGTGAAGCTGGTCGGGGCGCTGCTGCCGCCACTGCCGCAGGCACCGGGCAACGAACTGGAAGACTGGCTCTCGGCGCACGAATCGGTGATCTACATCGGACTCGGCACCAACACCCGGCTCACCGCCGGCCAGGTCGGCGCGGTGCTGGAGGTGGTGCGGCGCCTCGACGGCAGGCACCACGTCCTGTGGAAACTGCCGAAGTCACAACAGCAGTGGCTACCCGAAGACCTCCCGGCGAACCTGCGCGTGGAGAACTGGGTACCGTCCCAATTGGACGTCCTGGCGCACGAGAACGTGAAGCTCTTCGTCGGCCACGCGGGCGGCAACGGCTTCTCCGAGGGCATCCACTTCGGCAAGCCGCAGGTGCTGCGGCCGATGTGGGTGGACACCTACGACCAGGCCCGGCGCGGCCTGGACTTCGGCGTGTCCCTCACTCTGGACAAGCCGTGGGAACTGCATGCCGACGACCTGCTCGACAAGATCGAACGGGTCCTCGCCGACGACTCGTTCCGCGTCAACGCCCAGAAGTACGCCGAGCTGTTCGCCGCGGCGGGTGGCACGCGGCAGGCGGCCGACCTGATCCTGGGCCTTCCCGCGATGGCACGGAACTGAGGGCGGCATGGCGTTCACCTACCCGATCTCCAAGCCCTGCCTCGGGGGCAACGAGCTCGCCTACGTCACCGAGGCCGTCACCGGGAACTGGATCTCCTCACAGGGCCCGAACGTGGCGAAGTTCGAGCGGGCCTTCGCCGAGTACAACGGGATGGCCCGCGGGGTCTCGTGCTCCTCGGGCACCACCGCGCTGACGGTCGCGCTGCGGGCGCTGGGCGTCGGCCCCGGCGACGAGGTGCTGGTGCCGGAGTTCACCTACGTGGCCTCGGCCTGGTCGGTCACCTATCTCGGCGCCACCCCGGTGTTCGTCGACTGCGCCGACGACCTGACCATCGACGTCACCCAGCTCGAAGCCAAGATCACCGCGCGGACCAAGGTGATCATGCCGGTGCACGTCTACGGCAGGCAGTGCGACATGACCACGATCATGCGGCTGGCCCGCGAGTACGGGCTGCGGGTGGTCGAGGACACCGCCGAGGCGCACGGCGTCCGCCCGGTCGGCGACATCGCCTGCTTCTCGTTGTTCGCCAACAAGATCATCACCGCCGGGGAGGGCGGCATCTGCCTGACCGACGACCCGTGGCTGGCCGGCCAGATGGCGCACCTGCGCGGGCTCGGCGCCAGCGAGGAGCACAGCTACCTGCACCGCAAGGTGGCCTACAACTTCCGGTTCACCAATCTCCAGGCGAGCGTCGCGCTGGCGCAGGTGGAGCGGCTGGACGAGATACTGGCGTTGCGCGCGGCCATCGAGAAGCGCTACCAGGCGGGCCTCGAAGGCATCGACGGGCTGACCCTGATGCCGCCGCGCGACGTGCTGTGGATGTTCGACGTGCTCGCCGAGGACCGGGACGGGCTGAGCGAATACCTCGCGGGGGAGGGCATCGACACGCGGCCGTTCTTCATCCCGATGAGCAGGCAGCCGATGTACTTCGACCCGGGCTGGGCCTCGCTGAACGCCGCCCGGTTCGCCGCGACGGGCCTGTACCTGCCGACCTACACCGATCTCTCCGAAGGCGATCAGGACTACATCATCGGCCGCGTCCGGCGCTTCTACGGAGCGAACTGACCGGCCACCGCCGCTGATTTCCCGCCCCGGAAACAGCTGTCTAACGCGTTTGACGGAGCCGCCGCGCGAGGGACTAAATCCTTTGCACGCGCGGATTCCGCCGAATGCGGGGCCGCGTAACGAACCCCAGCCATCCGCCGACCAACGGATCAGCGGAACGCGGCTGGAGGAATTCGCATGAAGATCAGCGTATTCGGGCTCGGCTACGTCGGTTGTGTGTCGGCGGCGTGTTTGGCCGGGCGCGGGCACGAAGTCGTCGGGGTCGACGTGAATCCGGTGAAGATCGAGCTCATTTCCCGCGGCCGGGCGCCGGTGGTGGAGGAACGCATCGGGGAGCTGACCGCCGAGGTCGTCGCCGCCGGCGCGCTGAGAGCCACGACCGACGCCAGGCAGGCGGTCGCGGCGAGCGATCTTTCCCTGGTCTGCGTCGGTACCCCGTCCTCGCCCAACGGCAGCCTGTCGACCACCTTCCTCGAACGCGTGGCCGAACAGATCGGCGACGCGCTGCGGGACCGGACCACCCGGCACACCGTCGTCTTCCGGAGCACGATGCTGCCCGGCACCTGCCTCGACCTGCTGGTCCCCATCCTGGAAAAGGCGTCCGGGCGCACCGCGGGCGTCGATTTCGGGGTCGCGGTGAACCCCGAGTTCCTGCGTGAGGGCAGCAGCGTCCGGGATTTCTTCGACCCGCCGAGAACCGTCATCGGCGAACTCGACGCGGCCAGCGGCGACGTGGTGGAGAAACTGTACGAGGGGCTGCCAGGCGAGGTATTCCGCGTGGCCATCCCGGTGGCCGAGATGACCAAGTACGCCGACAATTCCTTCCACGGGCTCAAGATCGGTTTCGCGAACGAACTCGGCGCCATCTGCCGCGCGCTCGGGCTCGACTCGCACCAGGTGATCGACGTTTTCCTGACCGACCGCAAGCTCAACCTCAGCGCGGCCTACCTCCGGCCGGGCTTCGCCTTCGGCGGCTCGTGCCTGCCCAAGGACCTGCGTGGCCTGGTCTACGCCGCCCGCCGCGCCGACGTGGCGATCCCCATCCTGTCGCACGTGCTGCCGTCGAACACCGAACACCTCCAGCGCGCGCTCGACCTGGTGGTGCGCACCGGGAAGCGCAAGCTCGGCCTGTTCGGCCTGTCGTTCAAGCCCGGCACCGACGACCTGCGCGAGAGCCCGCTGGTCGAACTCGCCGAACGCCTCCACGGCAAGGGGTACGACCTCCGCATCTACGACGCCAACGTCAGCCTCTCCCGGCTGATGGGCGCCAACCGCGAGTACATCGAAGCCCGGCTGCCGCACCTGGGCCAGCTGCTGGCCGGGTCCGTCGAAGAGGTGCTGGACCACGCCGAGGTCTGCCTCATCGGCTGCACCGACCCGGACGTGCTCGCCGCGCTCCCGGCCGGCGACGGCCACCAGATCATCGATCTCGTCCGCGTCCCCGACGCCGACCGGCGCCGGGCTGAAGAGGGATATGTCGGCCTTGCCTGGTGAAGCCCTGATCCTCGTCGAGAACCTGTCCGTTCCGTTCGACCGCCGCGTCTGGCAGGAGTGCACCACGCTGCGCGACGCGGGCTGGGGCGTGCACGTCATCTGTCCACAAGGGACAAAGCGGGACACCGAGGCGGAGGTCACCGTCGACGGTGTGCACATCCTGCGGTACCCGCTGCGGGCCGCCACCGGTGGCCCGGCCGGGTACCTCCAGGAGTACGGAGCCGCGCTGTGGCACACCTTCCGGCTCGCCCGCAAGCTCGGGCGGATCGACGTGGTGCACGCCTGCAACCCGCCGGACCTGCTCTTCCTGGTCGCGCTCCCGCTCAAGCTCCGCGGCGCGAAGTTCGTCTTCGACCAGCATGACCTCTGTCCCGAGCTGTACCTCTCGCGGTTCGACCGGGGCCAAGATCTGCTGTACCGCGCGGTCCGCGCGCTGGAGCGGTGGACCTACCGCACGGCCGACGTGGTCATCGCGACCAACGAGAGTTACAAGGAAGTCGCGGTGACGCGCGGCGGCAAGTCCCCGGACGAGGTCTTCGTGGTGCGCAGCGCGCCGGTGGTCGAGCGGTTCCGCCAGGTCCCGGTCGAACCCGGGCTGAAGAACGGGAAACCGCACCTGCTCGCCTACCTCGGGGTGATGGGCCCCCAGGACGGCGTCGACTACGCGCTGCGGGCGCTGGCCCGTCTGCGCGACGAACTCGGCCGCACCGACTGGCACGCGGTGTTCATCGGCTCCGGTGACGCCTTCGACGACATGGTGGCGTTGTCCGGCAGGCTCGGGCTGGGCGGGCAGGTCGAGTTCACCGGCCGGATCCCCGACGAGGACCTGCTGCGCTACCTGTCCGCGGCGGACGTGTGCCTTTCGCCGGATCCGCTGAACCCGCTCAACGACGTCTCGACGATGAACAAGATCATGGAGTACATGGCGATGAGCCGTCCCATCGTTTCCTTCGAGCTGCGGGAGGCGCGGGTTTCGGCGGGGGAAGCGGCGTTGTACGCCAAGGCCAACGACGAGGCGGAGTTCGCGAAGCTGATCGCGCATCTGCTGGACTCGCCGGAGGAGCGGGAAAAGATGGGGGAGCTGGGGCGGGCGCGGGTCGCCGGCGCGCTTTCGTGGGAGAACTCCCAGAAGGCGCTGCTCGCGGCCTACACCGCGGCGGTGCGTTGACCGGCTTTCCGGTCGCGTTTCGAACAAGACGCGGGCAATCGTGTAACCAACGCCGTGCCCGGTCCGACGGGGTTGGTGGTGCGCCAGCGAAGGCGGTACCGGGCACTGAGGGGAGAACCCGGCGTTGACGGACACCGGCGGGTACGGCACAGAGGACACCGTGCGCCTGGCCACGGTCGGGCAGGTGCTGCGCGGGCGGTGGCGGACCCTGGTCGTCCTCGCCGTGCTCGGCGCGACCGTCGGCGCCGGCTCGTCGCTGTTCCTCTCACCTGGCTACCGGACCACGGCCAGCGTCCTGCTGCAGGGCCCGCGCGAGGCGGACGAACTGCTCACCCAGGCCGAGGTGGCGACCAGTTCGGTCGTGCTCGACCGCACCGCCGCGGTGCTCGGCGGGACCGGTGCCGAACTGCGGGACCGGGTGGCCACCTCGGTGGCGCAGGGCAACGTGATCACCATCGAGGCCACCGGCGACACCGCCGGCCAGGCGCAGCGGATGGCCGATCAGCTCGCGCAGGAGTTCGTGAAGTACTCCACGCAGATCATCGCCGGGTCCGGTGACGCCGCGGTGCAACTGGCGCAGGAACGCCGCGAAACGCTGCGCCAGCAGGTTTCGCAGACGAACCAGCGGATCAGCGAACTCTCCGCGAAGGCCGACGAAGGTCAGACGACGGTGGAAAGCCTCCAGCTGCGCACCGAATTGCAGGGGCTGCGCTCGTCCATCGAGCAGGCGATGTCCGCGCTGAACGCGGCGGACACCGCGAGCGGGCTCGGCAACATGGTCGTACTGGGTTCGGCCGAATTGCCTACCTCGGCCGCCGCGCCGACGCCGGCGCAACTCGTGCTCGGCGGTGCGGTGCTGTTCTTCCTGCTCGGTGTGCTGGGGCACCTGTTCACCGCCCGCACCGATCGGCGGCTGCGCGACGAGAAGGAGATCGCCGCGGCCCTCGGCGGGCCCGTACTGGCCACCGTCGAGGTGGTGGACGAACCACCCGCCGCGGAACCGTCCCGGCGAGCGAAGTTCCTGCACGACGACCGGCCGTGGAACGTGCCGCGCGTCGACGTCTTCCCGGACGAGATCGACGACCACGTCCACTTCCACCGGCTGGTGGACCGGCTTTCGCCGCGGTGCCGGCTGATGCTCACCGCCGAGGGGGACCACGCCGGGCAACGGGCCGCCGAGCGGATCGCCGCGCTCGCCGGATCGCGCGCCACCGTGGTGACGGTCAACCCCACCCGGCCCGTCGTCCGCGACACCGATGCCGAAGAGGTGCTCGTCGTGGTGAGCGTCGGCTCGCGGTCGGCCTGGGAGCTGGTCGGGATCGCCGAAGCCTGCGCGGATGCCGGGCTCACGGTCGCGGGGGCCGCGCTGATCCGCCCGGTCCGGCCGACCCGCACCCGCCCGGAAACCCCGGCCGAAGCACTGGCGGGCACCCCGTGACCCGCGCCGAACCGCTCATCGACCTCCAGCGGCTGGTCGTCTCGGTCCGCAGGCGCCGCCGCTTCTGGCTGGCCACCGCGTTGCTGGGGTTGATCGCCGGTGGCCTGGTCGCGGTGCTCCTGCCCGCTCCACCGACCGCCGTGGCGAAGATCCTGGTCATCCACCCCGACGACTCGCCGACCGACAGCGGGACGCTGATGCGCACCGACGTCGCCGTGCTGGAGACCACGAAGATCGCCGCGGACGCGCTCCAGAGGTTGAACAGCCCGCAGGCGCCGGAGGAGTTCCTCAAGGACTACGAGGGGCTGGGGCTGACGAACAACGTGCTGCAGCTGACGGTCAAGGGCGGGACCGGCGACGAAGCGATCGCCCGGGCACAGGCGATCGCGGACGCCTTCATCACCGAGTACGTCGCCCGCAACCAGGAAGCCGCCGCCGCGGAACAGAAGGCGCTGCTGGACCAGCGGGACAAGGCCCGGGAAGAACTCGGGCCGATCGAATCGGAGATCGTCGCCGAGGAAGCCAAGCGCGCCGACGCCAACCCGGCCCAGCTGGAACGGCTCTACGCGCGCCGTGCGGAGCTGACCTCGAAGATCTCCGACTACGACGGCCGTGCGCAGGAAGCGGGGATCGGCACGCCCAAGGTCGCCGCGGGCACCGGGATCGTGGACGCGCCGAGGATCCTGCCGCGGTCACTGCTCAAGACCCTGGCCACCGACGCCGGGATCGGGTTCGCGCTCGGGTTGTTCGGCGGGCTGGCGCTCGCCGCCGTGACCAGCGTGGTGCGGGACCGGCCGGTGCTGCGGCGGGAGATCTCGGAACACCTCGGCGCCTCGGTGCTCGCGCAGTTGCCGAAGCCACCCCGGGTTCTCCTGCGGGCGCGGGCGGCCAGGCGGCGGCAGCGGGTGGCGGTCACGCTGGCCAGGGCGGTCCGGGAGAACGGCGATTCGGTGTCGCTGCTCGATCTCGGCGCCCGGCGGGTCACCGCCGCGCTCGCCACCGACCTGGCCCGTGAACTCGCGGAATCCGGGCCCGTCTCGCTCGTCGACGACCTGCCCAGGGCGAACCTCCGCGCGCTCGCCGGGTCCGTCGAGGTGCTGGACCGCGGTGACGCACCGGCGGACGGGCGCCGGGTCGGCGTCGGTTCGATCGAGCCGGGGACGTCGTGGACCGACCTCGAATTCCTCGGTGCGGAGGCGATCCTCGTCGTCCGCGCCGGGTACGCGAGCACCGAGTGGCTGCACACCGTCGCGCGGCAGCTCGCGGACCGGCGGATCCCGATCATCGGGGTGGTCGTGGTGGATCCCGATCCCCGCGACCACACCGACGGCACGCTCTGGGACGGCCTGCACACCGCCCTGCGCGGCCGGGCCGGGCGCGGGCCGGCCGGGCCTGGCCTGAACGGCACCCGCCCGCCGATGCCGTATCGGCGCCCCGAAGACCACGACCACGCCGGAGCCCGGTAGAGATGGGGAGCGAAAGCAGATGTGCGGCATCGCAGGCGCTTATCACTGGCCCGACGGGGGGCCGCTCACCGATCGGCTCACCAAGACCCTCGCCCACCGCGGCCCGGACGGCGAAGGCCGTTACGACCACCGGGCCGGGGCCGGTGAAGTCCACTTGGGACACCGCAGGTTGTCGATCATCGACCTTTCGGAGACCGGGGCGCAGCCGATGGTCAAGAACGGCCTGGCGCTGACCTACAACGGGGAGCTGTACAACGCGCCGGAACTGCGCGCGGAACTCGAAGCGGGCGGCGTGCGGTTCCGGGGGACGTCGGACACCGAGGTCCTGCTGGAGGCGTGGCGCGCGTGGGGGATCGACGGACTGCCGAGGTTGCGCGGCATGTTCGCCTTCGGGGTGTTCGACGAGCGCTCGGGCGAGCTGGTGCTGGTCCGCGACCAGCTGGGCATCAAACCGCTGTTCCTGGTGCACCGCGGCCAGGGCGTCGTGTTCGCCTCCGAGCTGAAGGCGCTGGCCACCGAACTCGGCGGGTCGCTGACCATCGACGACACCGCGCTCGTCGCCTCACTGCTGTACTACTGGGTGCCGGACAGCCGGTGCGCGTTCCGGGAGGCCGAGAAGCTGCCGCCGGGCAGCTGGGCGCGGTTCCGCCCGAACGGCGAGAGCGACCGCGGCACGTTCTGGTCGCTGCGCCAGGTGGCCGAGGAAGGTGCGGCCGACGACGGCGTGTTCGACCTCAACGCGGTCATCGAGGACTCCACCCGCAAGCACCTGCTCTCGGACGTGCCGGTGGCGACCTTTCTCTCCGGCGGGCTCGACTCCAGCTACCTGACCGCGCTCGCCGCCCGCGAGCAGCCGGGGATCTCCGCGTACACCATCGGTTTCCGCGCCGAGGACGCGAAGTTCGAGGCGATGCCGGACGACCTGGCGTACGCGAAGAAGGTGGCCGCCCGGTTCGGGGTCGACCTGCACGAGATCGAGATCGCGCCGCGGGTGCTGGACCTGCTGCCGCGGATGACCTACCACCTGGATGAGCCGATCGGTGACCCGGCGGCGATCAACAGCTACCTGATCTGCACCGCCGCCCGCGAGGCCGGGGTCAAGGTGATGCTCTCCGGCATGGGCGCCGACGAGCTGTTCGCCGGGTACCGCAAGCACGTGGCCAACCAGCTCGCCGTGCGGTACCAGCGGGTGCCCGCCCCGGTGCGCCGGTCGATCGAGTCCGTTGTGGACAGACTGCCGGTGGCGACGGCGAAGCGCGGGCTCCGGACGGTCCGGTTCGCCAAGCGGTTCCTCTCCTTCGCCGAACTGCCCGAGGAAACCGCGTTCCGGCGCAGCTACACGATGTACGACCGGGCCGAGATCGCCGGTCTGCTGAACCCGGACCTCGCCGGTGCGGTCGACGAAGTGCTGACCGAGCACGCGGACACCTACCACGACAACACGCTGTCGGATTTCGTCAACCGCATGTGCCTGGCCGACTCGCGGTTGTTCCTGCCCGGGCTCAACCTCGCCTACACCGACCGCGCCAGCATGGCCGCCTCCACCGAGGTGCGGACCCCGTTCGTCGACGTCGAGGTGGTGCGGGCGGCGTTCCGGCTGCCGGGGGACCGCAAGATCGTGAAGCGGCAGGGGAAGATGGCGCTGAAGGAGGCCGCGCTGTCGATCCTCCCGGCCGAGATCGTGCACCGGCCGAAGGGGTTGTTCAGCGCCCCGCTGCGGGCGTGGATGAGCCGCGACCTCGCGCCGCTGGTGCGTGAGGTGACCAACGAAGGCGAACTGGTGAAGGCCGGTTTCCTGCGCCGCGACGCGCTGCGGCGGCTCGCCGAGGAGGACGCCTCCGGGCAGCAGGACCGGGGCAAGCACCTCTGGCACATCTTGACCCTCGAGTACTGGTACCGCGGTGCCGTTTCGGCCCGGAGCGCTTAGGAGCGACGTGAAGCAGGTAGTGCAGAACTACAAGAGCGGGGAGCTGGCGCTCCTCGACGTCCCGGTCCCGGCGGGCAAACCGGGTGGTGTGCTGGTCCGCACCGCCTATTCGCTGATCTCCACCGGCACCGAGATGATGAAGGTGTCCGAAGCGAGCCTTTCGCTGGTGGGCAAGGCGAAGGCGCGCCCGGACCAGGTCGCGAAGGTGGTGCAGAGCGTGGCCGCCAACGGGCTGGCGGCCACCTATCGCAAGGCGATGAACAAGCTCGATTCCTACACCCCGCTGGGCTACTCGCTGTGCGGGGTCGTCGAAGAGGTCGGCGCGGGCATCGACGACGTGGCGGTCGGGGATCTGGTGGCCTGCGCCGGGAACGAGCACGCGCTGCACTCGGAACTGAACTGGGTGCCCAAGAACCTCTACACGCGGGTGCCCGGCGGGGTCGACCCGCGGCACGCCGCGTTCGGCACGGTCGGCTCCATCGCGATGCAGGGCGTCCGGCGCGGCGAACCCCAGCTCGGCGACGTCGCGCTGGTGATCGGGCTCGGCCTGATCGGGCAGCTGGTGGTCCAGCTGCTCGTCGCCACCGGGGTCCGGGTGGTCGGCGTCGATCCCGACCCCGCGCGGTGTGAACTCGCCGAGCGGCTGGGCGCGCTCAGGTGCGCCGACCCCGGGTCGGGAGTGGTCGACGCCGCAGTCGCGGAGATCACCGGCGGCCACGGCGTCGACCAGGTCTACCTCGCCGCGGGCGGCAGCACGAACGAGCCGGTGGAGCTGGCCGCGAAGCTCAGCCGCGACCGCGGCCGGGTGGTCGACATCGGCAAGTGCTCGCTGAACCTGCCGTGGAACGCCTACTACGAAAAGGAACTCGACGTCCGGTTCTCCCGGTCGTACGGCCCCGGCCGCTACGACCCGGAGTACGAGATCGACGGCCGCGACTACCCGATCGGGCAGGTCCGCTGGACCGAGCGGCGCAACCTCGAATGCGTCGTCGATCTGATGCGGCGCGGGCGGCTCGACGTCGAGCCGCTGATCTCGCACGTGGCGGCGTTCTCCGACGCCGTGGACACCTACCGGAAGCTGAACGAGGGCGAGCTGAAGGCCGTCGCCGTGCTGTTCGAGTACGAGCAGCGGTCCGCCGACACCTTCGAGCAGGTCGCGTCGGTTTCGGTACCGCAGCAGGTGACGGCCCGCGCGGTTCCCCGGAGCGGATTGAAGGTCGCGTTCGTCGGCGCGGGCAACTACGCGTCGTCGATGCTCCTGCCGCACCTGGCCGGGATGGACGGCGTCGACCTCTCGGACGTGGTCACCACCTCCGCGCTCTCGGGGGCGAACGCGAAACGCAAGTTCGGCTTCACCCGCGCCTCCACCGACCTCGGCCCGGTGCTCGACGATCCCTCGGTGGACGCGGTTTTCATCGTCACCCGGCACAGTTCCCACGCCGAGCTGACCCGGCGCGCGCTCCTGGCCGGGAAAGCCGTGTTCGTCGAGAAGCCGCTGGCCCTGTCGGAGAAGGAACTCGCACTCGTGCTCGGCGCGATCGAGGAGTCCGGCAACAACCGGCTGCAGGTCGGCTTCAACCGCCGGTTCGCGCCGTTGCTGACCGAGGCGGTGCGCACCTTCGGCCCGCGTATCGGCCCGGCGTCGGTGCGCTACCTGGTCAACGCCGGACGGCTGGACGCGAACAGCTGGTACACCCAGTCCGACAGCGAGGGCTCGCGGTTCGCCGGTGAGGGCGGGCACTTCGTCGACACCGTCAGCTGGCTGCTCGGGGCCGACCCGGTCTCGGTGTACGCCACCGCCACACCAGGCCACCAGGACCTGCAGATCCTGCTGCGTTACCCGGACGGCTCGACCGCCTCGATCGCGTACACCACCAGCGGCTCGCCGGCGTTCCCCAAGGAGACGATCGACGTCACCGCCGACGGCAAGGTGCTGAAGTTCGACGACTTCGCGCGGGCGTCGGTGTTCGGCCGGAAGAAGTGGGTCAGTTCGCGCCTGCCCCAGGGCCGGGACAAGGGACAGGCGGCCGAGCTGGAGGCGTTCGTCACCGCGCTGCGGACCGGGGTCTCGATGCCGGTGCCGGTCGAGTCGCTGGTCTCGACGACGCTGGCCACCTTCGCGGTCACCCGCAGCCTGGAGACCGGCGCGCCGGTGCGGATCGGCACGGGGGAAGCCTGATGGAACTGAGCTGGTACCTGCGCAGACTGTCCAGGATGGACCCGGCCGAGATCGCCGGTCGGGTCACCGACGTGGTGCGCAAACGCCGGTGGCGCGCGGTCGCGCGGGAGCGGGCGGTCTGGCTGCCGGACCGGCGCTTCGGTCCGGTGCTCGGGGAAAGCGCGCTCGCTTCCGTTTCCGGTGACGCGGTGAAGGCCCTGCTCGCGACCGCGGACCGGCTGATGGACGGGCACGCCGAGTACTTCGGCGTCGAGCGCCACGACCTGGTCGCGCCGGACTGGTCGTACGACCCCAAGACCGGGCGCCGGGCACCGTCCGATGTGTACTCCTTCGACATCCCGTACCGCAGCGAGGAGGCCGTCGGCGACATCAAGCAGATCTGGGAGCCGTCGCGGCACCAGCACCTGACCGTGCTGGCCGCCGCGTACGCCCTGACCGGCGAGGACCGGTACGCCGAACGCGTCGCCGCGCACCTGGATTCGTGGTGGCTGGCCAATCCGCCGATGCGCGGCGTGCACTGGGTGAGCGGGATCGAGCTCGGGATCCGCCTGCTGTCCTGGGTGTGGGTCCGGCGGCTGCTCGACGGCTGGGCGCGGGTGCCCCTGCTGTTCGAGGACAACCCGATGGCGCTGAACCAGATCTGGCACCACCAGCGCTGGCTGGCCGCGTTCGGGAGCCGGGGTTCGTCGGCGAACAACCACGTGATCGCCGAGGACGCCGGGCAGCTCGCCGCCGCGTGCGCGTTCGGCTGGTTCCCGGAATCGGCGGGGTGGCGGGCGTCGGCGCTGGCTTCGCTGGACAGGATGCTGCGGCACAACACCTTCGATTCGGGCCTCAACCGGGAGCTGGCGACCGAGTACCACGGGCTGGTGCTGGAGCTGGGCCTCGCCGGGGCGCTGGAGGCGGAGGCCGCCGGCGTCGAGGTTCCCGCGTCGACGTGGCAGGTGCTGCTCCGCAAGACCGACGCACTGGCGTCCATAGTGGACAGCAAGCTCCGGCCGCCGAGGCAGGGCGACGCCGACGACGGGTTCGGGCTGGTCGTCGATGGCGCTGAGACCAGCCGCTGGGCTTCGTTGCTCAACACCGGCGAGGTCCTTTTCGGACGGCTGGACTGGTGGCCCGAGGTCGCCACCCCCGACGTGCGGACGCCGCTGCTCGCCGCGCTCGCCAGGGACATCGACGTCGACGCCGTCCGCCCGGTCCGCCGCCGCGACGACTTCCCCGACGCCGGGATGACCATCCTGCGGGACGGTGACCTGTGGTGTCGCTGCGACGGCGGGCCGCACGGCTTCCTGTCCATCGCCGCCCACGCCCACGCCGACGCGCTGTCGGTCGAGGTCCGGCACGACGGCGTCGACATCCTGGCCGATCCGGGCACCTACTGCTACCACGGCGAACCCAAGTGGCGGACGTACTTCCGGTCCACCGCCGCGCACAACACCCTCGAACTCGGCGGCACCGACCAGTCCGTCTCCGGCGGCCCGTTCCTCTGGACCAGGCACGCCACCACCCGGGTGCTCGCGGTGGGCACGCCCTCGCGGTGGAGCGCGGAGCACGACGGTTACGCACCGGCGATCCACCGGCGCACGGTGGAACTGGAGGGCTCGAAGCTGCACATCGTCGACGAGGTCCGCTCCGGCCAGGCGCGGCCCGCCCGGCTCGCGTTCCACTTCGGCCCAGCCGTCCAGGTCGAGCTTTCCGACGAAACCGCCACGCTGTCCTGGACGGTCGACGGCCAGGCCCGCAGCGCCTCGGTGGCACTGCCGCCGCAGCTGAGGTGGTCGGCGCATCGTGGCGATCTCACCCCGCCGCTCGGCTGGTACTCGGCCGGGTTCGGCCGCCGCGAACCGACGTGGACCCTGCTCGGCACCGGGACCGCCGAGAGCGCACTGACCACCGTGCTCACCTTCGATCGCGTGGGGGAGGACCCACCGTCGTGACCACCCGACCGCGTCACCGCCGCCAGGCCGCGAGAGCAGCGCTGGCCGGTTCCGTGCTGCTCGTGGCCTGCACCGCCGAACCGGACGGCGACGCGGGTAGGGCACCGGATCCCGCGCAGGCCCCGGCCGGCGCGGTCGCGCAGGTGTGCGACAAGCTCCCGGCGGGCCCGGCGGAAGCACCGGCGGGGGCGGTGAGGATCGACCCGGCCGTGCCGGGCGACCTCGCCGCCCGGACGCGGTCCAGCCCGGCGGGCACCACGTTCTGGCTGGCTCCCGGCACGCACCGGCTCGGCGACGACCGGTACGACCAGGTCACCCCGAAGCCGGGCAACACCTACGTCGGCGGGCCGGGCGCCGTGCTCGACGGCCGCGAGCTCAACCAGTACGCCTTCTCCGGCGACGCCACCGACGTCAAGATCCAGTACCTCGTCGTGCGGGGGTTCGCGGCCCCGCACGACGAAGGCGTGGTCAACCACGATTCGGCCGACGGCTGGATCATCGAGCACAACGCCGTGCAGGACAACGACGGCGCCGCGCTGATGGCGGGCGCACGGCAGCAGGTGCGCGGCAACTGCCTGCGGCGCAACGGCCAGTACGGGATGAACGCGTACTCGGCGGGCAACACGATCACCGGGCTCGTCGTCGAGGGCAACGAGATCACCGGCAACAACACCGGTGACTGGGAGAGCCGGATCGACGGCTGCGGCTGCACCGGCGGGATCAAGTTCTGGTCGGTCAACGGCGCCGACGTCCGCGGAAACTGGGTCCACGACAACCGCGGCACCGGGCTCTGGGCCGACACGAACAACAACGACTTCCTCATCGAGGGCAACCTCATCGAGAACAACGACAGCGCCGCCCTGGTGTACGAGACCAGCTACAACGCCGTCATCCGCACCAACACCCTCCGGCACAACAACCGGGTGGACGGCCGGGACTACGTCGACCGCGGCGACAGCTTCCCGGTGGCCTCGCTCTACGTGTCCGAATCCGGTGGTGAGCCGAGGGTCCCCGCGCGCACGGACAAGGTGGAGATCGCCGGGAACTCGTTCGAGCACAACTGGAACGGGATCACCCTGTGGGAGAACTCCGACCGGTTCTGCAACAGCCCGGCCAACACCTCTTCGGGCACGTGCACGCGGCTGGTGCCCGAACCGGCCCAGTGCGCGCAGCCCGGTATCGCGGCCGGGCCGCTGAACGCCGACTGCCGGTGGAAGACCCAGCGCGTGGAGGTCCACCACAACCGGTTCGTGCTCGATCCCGCGGTCGCCGGCTGCGAGGAGGGCTGCGCGCGGACGGCGATGCTGGCGAACTTCGGCACCTTCCCGGAGTGGTCGCCGTACCAGGGTGAAGTGGTGCAGCACGGGATCACCTTCACCCAGCAGAACCGCTTCCACCACAACACCTACGCCGGGCCGTGGACCTTCGTGGCCTTCGAGCCGAGCCGCGTGCTGGGCTTCGGCGAGTGGCAGGGCGCGCCCTACCGGCAGGACGAGGGCAGCCAGTTCAGCCGGGCCGGGGGTGGCTGACGTGCTCGACACCGCGACCCGGCCGGTCGCCCGCCCGCCCAAGGCCGTCGGCGTCGCCTGGACCCTGCTGATCATCAACACCCTGGGCTCGACCGGGGCGAAGACGGTGCTCCCGCTGCCGAGGTCGGTCAGCCAGCTGATCACCATGGGCTGCCTCGGGGTCGCGTTCCTGATCGCGCTCGCGTTGAACAGCAAGCTGCGCGTCCGGCCCAGCGCGTACCTCGCGCTGCTCTCGGTGCTCCTGGTGTCGAGCACGGTCGCGAGCCTGGACCTCGAAGGCGGATTCGGCGCGTTGTTCCGCTGCTTCCGCTTCGCGCTCTTCCTCGCCACGCTGTGGTTGCTGACGCGCTGGTGGGACGGTGGCACCGAGCTGGTCCGCCACCACATCCGCGCGTACACCGTGGTGCTGGTGACGGTGGTGATCGGGCTGGTGCTGAGCCCGGGCAACGCGATGCCGTTCGACTACGGCGGGCGGCTCACCGGCGCGCTGTGGCCGCTGACCCCGCCGCAGGTCGGCCAGTACGCGGCGATCGTCATCGGCCTGACCGTCCTGCTGTGGCTCGGCGGGCGGCTCGACCGGCGGACCGCGCTGCTGGTCATCATCCCGTCGCTCGGCATCCTGCTGCTGACCCACACCCGCACCGCCACGCTCGGCCTGGTGGCCGGGACGGTGGTCGCGCTGCTGTCGCAGTGGATGTCGAGTGCCCGCGCCCGCAAGGTGTTCACCGGCCTGGTCGTCACCGGGTTGCTGGTCACGGTGGTGCTGGGCGGGCTGGTGCAGGCGTGGTTCCTGCGCGGGCAGAGCGAGGAGAACTTCTCCAGCCTGACCGGCCGCGCCAAGGTGTGGGACGCGCTGCTGGCCGCGCCGCGCACGACGCTGGAGTACCTGTTCGGCGTCGGCCTGACCGACAAGTCCTACGACGGGCTGCCGATCGACAGCAGCTGGCTGGCGGTCTACCACGAGCAGGGCTACGTCGGCATCGTGCTCGTCGCGTCGTTCCTGCTGGTGCTGGTGGTGGTCGCGGTGCTGCGGCCACCCTCGCTCGCCCGTGCGTGCGCGATCTTCCTGATCACCTACTGCCTGTCCGCCTCCTTCACCGAGGCGGGCTTCGGCGACGCGTCGCCGTACCTGCTGCACCTGGCGCTGGCCGCGTCGCTGCTGGTCCGCCCGCCCGCCGAACCGAAGGAGACCGGGTGAAGGTCCTCGTGGTCCACAACCGCTACCGGGCCGAACAGCCGAGCGGGGAGAACAACGTCGTCGACCAGGAGGTCGCGCTGCTGGCCGGGGCCGGGCACGAGGTCGGCCTGTTCGAACGGCGCAGCGACGAGATCTCCGGGATGTCGCTGCCGCGCAAGGCCGCGGTGCCGCTGCGCGTGCCGTGGAACCGGGGGGTGCGGGCGGACCTCACGCGGCGCCTGCGCGAGGACCGGCCGGACGTGGTGCACATCCACAACACGTTCCCGCTGCTCTCGCCGTCCGTGCTGGCCGCGTGCGCCGACGCCGGTGTCCCGGCCGTCGCGACCCTGCACAACTACACGCAGATCTGTGCGCCCGGCACGTTGTACCGCGACGGGCACGTGTGCACCGACTGCGCCGGGCGCGCACCGCTCCCGGCGGTGCGGCACGGGTGCTACCGCGGTTCGGCGCTCGCGACCGTGCCGATGGCGGCGAGCCTGGTGCTCAACCGGAAGCGCTGGTGGTCCGGGGTCTCGCGGTTCTTCTGCATCTCGGCCGCGCAACGCGAGGTCCTGGTCGCCGCCGGGATGCCCGCATCCCGGCTCGTGGTGAAGCACAACTACGTGGAGGACCCGGGCCGGACGCGCACGGGCGCGGGGGAGCACGTGCTGTTCCTCGGCCGCATCACCGCGGAGAAGGGCGCCGGGCTGCTGATGACCGCGTGGGACCGGCTCGGCGGGATCGGCCTGCCGCTGGTGATCGCGGGCACCGGCCCGATGCAGGACGACGTGGCCCGCTGGGCACACGGCCGCGACGACGTGTCGTACGTGGGTCTCCAGTCCCAAGAGGAGTGCCGCGACCTGATCGCCCGCGCGAACACCGTCGTGGCCCCCTCGACCTGGCTGGAGACGTTCGGCCTGGTCATCGTCGAGGCGATGGCCGCCGGAGTGCCGACGGTCGCCGCCGCGCACGGCGCGTTCCGCGAACTCGTCGAGGACGGCGTCACCGGCCTGCTGCACGAGCCCGGGGATCCGGCGTCGCTCGCGGACCGGTTGCGGGAAGCGACCGGAGCGCGGAACCAGGAGATGGGGCGGGCCGCCCGGCTGGCCTACGAGAAGGGGTTCACCCCGGCGGTCGGCCTGGACCGGCTGGTCGGTGGGTACCGCGCTGCGATGGGAGTACCGGCCGAGTGAGCACCAGTCCGCCCGCGCTCCCGCCGCAGTCCAGGACGTCGTTGTCGGTCCTGGGCGCACTCGGTTTCCTCGTCGCGCTCGTGCTCGGCCTGCGTTATGCCGGGACGTCCGGCACGACCGGACCGGACGCGGCCCTGTTCGCCATGATCGACCGGGCGGAGGGGCTCACCCGGCAATGGGCCATCGTCATCGACTTCAGCGGCGAGCCGGTGGGCGCGGTGGTGGTCTTCGCGGCGCTCGGCCTCGCGTGCCTGCTGTTCCGCCGCCCCCGCACGGCGATACTGCTGGTGGTTTCCTGCACGGTGACGATCGCGCTGACCACCGGGCTGAAACCGCTGACCGGACGGTTGATCCACGGCGAGTTCCTGTCGTTCCCCAGCGGGCACACGGCGTTCCTGGTCACCATCGCGGCGGTGACCGGGCTGCTGGTGGTCGACGTGCGCGGGCTCGGCCCGCGTGCCGGGGCGTGGGTGCTGCTGGGGCTGGTCGCCCTGGGGGCGCTGGCGATGGGGTGGTCGCAGGTGGCGTTGCGGGCGCACTACCCGACCGACGTGCTCGCCGGGCTCGGGGTCGCGCTGGCCGTGCTCCCGGTGGCGGGCTGGGCGATCGACCGGGTGACCCGCGCCGACTCCACCTCGCGGGCCGCCGCGGGCGAGGGGGAGCCGGGTCACGGATGAACGCTTCAGCAGGTCTCCGTCTCGCCGAACACGCTGCACGTGTCCTGCGAATACGGCGCGGCCTGCCACTGCGCCGCGGTCAGCCGCCGTGAGGTGTCGTGGGCGACGAAGGACCACGGGCCGTAGTACTTGTTGTCGTACCACCGGTTGTGCTGGGTGAAGGTGACCGCCTCCGAGATCACCGAGCCCTTGTACGGCGACCACGACGGGAAGGTGCCGTAGTTCGACAGCACCGCCATCCGGCCGCACATGTTCAGGCAGCCTTCGAGCGCGGAGTCGAACTCGAAGGTGTTGTCGTACACCGAAACCCGCTGCGTCTTCCAGCGGCAGTCACCGTAGAGCGGTTCACTGGCGATGGCCGGCGCGGAACAGGTGGAGGTCGGCGAGACCAGTGCCGTGCAGGACAGCACCGAGGTGTTCGCCGGGCTGTTGCAGAACCGGTCCGCGTTCTCCCACAGGGTGATCCCCGACCAGTTGTCGGAGAACATGTTGCCCCGGATCACGATGCCGCCGGTCCGGGCCGGGAGCCGGGGTTCCCCGCCGGACTCGCTGATGTAGACCGAGGCGACCGGGAAGTTGTCGCCCTTGGCGGCGCGGTTGCGGCCCTGGACCAGCGCGTTGCGCCGGAAGGTGTTCCCGGTCAGCTCCAGGTTGTAGGAGATCTCGTAGAACAGCCCCTCGGAGGCGTTGTCCTCGATCAGGTTGCCCTCCACCACGAAGTCGTTGTTGTTCGTGTCGGCCCAGAGCCCGACCCCGTGGTTGTGGTGCACCCAGTTGCCGATGATGTCGGCCCCGTCGACGGCCCAGAACTTCGCGCCGCCGCTGCACCCGCAGCCCGGGATCTGGGTTTCCCAGTCACCGGTGTTGTTGCCGGTGATCTCGTTGCCCTGGATGAGCAGGCCGGTGATCCCGCCCGCGGTCCGGTAGGCGTTGATGCCGTACTGGCCGTTGTCGCGCAGGCAGTTGTCCAGCACCTGCTGGCCCGCGCCGGCCATCAGCGCCGCGCCCTCGTTCTGCTCGATCACGTTCCCTTCGATGATCCAGCGTTCGCCGGAGTCGTGGTTGACCACGCCCTGGTCCCGTTCCGCGACGAAGCCGCGGATGGTGAGCCCGCGGATCACCACGTCCTTGGCCGGCGTGGTGAAGGCCGCGCGGTTGATCCCGCGCCCGTCGAGCACCGCGCCCGGCGCGCCGAGGTAGACGTTGCCGTCCTTCGGCATCACCTGGCCGAACTGGTCCGGACTGAGCGTGTGCGTGCCGGGGGCCAGCCAGAACGTCGAGCCCGCCGGGCGCTGCATGGTGCGGCTGGTCAGGTCGGTCCCCGGCTGGACGATCTCGGCCCCGGCCGGCGCGGTGGGCACCCCGACGGTGGTGCCGCACACGCCCGCCGCCAGGATCTGGGGGGCTTCCGGGGTCTCGGGGACCGCCACCGCCGCCGACGCGACGGTGACCTGGAGCAGTAACACCGACAGCGCGAGCGGGAGCACGCGCGAGCCGGCCGAACGATCTCTGAACCCGAACTTCATACCCTTCTCCGAAATACCGGCTTCACCGGACGGCCACCCAGCCACGGTGCCGGGTCATCCGCGTCGAGTGCTTTGCGGTACACAAGACAAGCCTGCGCGACCACGTCGACCGTCCGGTCGATGTCTTCTTCGGACAGTGCGCCGCTGACCACGAACGACGGCCCGAGGACCCCGCCCGTGAGCAGCTGCCGCAGGAACAAGGTGCGGTAGTCCTGCGACGGTTTCCCCTCCGCGTCGAGCGTGGCGAAGACGAGGTTGCTCGCCCGGCCGCGCACGACGACGTTCTCCGCGACCCCCGCCGAGGCCGCGACCTCCCGGACCCCGGCGGCGAGCCGTGCGCCGAGCTGGTGCAGCCGCGCCGAGACGCCCTCTTCGGTGTAGGTCTCCATGACCGCGATCGCCGCGGCCAGCGAGTGCGTCTCGGCGCCGTGCGTGGTGGACAGCAGGAAAACGCGGTCCCGGTCGGTGCGCAGCCCGCCGAGTTCCATCAACTCCCGCTTGCCCGCCAGGGCCGAGACGGCGAACCCGTTGCCGAGCGCCTTGCCGAAGGTCGACAGGTCCGGCGTCACCCCGTAGAGGCCCTGCGCGCCCGCCTCGGACCAGCGGAAACCCGTGATCATCTCGTCGAACACCAGCACGCAGCCGTACCGGTCGGCCAGCGCGCGCAGGCCGGCGAGGTAGCCGTCGGGTGGCTCGACCTGGTTGGCGGCCTCCAGCACCAGGCAGGCGACCCGCCCGGCGTGCTCCCGCAGGAGCTCCTCGGTGGCCGGGAGGTCGCCGTAGGGGAACGACACGGTCAGGTCCGCGATCGCCCCGGGCACCCCGGCCGACATCGGCGTGGTGCCGATGAACCAGTCGTCGATGGAGAAGAAGGCGTGGTCCCGGCAGAGCGCCACCAGCGGCCTGCCGGTGGCCGCCCTGGCCAGCTTGACCGCCGCGGTGGTGGCGTCGGAGCCGTTCTTGGCGAACTTGACCATCTCCGCGGTGGGCACGGTGGCCAGGAACCGCTCGGCCGCCTTCTCCTCCACAATGGACGGGCGGACGAAGTTGGCGCCCCGGTCGAGCTCGCGGCGGGCGGCCTCGGTGACCCTCGGGTGGACGTGGCCGAGGCTGACCGCGCGCAACCCCGAGCCGTATTCGAGGTACTCGTTGCCGTCGACGTCCCAGACGCGCGCGCCGCGCCCGTGCGAGATGACCGGCGCCAGGTGCTCGGGGTACTGGTCCTCGCCCTTGGCGTAGGTGTGCGCGCCACCGGGGATCATCGCGTGCAGGCGCTCGTTGGCCAGGGCGGATCGGGGCAGGTGCACCGGGCTCACCTCTTCAGTACCTGGGCGAGCGGGGGTGCCTGGCGGTCCCGCTCGGAGATCAGCGACACCGGGAGCGGCCAGCGGATGGCCAGTTCGGCGTCGTCGTGGGCGATGGCCAGGTCCTCGGCGGGGTCGTGCGCGCGGTCGATCCGGTAGGAGACGTCGGCGATCTCGGTGAGCGCCTGGAACCCGTGCGCGCATCCCGCCGGGATGTACAGGGAGACCTGGGTTTCGCCGGACAGCTCGAAGTTCGCCTTGCCGAGGAAGGTCGGCGAATCCGGCCGCACGTCGACCACGACGTCGAACACCGCGCCCGACGAGCACCGGACCAGCTTCGCCTCACCGCGGCCCGCGCGCAGGTGCAGGCCGCGCACCACGCCCTTCCGGGTCCGGGACACGCTGTCCTGGACGAACCCGTCCGGATCGATCCCGGCCGAGCGCACCACGTCGGCGTCGAACGTGCGGCAGAAGAAGCCGCGCTCGTCGAGGTGCGGGGTCGGTTCGAACAGGTACGCGCCCGCGATGGCGGGCACCGGGATCGCCTTCACCGGACTCCCTCCGGCAGGAAGGCCGCCGACAGCTCGGCGAACTGCGCCTCCAGCAGCCGCGTCTGCTCGGCACCGCGTTCCGCCAGGGTCCGGCGCAGCTCGTCCGCCCGGTCTTCGAGCTCGGTGAACCGGCTGAGCAGGTCGTCGACCTCGATGTCCCGGACCGGGCGGCAGAACTCGCCGAGGCCCAGCTGCGTCATCAGGACGTCGTTCTTGGTGGCGTACCCGAGGGACAAGGTGGGTTTCGCGAGCTTCAGCGCGCACAGCACGTTGTGGTACCGGGTGGCGACCACCGTTTCCACCGCCGCCATCGCCCGCATCAGCTCGTCCAATGTGGATGTCTTCGGAGCGGACAGAAGCGGTGAGCGGAGTTCGGCGATGATCTCGTCGGCCACCTGGCGGTCGGCCTGGTCCCCGATGAAAAGGCGGACTTGGCGGCCGTCGCCGAGCAGCTTGGCGACGAACCGGGTCATGGTGTCCACATAGGAGTCGTACAGTTCGCCGGCACGCGGGCGGTCGTCGTTCCCGCCGTGGTACGCCATCACGCCGACGCCGACCGAACGGGGCACCACCGCTTCCGCGGGCACGGGAAGGGCGAAGGCTAGATCGGGGTAGACCCGATCCGCGGTGACGTCCACGCCCAGCACGCGCACCGCCTCGCGCGAAGGTTCGTCCCGATAGGACCGGTACGACGCCAGCCGCGCCGCCCAGCCGAAGATCGACCGGGTGGCCCGGTGGCCGCTCGCGCTGGCCCCGACGCTGACCAGCGCCACCTTGGTGCCGACGAGCCTGCCCGAGGCCGACAGCAACAGCAGGGAGTACGGGAACCCCCAGGGGCGCAAGGGGAGCGTCGATTCGAGCACACCCATGCCCGGCACGATCACCAGATCCTGCCGCCGCACCCAGGCCGCCGTGCGCCCGATGTCGACTACCTTGCCCAGCGCCTTCGCGACGAGGGCGCCCGGCCCCGAGGCCGTCCGGTACTCCCGCGAGTACCAGTGCAACGCCGTCGTTTCGAGCTCGTACCGCGACGCGACCACCTCCGGACCACCGCACATCACGCTGATCCGGGCGTCCGGGTGGTTCGCGCGCAGGTAGCCGAGCACCGCTTCGAAGGAACCGTCGTTACCGAGGTTCCCGGAGCCGAGCAGCCCGAACAGCCCGATCCTGGCCGGCGGCATCACCGGACCCGGCCCTCCTGGCCGGGCACGACCGAGACCACCGACACCTGGCGCGGCCCGAGTTCCGCGGTGGCCTGGATCGGCATCTTGCCCATGGCCGGGTTGCCCGCCCGGCTGAGCAGCCACTGCCGCAGGTACCGGTAGCACTCGCGCTTGTCCGCGTCGGAGATCGGCGCGCGCCGGATCGCCTTGACGTAGCCCAGCACGTACTCGCCGAGCAGGCGGACCATCGGGTGGCGCAGCCGGTTCGCCCGCTTCGGGTCGAGGTTGCTGGCGCGCTTGCGCACGGTCGGGTACTCGTGCTCGGACCGGCCGGGGTGGTCGCGGCGGAAGTACAGCCAGTCGGGCACCTGGTGGAACGGGCCGTGCAGGGCCAGCTCGGAGATGATCGTGCGGTCCGCGTGGTGGTAGCTGTCCAGCGGCGCGACCCGGCGCAGCACCTCGGTGCGGATGACCGCCCCGTCGTCGTCCCCGCCGGGGGCGAACAGCGTGCTGCGGAAGCGTTCCGGGGCTCGCGGCGAGTTGGTGACGAGCGGGTATTCGAGCGCCTGCGTGACCACCGCGTGCTCGTCGATCATCGCCGTCCACGAGTGCGACAGCACGTACTCCGGGTGCTCGTCCAGCGCTTCGACGCAGCGTTCGAGCAGGTCGCGGGCGTAGAGGTCGTCGTCGGAAGCCCATTTGAACAGCTCACCGCGGGCGACGTCGACCAGGTAGTTGTGGTTGGGCGCGCAGCCGATGTTGACCGGCTGGCGCACGTAGCGCACGCGGGGGTCCCGCTTCGCGTACGCGCGGCAGATCTCCTCGGTCGCGTCCACCGAGGCGTTGTCCGAGATGATCAGTTCGAAGTTGTCGTAGGTCTGGCCGAGGAGTGCCTCCAGCGCTTCGGCGAGGTAGTCCTCGCCGTTGTAGACCGGGAGCCCGATGCTCAGCCGAGGCGCGGTGCTCATGACGTCCCCATTTCTTCCTTCTCCGAAGTCCGGCGTTCCTTGAGTGCGGTGTGGAGCTGGTGCCACCACACCGCCGAGCCGCTGGTGACCGCCAGCGCGACCCCCCAGGCGGATCCGGGCGCCCCGGCCAAGAAGGCGCCGATGAGACCGAAACCGACGTAGGCCGCGGAGGCGATCAGCTGGGCCCGCAGGCTCCGCTTCGCCGCACCGAGCGCCCGCAGCCCGGCGGCGGCCCCGGTGGTGAACCCGGCCGCGGCGATGCCGATGGTGACCGGCACGATCAGGCTCGACGCGGGCGCCCAGACGTCACCGAGCACGAACCGGCCCGCCCCGTCCGGGATCAGCAGCAGCGCCAGGCCCCAGAGCAGGGCGGCGGCCGACTGCCCGGCCCCGAGCACGGCGCAGAAGTGCCGAAGGCGGTGCGGTGCCCGTTGCAGCACCCGCGCGCTTTCGGCCACGGTGACCAGGGAAAGCCCCATCAGCAGGGCGAGGAACGGGCCGAGCAGCAGTTCCGCGCCGCGCACCGCGCCGACGCTCGCCAGCCCGGCGATCGCGCCGAGGCCGTACATCCGCAGTTGCGCCGAGCCGCTGTTGCTGACGTTCTCGATCAGGTACCGGGTGCCGAGGTCGCGGTGCCGCTTGAGCCAGTCGAGCGCACCACGCGGATCCGGGCGGACCCCGGCCTGCAGGCAGCCATACGCCGCGGCGACCGCGCCCGAGAGGCCCCAGGCCAGGATGAACGCGGCGGAGGTGTCGTGTTCCTTGGCCAGGTACAGCGCCGGGATCAGCGCGACACCCCAGACCACGTCGTTGACGAAGGCCTTCCGGCCGTGTCCGGCGGCGAAGAAGGCGAACCGCCAGGCGTCCTGGAGCAACAGGGCCGGGATGACGACGCCGAGCGCGACGAACGCCTTGCCGGGGCTCCCGCCCACGAGCAGACCGGCCCCCACGCTGACGGCGCTCGCCGCGAGTCCCGCGGTGAGCGCCGTTCCGGTCGCCTGCCTGGTCGCGCCGCGCCAGGCGTCGGCGGACACCCCGGAGAACCGCACCATCAGCGGGTCGGTGCCCAGGCCGCGCGAAAGGTTGAGCACCACGCCGTAGCTGACCCAGGCGAGGCTGAACATGCCGAACGCGCTGGTCCCGAGCGACCGCGCGACGTAGAGGCCGACCGCGAAGTTGGTCAGGCTGGAGACGGCCTGGTCGCCCAGCCCCCAGCTGAGCCGCCCGGCCATCGCCCGCGCGGCCCGGGAGCGCAGGATCGACCGCATCCGCCTCACTCCCCGAGCAATCCCGCGCCCCGCAGCGCGTCAGCGGCGGCGGCGACGGAGTCGAAGGGCAGCCCGGACCGCTCGGCGATGTCGAGCAGGCTGTGCTCGCCATCGGAGACGTTGAGCACCCAGAGCATCGCCAGCTGCGCCTGCTTGGCGTCGCTTCGGCCGCCGAGCGAGTCGTACAGCCCGCGCTTGCCGAGCTGCGGTTCGCCGTAGGGGCTGAGGTTGACGTAGGTGCGGTCGCGATCGAACACCGCCTGGGCGTCCAGCAGGACCTGGAGGGTTTCTTCCATCGCCTCGGTGGAGAGGAAGTCCGGGTTGTCGGCCGAGGTGTGGTACTCGGGATAACCCGCGTACGGCGTCCTGGTCAGGGAACCGACGCCGAGGTTGAAGCCGGGGGAGCAGAACTGGCGCTCGTCGTAGCCGTACGGCGAGAAGTCGAGGACCGTGTGGGAGCGGCCGGACAGCACGTGCTCCAGCACGCGGTCGATCTCGGCGTTCCCCCGGCGGCTTCGCTTGTAGGTCAGCGATCCCGGGTCCCCGGCGCACGCCAGCACCAGTCCCGCCTTGACCAGGCCGATGCGGGCGCTGTTGCGCGCGAGCCAGGTGATCGCGCCGATCGTGCCGGGCATGAACAGGAACCGGTAGGTGTAGTAGGGGTTCACCAGGCGCTGGGCGAACGCGGCGGCGATGGCGATGCCGGCGAGGTTGTCGTTGGCCAGCGAGGGGTGGCAGGTGTGGCAGGAGATGAGCACCTCTTCGGCGACCCGGCCCGGCACCACGTGCTCGGCGTAGGTCAGGCTGCCGTCGTCCAAAGTGGAATCTACGCACACCTCGTAGTCCCCGTCGGGCAGTGCGTCGAGCACCTCCTGCGCCAGGCAGAAACCCCATTCCGGCGCGTAGTAGCTGGTCCGGTACGGCACCCAGGCCGGGTGCTCGGGCAGCGTGTGCAGGTGCTCGCGCAGTTCGGCCAGCGGCATCGTCCGCGACACCGGCACGCTGTAGCCGACCACGTGCAGGTTCGACTCGCGGAAGTCGATCACGCGCCGGCCGGTGACGTCCTTGACGTAGGCGTCGCGGATGTTCCACTCCCGCGGCACGGTCCAGTCCAGCACCCGGGTGCCGGTGGGGACCTCGTGGACCGCGAGCGGCAGGTGCTCGCCGAGCACGTCCAGCGTGCGGCGCACCCCGTCGCCGGTGATGCTGCGGCAGAACGGGTACAGGCGCTCGACCAGTTTGCGCAGGTCGGCGCCGGAGTCCAGGGCCCGGTAGGTGGTCACCGATTCACCGCTGTCGGAGGGTTTCGTCGAGTTCGCCCGCCCGCGCCCGCGCCTTGAGCGTGTTCAGCCGGGTGAAGAGCAGCTGGAAGTCCCGTTCGGTGAGGTCGTGGCGCCGGTAGGCGTGGATCAGTTCGAGCGCGCCGTCCTTGACCGACCAGTCGCAGTCGAAGCCGGGGACCGCCGCACGGAACCGGGCGAAGTCGACGCGGTAGGAGCGTGGATCGGCGCCGGATTCGCCGGTGATCCGCAGGATCGAGCCCGGTACGGCCTCGACCACCTGCTCGGCGATCTCGGCCACGGTCACGTTGTTCCGCTCGGTGCCGATGTTGAACGCCTTGCCGTGCACGGCCTCCTTCGGCGCCGTCAGCGCCGCGGTGAAGGCACGCGCGATGTCCTTGGCGTGCACCAGCGGACGCCACGGCGTGCCGTCCGAGAGCACCAGGACCTCGCCGGAAACGTGGGCGTGGGCGGTGAGGTTGTTCAGCACGATGTCCGCGCGCAGCCGGGGCGAGAAGCCGAACGCGGTGGCGTTGCGCAGGAACACGGGGGAGAAGTCGTCGTCGGCGAGCGCGTGGACGTCGTCCTCGACCCGCACCTTCGACTCGGCGTACGGCGTCACCGGGCGAAGCGGCGCGTCCTCGTCGACCAGGCCGTCGTTGCTCGAAGCGCCGTAGACCGAGCAGGTGGAGGCGTAGAGGAACCGGCGGACGCCCGCCTCCTTCGCCAGCCGCGCGAGCCGGACGGACGCGTGGTGGTTGATGTCGTAGGTCAGCTCCGGCGCCAGCGACCCGAGCGGGTCGTTGGACAACGCCGCGAGGTGGATCACGGCGTCCACATCGGACAGGTGCGCGGTGGTGACGTCGCGCAGGTCCACCTCGTGGCCGTCGGGGTCCTTCGGCGGCGGCCCCAATACGCAGGCGTCGAAGAGGCCCGAGTCGAGTCCGGTCACCTCGTGGCCGGCTTCGGCCAGCACCGGGGCCATCACCGTGCCCAGGTAGCCCTTGTGCCCGGTCAGCAGCACGCGCATGCGGTCAGCCTTTCGCGGTGAGGTCGAGCGCCAGTTTCTTGAGGTCGAACGCTTCCGCGTACCGGTGCCCGCATTCGATGCCGCGGATCCGAGCCAGGCCGAGGAAGGCTTCGCGGTCGTACCAGGGGCGGTGCCGCTGCGAGGGGTAGTGCTCGTGCAGCAGGCGGACCTTCTGCTCCGCGCGCTCGGGGGAGAGCGGGACGTAGGCCTCGGGCCGGCCCAGATCGCCGTCCCACTTGACGATCTCGTACTCCAGTTGCAGGTGCGTGCGGAAGACCGTCGGCACCAGCCGGGCCAAGCCGCGGTGGTCCTGGTGGGCGTCGGCCGTGCGCGGGGAGAGGACCAGGTCCGGATCGGTGCGCCGGCGCAGGTCCTCCAGCCCGTTCTTGGCTTCCTCCCAGTGCGCGGGGAATCGGCCGTCGGGCAGTTTGAGCACGGTGACGCCGAGGTCGGCGCCCGAGCAGAAGGCGGTGAGCGCGGCGCGTTCCTCCGCTTCGCGCTCGGTGCCGCCGCCGGACAGGGCCAGCGCGTCGACCCGGATGCCGGGGTGCTCGGCGCAGATGGTCAGCAGGGTGCCGCCGGCTCCGATGGCGATGTCGTCGCAGTGCGCGCCGAGCGCGACGATCCGCCGGAGCCTGCCGGTGCCGAGTCCGATCACGCGATGCCCGCCGGCTCGTGCTCCCACAGCGCCCAGGGCCGGTCGCCGTGGGTGTAGGCGTTGTCCAGTTGGACCCGTTCCTTGACCGTGTCGGTCGGCTTCCAGAACCCGCGGTAGGGGTAGGCGAGCAGCCTGCCGCGCTTGGCCAGCTCACCGCAGCCGTCGGCGACCAGGTCGCCCCCGGGCGGGATGTGCTCGAAAACCTCCTGGCGCAGCACGAAGTAGCCGCCGTTCTCCCACAGCGGCATGTCGCTGACCGGGGTCAGCGCGCCGATCCGGCCGCCTTCGTCCATCTCCACGCAGTGGAACGACGACTGCGGCGGCACCACCATCATCGAGGCACCGGCGTCGGCGGCGGAGAACCGCTCGATCATCTCCGGCAGCGGGGCGTCGGTGAGCACGTCGGCGTAGTTGGCGAGGAACATCTCGTCGCCGCCGAGGTGCGGGCGGACCCGGCGCAGCCGCTCGCCGATGGCCGATTCGAGGCCGGTGTGCACGAACGAGATCGACCAGTCGGAGATGTCGGTGGACAGCAGTTCCGCCTTGCCGTCCCGCAGGACGAAGTCGTTGGACGCGGTTTCCCGGTAGTCGAGGAAGAACTCCTTGATGTGGTGCGCGCCGTAACCGAGGCACAGGATGAACTCGGTGTGCCCGAAGTGCGCGTAGTAGCGCATCACGTGCCAGATCAGCGGTCTCGGGCCGACCATGGCCATCGGCTTGGGTACGTCGGACGCGTCACCGTTGCGCATCCGCATGCCGTACCCGCCGCAGAAGAGGACTACCTTCACGACTTCACCTCGACGATTTCCAGGTGCGGGATGGGGAAGAGGAGTTTTCCGCCCCAGTCGCCGACGAAGGCCAGCTGGGCGGTCAGTTCGGTGCGCAGGTTCCACGGGAGGACGAGCACGTAGTCGGGCTGGTCCTCGGCGATGCGCTCCGGGGGCAGGACGGGGATCCGGGTGCCGGGGGTGTACCGGCCGTGCTTGTAGGGATTGCGGTCGACGGTGTAGGGCAGCAGGTCCGGCCGGATACCGCAGTGGTTCAGCAGCGTGTTGCCCTTGCCGGGCGCGCCGTAGCCGACCACGGTCCGGCCGTCGAGCGCCGCGTCGACGAGGAACTTGGTCAGCTCCAGCCGGACCTTCTTGACCCGCTCGGCGAACTCGGTGTAGCCGGACAGTTCGTGCAGCCCGGCCGCCTTCTCGGCGTCGAGCACCTCGGTCATCCGGCGGCTCGGCTCACCGGCGGCCGCGTCCGGGCGCGCCCAGAGGCGGATCGAGCCGCCGTGCGTCGGCAGGAGTTCGACGTCCACAACGGACAGACCGCCGGACGCCAGCGCCCGGCGCGCCGATTCCACCGTGTAGTACTGGAAGTGCTCGTGGTAGATGGTGTCGTACTGGTTCCGCTGGATCAGCGTGAGCAGGTGCTGCACCTCGATGCTGACCCAGCCGTCGTCGGCGACGAGGGCACGCAGCCCGTGGGTGAACCCGGTGATGTCCGGGATGTGCGCGTAGACGTTGTTGGCCACCACCAGGTCGGCGGGGCCGTGCTCCTCGCGGACCTCGCGCCCGGTTTCCGGGCCGAGGAAAGCGGTTCTGGTCGGCACCCCGGCCGACCGCGCGGCCTCGCCCACGTTCACCGACGGTTCCACGCCCAGGCACCGGATCCGCCGCGCCACCACGTGCCGCAAAAGGTAACCGTCATTGCTGGCGACCTCGACGACAAAGGAGGAATCGCCGAGACCGAGCCGGGAAACGGCGTCGTCGACGAACGCACCGGCGTGCTCCACCCAGGAGGCGGAATACGACGAGAAATAGGCGTATTCGGTGAAAGTATCTTCGGGGGAGATCAACGGCGGGAGCTGCGCGAGCCAGCAGTCGGTGCACACCAGGAGGTGCAGGGGATAGGCCGGTTCCGGTTCACCGAGCTGTTCCTCGGTCAGGAACCGTTCGCACGGCGGCGTCGCGCCGAGGTCGACGACGCTGGCGAGGTGGGCCGAGCCGCAGAGACGGCAGGTGATCATCGAGAGGCTCCTTGGCTCGCGTCACGTAACCGAGACGTCGGCACCCCGGGCCGCCTCGTTACACGCTCCTCGGAACCCTCATCCTTCTGCGGGAGAAGGGGAACTGGCTTCTCGCGCCATCGGCGCAAACGTTTCGCCCATCCGGGCGCGGGCAATCACCGAATACGGAACTTCCGCATGAGTTTCAGGCCGGAAATCATGCTTTTGACGTACTTTTCGTAGTCCTGCCCCGGACGCGGCCCCATCACCTGCTTCTTGAGCACGGCGAGGTTCTTCACGTCGGTGTACTTGAGCAGTCCCTGATCGCCGTGGCGGGCGCCGACCCCGGAGGTTTTCACGCCGCCGGACGGGGTTCCCTTCGAGGCGTAGGCGGTGGCGAGGATGTCGTTGATGTTGACGTTGCCCGATTCGATGCGCGCGGCGACCGCGCGTGCGCCGTCGAGATCGACTCCCCAGACCGAGGCGTTGAGGCCGTATTCGGTGTCATTGGCCAGTTCCACGGCTTCGTCGACGGTGCGGTACTTGTGCAGCGCGACAACGGGCCCGAAGGTTTCGGTGACCCCGCAGACCATGTCCTTGGTGACGCCCTCGAGAATCGTCGGCTCGAAGAACGCCGGGCCGAGATCCGGGCGCGGCTTGCCGCCGCAGAGCACGTTCGCGCCCTTGGCCACCGCATCGTCCACATGCGACTTGACCCGCTGCATGTGGTCCACCGAGACGAGCGAGCCCATTTCCGGCCCGAAGTCGTAGGCGGCTCGCACGTCGAGCGCTTCCGCCTTGGCCACGAACGCCTTCTTGAACTCCTCGTACCGCGATTCCGGCAGGTAGATCCGCTCGATGTGCATGCAGATCTGCCCGGTGTTGCCGAAGGCGCCGAAGACGGCGCCCTGCACCGCCTCGGCCAGGTCGGCGTCGGGCAGCACGATCATCGGGTTCTTGCCGCCGAGTTCGAGGCAGCAGCCGATCAGGTTCCGCCCGGCCCGTTCGCCGATCACCCGGCCGGTGGCGGTGGAACCGGTGAACATCACGTAGTCGGCGTTGTCGATCAGCGTCGGGCCGACGTCCGGCCCCTCCCCGCACACCACCTGGAACAGGCCCTCGGGCAACCCGGCCTCTTCGAGCAGCCGGATGCCGTAGAGCGGTGAGAGCGCGGTCTTGTTGTCCGGCTTGAGCACCACCGCGTTCCCGGCCATCAGCGCGGGCACGGCGTCGGAAATGCCGGTGGCGAACGGGAAGTTCCACGGCGCGATGATGCCGACCACGCCCTTGGGCTGCCGGATCTCGGTGGAGTTGGTGACCAGCGGGACCGGCCCGCCGCGCCGGGTCGGCGCCAGGAGTTTGGTGGCCCGCTTGAGGTAATGGCTCATCACCATCGCCGGGTCGCAGGTCTCCTCGATCGCCATCTGCCGGTTCTTGCCGCTCTCCACCTGGATCAGGTCGGTGACGGCCTTGGCCCGGTCGGTGAAGAGCGCGTGCGCCCGCTTGAACACCGCCAGCCGCTGCTTGAGCGGCGTGGCCGCCCACTTCCGCTGTGCCTCGCGGGCGACGGCGAACGCCCGCTCGATGTCGGACGGCGTCGACTGCGGCAGTTCCACCAGGGTTTCGCCGGTGTAGACCTCGGTGAGCCGCCAGGTCGCCCCGCCCGAGCCGGGCACTCTGGCGACGAGCTGCCGCAGGAACGCGTCGGTGACCGACGCCGGGCGGGTGAGCGCGACTGGGGTGACGGTCATGGTCCCTTTCCCGTCAGTTGCCGGAAAGTACGAGGCGCGCGCCCATCTCGCCGATCATGATGGCGGGCGCGTTGGTGTTGCCGCCGGTGATCGACGGCATGATCGAGGCGTCGCAGACCCGCAGCCCGTCCACCCCGCGGACCTTGAGGTCGGGGGAGACGACGGCGAGCTCGTCGACGCCCATCCGGCAGGTCCCGACCCCGTGGTACACCGAGGTCGCGCGGTTGAGGATGGCGTCGCGCAGTTCCTGGCCGCGGAGGTTGGCGCCCGGGTGGATCTCCGACTTGACCGAGCCCTGGAAGGCGCCGGAGCCGAAGATCTCGCGGGCCATCTCCGAGCCCTCGGCGAGCACTTCGAGGTCGGCGGGGTCGGCCAGGTACTGGGGGTCGATCAGCGGGGCGGCGGCCGGATCGGCCGACGCGAGCCGCAGCGTGCCGCGGCTCTTCGGGTAGATCAGCGTGGTCAGCACGGTGAGCGCGGGCCGCTTGTCCACGTCGTGCCGGATCGGCGCGTCCTGGTTGGGGGAGACGTAGGCCCACGGCAGCAGGTGCAGCTGGAGGTCGGGCACGTCGGTGGCCTGCGAGGTGCGGAGGAAGGCGACGGCCTCGAAGACCGAGTTCGCCAGGAAGGTGGTGCCCGGCCGCATCAGCTCCCTGGCCAGCCCGCGCGCGAAGTAGGGCGGGGTGCCGGTGTTCTTGCTCGACGAGACGTGGAAGGTCAGCGCGTGGAACATGTGGTCGTGCAGGTTGTCGCCGACCGGGAGATCCGCGAGCACCTCGATGCCGTGGCTCTTGAGGTGCTCGGCGTGGCCGAAGCCCGAAAGCATGAGCAGCTGCGCCGAGCCGATGAACCCGGCGGAGAGGATGACCTCCTTGCCGGCGCGGATGGTGCGGCGCCCGCCGTTGGCGTCGGTGACCTCGACCCCGGTCGCCCGGCCGTTCTCGACGAGCACCTTCCTGGCGAGCACGCCGGACTGGAGTTCCAGGGTCGGCGGCGCGAGGTGGTGGAGGTAGCCGCGGGAGGCGCTGTAGCGGAGGCCGTCGGCGGCGTTCTGCTGCATCCGGCTGACGCCCTCTTGGGACTCGGCGTTGTAGTCGTCGAGGATCTTGCAGCCGATGGCGTCGGCGGTGGCCTGGATGAACTGGAGCGAGCCCTCCTGGGGGATCTTGTTGCGGGTGATCCGGATCGGGCCGCCGGCACCGCGGAACGCGTTCTCGCCGTCCTCGAAGTCCTCCATCCGCTTGTACGCGGCGTTCACGCTGTCCGCGTCCCAGCCGGTGTTGCCCTCGGCGGCCCAGGCGTCGAAGTTGGCGCGGTTGCCGCGGACGTAGACCATGCCGTTGATCGAGCTGGAGCCGCCGACCACCTTGCCGCGGGGGACCGGCATCGTGCGGTCGAGCGCGTGCTTCTGCGGGACCGAGTAGTAGCCCCAGTCGAAGGGCTTCTTGAGCTGGGGCACGGCGTGCATCGGCCCGACCAGGCCGGGCTTGCGGACCAGCAGCTTCTCGTCCGTCTTGCCCGCCTCGAGCACGATCACGCTCGCCCCGGACTCGGCGAGCCTGCCCGCGATCGCCGCCCCGGAGCTGCCCGACCCGACGACCACGTAGTCGGCCTCGTCGCCGCGCGGTGCCCTCTTCGCCATGTCCGCTCCTCGGTCCGGCGCGCCAGTCAAACTATAACCTGTTCTAGTTTTGTCACCGTAGAGCGTTCGCTCCCGGACCGCAACGGTCGCCGCTTCGCGTGGTTGATTTCAAAATCAACCGGCCGAGGTTTTGAGACAGCGGTAGACGGTGGCCCGTGAGACGCCGAGGCGGTCCGCGATCACCTGTGCCGGGTGCCCGGCCGCGTACAGGTCGCGGGCCCGCTGGGCGTCCGGCTCGGTCAGCGCGGCGGGCCGCCCGCCACTGCGGCCGCGGGGCCGGCCGCGAGGACGGGTGCCCGCCGGTTCCTCCTTCTCGGCCGGGGTCGCCAGCAGGGCGCGCGCGCCGTCGAGGATGAGCCGTTTGACCTGCTCCGGGGGTTCGTCGAGGAAGAGCACGACCGGATCGGCCAGCCCGGCGACCACCTGGGCGGCACGCACCCGCTGGGCCAGGTCGTGCTCCGGGCCGCGGATCAGGTCGTTGGCCAGTGCGATGGCCGCGCGGAACCGGTCCGCCACCGGGGCCTGCACCAGCAACGTCATGTCCCGGACCAGCATCAGCAGCGTTTCCCGGTGGCGCAGGTGGACGTCGACGTAGCCCTCGATGGCGCGCCAGCGCACCGCTTCCGGGTCGCCGGCGGTCTCCGCGTCGTTGAGCGCGCCCTCCAGTTCGTCCAGCAGTGGCAGCGTGAGGTGGCGGAGCAGCTCGTCCTTCGAGTCGAAGTGGTAGTAGAGCGCGGCTTTGGTGATACCGAGCTGGTCCGCGATGGCCTGCATGGAGGTGGCGCGGTAGCCGTGTTCGGCGAACAGGGCGCGGGCGGCCGCCAGTATCCGCTGCGGGGTGGTGCTCATCGGCCTCCTCGGGAAGCTGCTTACCATCGGTCAGATTTGTCGCTATGCTGTTGACCGTCGGTCAGTCTACGGGAGTGGGGTCATGCAGGAGCGCGTCAAGGTCACCTTCGAGTCCGGCGGTACCACCTGTGCCGGGTACCTCCACCTGCCTGCGTCGCCGGCGGGACGGCTGCCGTGCGTCGTGCTGTGCCACGGGTTCAGCGGCACGATGGACCGGCTGTTCCCGCACGCCGAGCGGTTCGCCGCCGAGGGCATGGCGGCGCTCGTGTTCGACTACCGCGGTTTCGGGGAGAGCGGTGGCGAGCCGCGTCAGCTCGCCGACGTCGGTGGCCAGCAGGAGGATCTGCGGGCGGCCATCGCGTTCGCGCGGCGGCACGTCGATCCCGGTGCCGTGGTGCTGTGGGGCAATTCGCTGGGTGGCGCCCACGTGATCTCCGTGGCCGCCGATGATCCGGGGATCGCCGCGGTGGTCGCGCAGATCCCGTTCAACGGCTTCCCTCGGCGGGTGGCGGGCCGTTCGACGGGGCAGACGCTGCGGTTGCTGGCCGCCATCGGCTGTGACGCGCTGCGCGGCAAGCTGGGGCTGCGGCCGTTCTACATCCCGATGGTCGGGAGGCCGGGGGAGCTGGCCGTCGCGGCCACTGCCGAGGCCGACCAGCACATCCGCGCGCTCACCAGCGGTGGGGAGGATTCTTTGTGGCGCAACAGCATCGCGCCACGGGCGCTGCTCGGCATGATGCGCTACCGTCCCGCGCTGGCCGCGGCTCGGCTGACCGCGCCGCTCCTGGTCTGCGTCGCCGCCGACGACCAGGAGACTCCTATCGAGACGACCAGGGAGCTGGCCGAACGGGCGCCGCACGGGGAGTTGCGGAGTTACCCGGGCACGCACTTCACGTTCTACACCGACCCGGCCGTGCGCGAGCACGCCCTCACCGACCAGGTCGCCTTCCTGCGGAACCGGTAGTGGGTGTATCCGGAATGTACTTCCGCTGGACCTCGCCGTTCCACGCTATGAGCGCTGTCGATCCCTGTGATGAGAGGGCATGCGCTCGTGAAACCCAAGCTGAGCCGGTCGCTCGAGGTGACCGGTCAGGTCCTGACCGGCGCCACTTTTGCCGTCCTGTTCGGTTTGTGGGGGTCGACCGCCGGTGCCCGCGAGGCCAAGGCGTCGGTCAAGCCACGGCCCGCCAGTTGCGATTCCCGCTGTGAGCCGCAAGGGGGCCGCGTACTGGCCACGGCGAAGGCCGCAAGGAGAAGGACAAGGACCGAGGCTCGACGAGCGGTTCCGCGCCCTGCTGCGGCCGGGCCCCGCGGCGCCGGACCTGCCGTGGTGGGAGGCGGGGATACCGGCTCGTGCCGGGGCCGAACTCGCCCGGCACTACCGGGACCACCACGGCCTGACCATCGAAGTGTGCGAATGACCGGCTGCGGCGAAACCGGACCTAGGACTGCAGCCGCGGGAACTGCTCGTCCCGGTATTCGGTGACTTCAGTCTGGCCGGTGGCCGCGCGTTCCTCGCGGCCGCGCAGGTCGACGCGCCGGATCTTGCCGGAGATGGTCTTCGGCAGGTCGAAGAACTCGATGCGCCGGATGCGCTGGTACGGCGCGAGATTCTCCCGGGCGTGCTTGAGAATGGAGAAGGCGGTCTCGGCGGTCGGCTCGTAGCCGGCGGCGAGCGCGACGTAGGCCTTCGGCACCGCCAGCCGGAGTTCGTCGGGGGCCGGGACGACGGCGGCTTCCGCCACGGCCGGGTGCTCGATGAGCACGCTCTCCAGTTCGAACGGCGAGATCTTGTAGTCCGACGCCTTGAACACGTCGTCGGTGCGGCCGATGTAGAAGATGTACCCGTCGGCGTCGCGGGAGGCGACGTCGCCGGTGTGGTAGTAGCCGCCCGCCATGGCTTCCGCGTTGCGTTCGGCGTCGCCCTGGTAGCCGGTCATCAGCGACATCGGCCGCTGTGCCAGGTCGACGCAGAGCTCACCCTCGTCGGCGGGCTGCCCGGTGAGCGGGTCGACCAGCACGATCGGCACGCCCGGCAGCGGCAACCCCATCGAGCCGGGCTTGACCGGCATGCCCGGCACGTTGCCCACGGCCAGCGGCAGCTCGGTCTGCCCGTAACCGTCGCGGATGGTCAGGCCCCACGCGGCGGCGACCTGGTCCATCACCTCCGGGTTCAGCGGCTCGCCGGCGGACAGCAGTTCGCGCAGCGCCCCCGGCCCGCCGGAGAGGTCGGCCTTGATCAGCATGCGCCACACGGTGGGCGGGGCGCAGAAGGTGTTCACCCCGGCTCGCCGGATCTGCTCCAGCAGCTTGCCCGCGTCGAAGCGCGCGTAGTTGTAGACGAAGATCGTCGCCTCGGCGATCCAGGGCGCGAAGAAGCAGGACCAGGCGTGCTTGGCCCAGCCGGGGCTGGAGATGTTCAGGTGGACGTCACCGGGCTTGGCCGCCACCCAGAACGAGGTCGCCAGGTGCCCGACCGGGTAGGAGACCTGCGTGTGCTCGACGAGTTTCGGTTTGCTCGTCGTGCCGGAGGTGAAGTAGAGCAGTTGCGGGTCCGAGGGCGCGGTGCCCGGGTGTTCGGCGGGCGGCACGGTCAGCTCGTAGGCGTCCCGGTAGGCGACCCAGCCGTCCGGCGCGTCCCCGACGGCGATCCGGCGGTACGAGCCGGGAACCTGGTCGAACTTGGCGGTGTCCGCGGCGTTGACCAGGACGTGCTGCACCGCCGCGCGGTCGATGCGGTCGGCCAGCTCGGCCGGTCCGAGCGCGGTGGTCGCCGGGAGGATGACCCCGCCCAGCTTCATCACCGCGAGCATGGACTCCCACAGCTCGACCTGGTTGTCCAGCATCAGCAGCACGCGGTCACCGCGGGCGACGCCGTGGGCGGCGAGGTGCGCGGCGGCCTGGTCCGACCGGCACGCGAGCTGGTCGAACGAGTACTTCGCTTCCGACCCGTCCTCCTCCTCGACGATCCACAGCGCCGTGCGGTCCACGCCCCTGGCCACCGCGTCGAACCAGTCGATCGCCCAGTTGAACCGGTCGCCGAAATCCGGCCAGGCGAAGGACGCGACCGCCTTCTCGTAGTCGCCGGCCAGGTCCTGCAGGACGTCGCGGGCCGCGCGGTAGGCCGCCGTGGTGCTCGACATCGTCGTCTCCCCATGAGTTGCCCGGATCGAGGTCGGCTGAGCGTGACCGGTGCCGGAGACCGCGGACTACCCCCGTGCGGGGGTAGTGGCCGGTGCGGCTCTTGACGTATCCGTTCGGGCACCGCACCCTGCACCTTTCGGCGCGGACGTGCCAGGCAAGGAGGCCCGATGGCTGTCGACTGGAGCCACACCACGACGATCGACCGCGTCCTCGGCCTGCGCCTGAAGCAGCTGCAGCAGCTGACCGGGCTCCCGGTGGTGTTCGGCGGTGCCACCCTGAAGGAGTCGACGGCGCCGCAGCTGCGCATCGGCCACCTCCGCGGCACCGTCGGGAAGTCCTTGTTGGACCTCCGCGTCGAATCGGGGCGGGGCCTGGGCGGCTCGGTGATCCAGACCGGGGCGCTGCGGACCGTGCGTGACTACGCCTCCACCCGGACCATCACCCACGACTTCGACGCGATCGTCGTGCAGGAGGAGCGGCTCAGCTCCGTCTTCGCCCTGCCGGTCAGCGTGGCCGGCACGGTCCGCGGCGTCATCTACGGCGCCCTTCGCGGCCAGCAGACCATCGGTGACGTCGTCCTGGAGCGAGCCACCACCTTCGGGGCGAGCCTCGAACGCGAGCTCACGACGCTGCTGGAACCGCCGGAGCCGCCGACCCAGCCGGTGCCGGCCCGCGCCCGCGCCGCGCTCGACAAGCTCCGCGAGGTCGCGCTCGGTGTGGAAGACGAGACCGTGCGCGACGCCTTGCTCGGCATCGCGCGGGACCTCCGCGAACTCGACGACGACCGGACCCCGCCCGTGGCGGTGCGCGGCGACGGGGTGCACCTCGCCCCTCGGGAGATCGAGGCACTCCAGCACGTCGCCGTCGGTCTGCGCAACAGCGAGATCGCCGAGGTGATGCGCCTGCGCACCGAGACCGTGCGCGCCTACCTGCGCAGCGCCATGCACCGGCTGAACGTGCACAACCGGACCGCCGCGGTGCACGCCGCCCGGAAGCACGGGCTCCTCTAGCGCGGGTACCCCTTTTCGCGGGTATCGACTGTGGACCGCGGCTTGCGAACCTCCGCTCGTCACTTCGGTTCGAGCTCAACGAGGAGCTTCGATGTCCAGTTCGCAAGGCAGTGCGGCGCCGCCGGTCCCGCTGTGGCGCGTCGCGGCCGCCAGCTGCGCCGGCACCACGATCGAGTTCTACGACTTCTTCATCTACGGCACCGCCGCCGCCCTGGTCTTCCCCAAGGTCTTCTTCCCGGCGCTGGGCGCCACGGCGGGCACGGTCGCCTCGTTCGCGACCTTCGCGGTGGCCTTCTTCGCCCGGCCGGTGGGCGCGATCGTGTTCGGCCACTTCGGCGACCGCATCGGGCGCAAGCGCACGCTGATCTCGACCCTGCTGCTGATGGGCATCGCCACCGTCCTGATCGGACTGCTGCCCGAAGCCGGGTCGATCGGCGTCACCGCCCCGATCCTGCTGGTCGTGCTGCGGTTCGCGCAGGGCTTCGCGGTCGGGGGTGAGTGGGCGGGCGCGACGCTGCTCACCGCGGAATACGCGCCGCGGCACAAACGCGGCCTCTACGGCGTGTTCCCGCAACTCGGCCCGGCGATCGCGTTCGCCCTGTCCAGTGGCACCTTCCTGGCCACCGGGCTGATCATGGGCGACACCGACGAGGCGTTCCTGTCCTACGGCTGGCGGATCCCGTTCCTGTTCTCGATCGTGCTGGTCCTGGTCGGGCTCTACGTCCGGATGAGCATCGAGGAAACCCCGGCGTTCCGCGCGGCACAGGCCGTGGCGAAGGCCGAGGCGAGCTCGCTCGACCAGCGCAAGCGGCTGCCGTTCCTGGAGGTGCTCCGCGCGCAGCCGCGCGAGGTGCTGCTGTCCGCCGGTGCGCTGGCCATGCTGTTCGCGTTCTTCTACATGGGCACCGCGTACCTGACCAGTTACGGCACCAACCCGAAGGGGGCGGCGCTGTCCCGCCCGGTCGTGCTCGGCATCGGCATCGGCGCCGCGGTGCTGTTCGGGATCGCGATCGTGCTCGCCGGGATGCTGTCGGACCGGTTCGGGCGCCGCAACGTCATCCGCGCTTCCTGCGTGGCCGGGATCATCTGGGCCTTGGTGTTGTTCCCGCTGCTCGACACCGGCAGTGCCGTGGCGTTCGCGATCGGGCTGTCGGTCACCCTGGTGATCTTCGCGATCGCTTACGGCCCAGCGGGTTCGTACCTGCCCGAGCTGTTCGCCGCGCGGCACCGCTACACCGGGGCCGGGCTGGGCTACAACCTCGCCGGCGTGCTCGGCGGCGCGATCCCGCCGCTGGTCGCGCCCAGCCTCGCCGCGTCGTTCGGCAGCATCGCCATCGGCGTCATGCTCTCGCTGATCGGGGTGCTCTCGCTCGTCTGCGTGTCCGCGCTGGCCGAGACCCGCAACCGCGCCCTCGAGCACGAACGGCCCCGGGAGACCGTTTCCTAGGGGCGGGTCACCCCGGCGGCGGGCCACCGCCGTCGGGGATGGGCAGGCCGGAGTCCCGGTAGGCGACGGCGGCGTGGAAGCCGTCGCGTTCGGCGAAGTCGCGGAACCAGCGGCCTTCCGGGGAGTGCCGGGTGATGCCGTCGAACAGGGTGGCCAGTGTCTGGGTGCCCGCCAGGCCCATGTTGTCGTAGGCCTGGTTGATCATCAGTTTCTGCATGACGAGCTGGTTGATCGGCACCCCGGCCATCCGGTCGGCCAGCGCTTCCACCGCCTCGTCGAGCCGCTCCGGCGGGACGGCCTCCAGCGCCAGGCCGTACTCCGCGGCGGTCGTGCCGTCGATGGTGTCGCCGGTGAGCAGCATGCGCTTGGCCAGCTGGGCGCCGAGCCGGTACACCCACATCGCGGTCGTCGGGCAGCCCCACACCCGCGCGGGCGGGTAGCCGATGCGGGCGTCGGTGGCCATGACGAGCAGGTCGCAGGACAGCGCGATGTCGCTGCCGCCGGCGATGGCGTGGCCGTGGACCTTGCAGAGCGTCGGTTTCAGCGAGCGCCACAGGCTGAAGAAGTTGTCGGTGTTGGCCTTCATGCCCTGGAAGTCTTTGATCGGATCCCACAGCGGGCCCTGGTTCCAGCGGTTCTCGGCGTCTTCCTCGGCGAACTGCTTGAGGTCGTAACCCGAGCAGAACGCCCGGCCCGCGCCCTGCACGACGATGACCCGAACCTGGTCGTCCTCGTTGGCGCGCTGCACCGCGTCGCGGATCTCCGCGGGCATGACCTCGTTGATCGCGTTCAGGCGCTCCGGCCGGTTCAGCGTGAGGTACGCCTTGCGGTCGCGGACGGCGTAGGTGAGCGTGGTGAATTCATGCGTCGCCGGCATGCGCGACTCCCAATGCTCGCAAGGTGAAGGTGACCAGACCCGGGATGGTGTCCGGGCTCGCCGCGCCCTCGGCCAGCGGGCCGATCAGTGCCTCCGCGCCGGCGCCGACGAGCGCCGACGCGGTCAGCCGCGGATCCTGCGGCGGCAGCACACCGGACTCGACGCCTTCGGTGATGCGTTCGGCGAAGACGTCGCGGAACGCCTCGCGGAACACCAGCCGCTCGGCGTCCACCGCCGGATCGACCGGCTCGGCCAGCAGCGCGTACGCCAGCCGGGGCGACTTCAGCGCCCGACCGGCGAACGTCTCGACGACCGCCACGACCTGCTCCACCAGGTCCCCGGGCCGTTGCGACGCCTCGGACACCGCCGCGACCTCGCGGGACACCACCGTGCGGAACAGCTCCGCGGCCAGCTCGGCCTTGCTGGAGAAGTGCCGGTACACGCTGCCGGTGGCGATCCCGGCCGTGGCCGCGACCGCCGCCATCGAGCACCCCGCGTAGCCCTCGTCGGCCAGCAGGGTGACCGCGGCCTCCAGCACCACGTCCCGCTGAGCGTCCAGCCGGGCCCGCACGGCGGGTGTCTGTCGGTAGGGCATGGAAGAAGTGAAGCACTGATTCAGTGCTTCATGCAAGGGCTCGGTCAGCGGTTCGCGGCAGCGCGGCTGGCCAGCCAAACCACGTAGGCTGCGAGTCCCGCGATGCCCGCTTTGCGCGTCTTGTCCGCGGACAACGCCACGCCCAGCGCGAGCTCGGTGGCCCCGTTGCGGTACACCCACCCGCGGGTGTCCTTGGGGAACAGCGGCGCGGTGATGGCCTCGAACAACCGCGGCGCCGCGAAGTGCGCCAGGCCGGTACCGGCGATGAGCATTCCGGCCACGCGGGCGGGGTGGGCAGACATGGGCAGCTCCTCGTTCGTTGATCAGCGCGCGGATTGAAGCACTGATTCATTTCTTCATGCAAGCGTGCCGCGGGTGCTCAGCGAGATGGATAGCCGTCGAATTCGGCGCCGAACGCCTGTCGCTGCGCCTGTGGCAGGTCGAGACCGGGCAGCAGATCGGTGAGGCCATCGACGGTGTCAACGGCGCGGCGTTCAGCCCGGACGGCCGCACGCTGGCCACCGCCGGTGATGACCAGGTCGTGCGGCTGTGGTCCTTTCCCAGCGCGGGATGACCGGTGTGGTCAGGCGGTCGGCATGCTCCACGTCTGGTTCGGGCCACCGACGCAGTCCCACACCTGTAGTTGGCGACCATTGGCCGCGTCACCTGCGGCGAGGTCGAGGCAGCGTTTCGACCACGCGTTCTGGTACTGGTCCGTGCCGACGCGGATCCATCGCTGGTTGTCGCCGCCCCAGCACGGATGTGTGGTGAGCCGCGCGCCGTTGCCGACGGTTTCCGCGGGCTGGTCGAGGCATTCGTTGCCGATCCTGATCTTCCCGGCGGCGGTGAACGTCCAGCGCTGGTTGCCGCCGGTCAAGCAGTCCCAGATCTGCACGACGGCCGTGGCGTTGTCGCGGTCGGCGCACTTGCCGGTCCCGTTCCACCTGATCGCGCCGACGCCCTGATCCGGTCCGCTGGGGGCGTTCGCCCACGCCTTGCCCAGCCGCCGGAACGTCAGCGACTCGAGCCGGACGGTGCCGTTGTTGGCGTACGCCCGGATGCCGAGACTGCGGCTCGACGAGTCGAAGTTGACGTTGTCCGTGACCGAGATCCGGCCGTCGTTGCCGAAGGTTTCCAGTTGCCCGCGATCGACGAGCACACGCAGCTTCACCCGGTTGTCGATGGGCGGCATGGGGGCGTCGGCCAGGGTCTGCCGCGTCCGGTCGTACCCGATCGCCGCGTCGCGCGTGCCGTCGTCCCGCCGGTGCAGTTCGAAGCCGAAGTCCGTGGCGGTGGCTCCGGCCAGGTCGTAGGTCGCCTCGATCTCGTAGGTGTCCGCGGCGATGCCGTTGAACGGGTTCGTGGTGATGTCGTCGGAGATCGTCAGGTTGCTCCAGGTCTGCGCCGGCTGACGGATCGAGGCGATCTCGGGCACGGGGTTGCGGGTCACCCGGAGGCCCTCGCCCGCGAACGTCCTGAGCCCGAGTTGCGCCGGGAAGGACGCGTTTCCGGTCCAGGTCGCGCCCTTGTTCCCGGGCTGCCAGAACATCTGGACCACCCGGTTGTCGGGCAGGTTGGTGAAAGTGAGGCCGGCGTAAGCGGTTCCGTCGAAGCTGGTGCGTCCCAGGTCGAGGCGTTGCGGTTGCGACCAACCGGCGTCCGGCACGAAGACGCCCGCGCTGTCGAGCGCGCCCACTACGTACTCGCCGCTGGCGTCCTGCAGGACCCACTTCGTGTTCGCGGTGTCCCCGTCGACCGGCAGCGGGAAGAGGTCCGGGCACTCGAACAGCCAGTCGGCGCGGAACTCGCCGCCGTAGGTCCAGTCGAGCAGGTTCGCCGAACTGTAGAACTTCGCGACGTTGCCGCCTTCGTCGCCCCAGAACACCATGCCCCAGCGGTTGCGTGCGGCGTCCCAGAACACCTTGGGGTCACGGGATTCGAACGGGGTGGAGAGCACTTTGGCGCCACCGTTGTACATCCGGAACGTCTTGGCGCCGTCGGTGCTGTAGGCGATGGACACGCCGTTGGTGTTGGTGAAGAGCAGGATGGGCGCGTCGGCACCGGTTTTGAGGCCGGTGACGTTGGCGGTGTCGACCCAGCCACCACCGGAGAACAGGGTGGCGTTGTGCGTGCCCGGCTCCAGGGCGATCGGCTGTTGTGTCCAGTGCACGAGGTCCTTGCTGATCGCGTGCCCCCAGTGCATCGTGTCCCAGTGCAGGCCGTGCGGATTGTGCTGGTAGAACAGGTGGTAGGTGCCGTTGTAGTACAGCGGCGCGTTCACGTCGTTCATCCAGCCGCCCTGCGAACTGAAGTGGAACTGGCCGCGGAACGGCTCGCTGTAGTCGGTCGCGTCGTAGGGATATTCCGGATAGGGCGCGGCGTGCGCCGTGGGCCCGGCGATCATGGCGAGGATCGTCACCGCCGACAGGAGAACGGCGCGGCGCCGGAGCAGGCGCTTGACGGCAAAGCTGCGCATCGGAGTCTCGCTTCACATCGATGGGAAGGGGAGCTCGCTTCGGTCTACGTCAACGTTGACGTAACGGGCCTGTGGCGCCAACCGCTACGGACGGAACCACTTCCGCGGATCAGCCGGGAAGCGGGGCTTTTGCTACGTCATCGTTGACGCTAGCTTTGGGCGAGAAGTGACGACAAGCCGCCGTTACGCAAGCGTTACTCGGAATGGGCAGGTGCCATGGAGTCGCGGGGTGCCCGGCGGGAGCCGACCATGCGGGACGTCGCCACGCTCGCCAAGGTCAGCACGAAAACGGTGTCGCGGGTGATCAACGACCTGCCCGGGGCCGGTCCCGAGGTGGTCGACCGGGTCCGCGCGGCCGCGCGCACCCTCGGCTACCGGCCCAATCTCTCCGCCAGCAGCCTGCGCCGCGCCGACCGGCGCAGCGCCACCATCGGTGTGCTGCTGGAGGATCTGTCCAACCCGTTCGACTCCGCGCTCCTGCGGGCGGTCGAGGACCTGGCGCGGAAGAACGACGTGCTGGTCCTGGCGGGCAGCAGCGAGGACGACACCGACCTGCAACGCGAAATGCTCACCTCGCTGGCCACCCGCCGAGTCGACGGCATGGTCGTCATGGCCGCCGGCGGGCACCAGGACGCGTTGCAGCAGGAACGTGAGCGCGGCATGCGGATGGTGCTGGTCGACCGGCCGCCGACGTTCCAGAGCACCGACAGCGTCACCACGACCAACCGCGACAGCTCGCGGGAAGCCGTGCTCCAGCTCGCGGGCCTGGGACACCGGCGCATCGCCTTCCTCGGCGACCGGCAAACACTGTGGACGAGCCAGGAGCGCTACACCGGTTACCTGGAGGGGCTCGCCCGTGCCGGGCTGACCCTGCGGGAAGAACTCGTCCACACCGGCCTGTACGGCCCGAACGCCGCGGAGATTGCCACAGCATCCCTGTTCGACCTCGACGAGCCGCCGACCGCGTTGTTCACCGCGCAGAACCTGCTCACCGTCGGCGCGATGCGATCACTGCGCGACCGCGGCCTGCACCACCAGGTCGCCCTGATCGGCTTCGACGACTTCCCGCTGGCCGACATGCTCGAACCCGGTGTCACCGTCCTGCGCCAGGATGTCCCGGCCCTGGGCCGAAAAGCGGCGGAACTGGTCTTCAACCGGATCAAGGGCGACCATTCCCCGCCGACGCACGCCGTCATCCCGGCCACCCTCATCCGCCGGGGCTCGGGAGAGATCCCGCCACCCTCCGGCCGGTGACAGGTCTAACGCTTGGCGCGGTAGGCCTTGGCGAAGTGCTCCTGGAGGCGGGCGTGCCGGAACTGGTAGACGGCCCCTGACTGCCGCAGCACGCCGCGGCGGTAGGCGTCGTCGAGGAATGCGTTGACGGCCCACGGAAGTTTCCGGCGGAGCGGGAGCCGGAAGCGGGTGAAGACCAGCCACTGGCCCCACGCGGTGAAGGCGACGAGGTAGGCGAGCCCGACGCGGAAGCCCGCGGTGATCCCGAGCAGCAGGCCGTCGGTGACGGTCCAGTCGACGTTCAGGGGCTTGCCCGCGACGACTTCGAGCGCGCTGGTCACGGCGAGGCCGCCGAAGCCGATGGCGACCCCGAGCGCGACGGAGAGCAGTCCGGTGAGGCGCAACGCGGTCGTGCGGTTGGCGGCGAGGAGATCGGCGGGACTGCTGGTGGTCAGGTTGGCGGGCGCTTCCAGCAGCGCCACGAGCGCGAGCAGCGCCCCGCAGGCCGGGCCGAAGGTGAGGCCGACGATGACGGCGTCGACGAGCAGCCCGGGGTCGTCCGTGGTGGGCCGGTCCGGTGTCTTCGCGAGGAAACCCGCCAGCGAGTAGGCGAACCCGGCCAGCGTGCCGCCGATGGTGCCGGCCACGAACCTCGCGGCGGCCCTTCGCCGGAAACCGGGTTGTCGTTTCGACCGGTCGAACAGCCGGACGCGAACCCTTGTCGGCTCGACGATCTCGCTCTTGCGGAGCACGACGAACCAGTACAGCAAGCCGAACGGGACCGCGATCACCGGGCCGACGACGAGCCCGTCGAGGAAGATGACGTACGGCCGTAGCGGCGCACCGGTCATGAGCGTGTTGAGCGGGCTGTACACCAGCCACACGACCAGCGCCGTGGCCAGCCACGCGGACGCCGTCACCATGAGGGCGCGCGATCGACGGCTGATGGCCGAACTGCCCAGCCGCCACCATTCGAGATCGCCGGTGCCCCGGCGGTCGAGGTCGTCGGCGAGAAAGCCCAGCCAGTGGCGGACCTCGTCGAGATCCCAGCGCTGCCTGGCGTCGTCGCCGAGGCCGGGCGCGGTTTCCTGCTGTCCGTTGTAGACGGTGGGGAGGAAGGTGTCGAGCAGGTGCTCTTCGATGGCGTGTGCCGTCGGGAACCGGCTGGGGTCCAGCAGGTCCGCCGGGTCGCGGTCGCGGGGGTCGCTGTAGACCGCGCGGGCCAGGCCGACCATGAGCGGGGTGCGCAGGACCTCGGCGAGGTTCGCGGCGGGGCTCCCGGCGGCCGGGTCGCGCAACTCGGCCAAGACCGGGTCCCAGGCCGTGGTCCCGTCGCCGGAGGTGGTGCGGCGGGCGGTCCGGGGCAGGTAGCCGGTGAGGTCGTCGGGGGTTAGGTCGGTCAGTTCGACCACGGCCGCCGAGGTCAGCACGTCGACCGTGGTGACCGCGCGCTCGTACTCGTCGAAGCGGCTGGTCAGCAGCAGCGGCCTGGACAGGGAGTTGAGCGCTTCGAGGGCTGGGCGGTGCAGGCCCTCGGCGATCTCGTCGAAGCCGTCGAGCACGGGCAGGATGCGTTCGGTGTCGGTCAGCACGGCCGCCAGCGTCGAACCGCCGGGAGCGGCGGCGGAGAGACCGGGGTGGTCGCGCTGGAGTGTCTCGACGAGCCAGGTGCGCAGCGGCATCGTGGCCGGGTCCCACGAGCCGATGTTGAAGATCACCGGGACGGCGCCCCCGGGTTGGCGGGCGGCCAGCGCGTCGAGGACGAACCGCAGGGTCAGCACGGTCTTGCCCGCGCCGGCTCGGCCCAGCACCACCAGCCGTCGCGAGGGGATGGCGCGGTAGGCGCGCGTGATGTCGCCGACTTCGCCGGTGAGGTCCAGCGGGGTCGCGGTCACGCCGTGCGGAACGCGGCAGATGTTGTCCCAGTGGTCGGCGAGCCGGTCCGCGGCGGTCCGCCAGCGGACGGGCAGCGGGAAGGGGTCGTGCACGCGGCGCAGTTCCTCTTCGCGCCGGAGCCGGGCGGCGATGATCGTGGCCAGGTGGTCGGCCGCGGCCGACACCTCGGCGGGGACGGTGCGGACGAGGGCGGGCGTCGGGACCACCGGTCCATCCGACGAGGGCGTGACCGGCTCGACGGCCTCGGATTCAGGCCTGCCGTCGGCGGCGGAGAGGAGGTCGCGGCGCTCGCGCGGGGTGACGCCGAGTGCGTCGGCGAGCAAGGTCACCGTGCCGATGCGCGGGTCGTTGCCCCCGCCGGTCTCGAGCCGCCGGATGGTGCGCACCCCGATGCCGGACCGCGCGGCCAGCTCCTCCTGGGTGAGTTCGGCGCGGCGCCGAATGTCGCGCAGGAGGACGCCGAACCGACTTGCCACGGGAGACGACCCTTCGACGTGTACCTTTTTCGGACGCGGGCGGGACGGTTGTCCTCAAAGGACGGACAGGGAGTCTGCCGCTTCCAGCTCTTCCAGCGCCTGCTCGACCGCGCCCAGCGCGGTTCCCGTCTTCAGTGCGAACAGCGACTGGGAGAGGGGCCGGGTCAACGGGTTGCGCCGGTGGACCTTCGCCGCTCTCCTGGCCCCGTGGATGGCGTCGACCGCGGTGGTGAGGCAGTGGCGGAGGTGGTTCGCCTCCGGTAGTTCGGCGGCGCAGGAACTGATCCTGTCGACGGCCCCGGCCAGCTCGGCTGTGCGGCGGATGCACGCCGGCGTGGTGAAGCTCGCCAGCAGCTCGCGGACCTCGCGCAGCTCCTTCTCGGGGTTGGTGTTCACGCGAACATCATGCCCTACCCGCGCAGGTGTGACGCAAAAGCCTTGCCGTGTCACACCTGCGCCACCGTTCTACAGAGGACCTCCGTGCTGGAATTCAGCTTTCCGGCGAGCTGCCCGATGCGCGCAACGCCCGATCGGTGACCAGGTCCATCAGCTCGATGCCGTGCGCCGCATCGGGCACGACCTCGACGCGCACACTCGGCGAAAGCGCCGCGATGCGCCGCGCCTGCCGTTCCGCGTCGTAGAGCACGCTGCGCCCGCCGAGCACGAGGTCGACCGGTACGCGCAGCGACCGCCATTGGTCCTCGGTCAGCGTGTCGAACATGAACGCCTTGGTGCGGTGGGAAAACTGCGCCAGCGTGATCCGCCGGACGGTGTCGTCGAGGAAGGCGCTGAAGCTCGTTTTCGCGAACCGCCGCCGGAGCACCGTCGGGGAGAGCATCAGGCCGAGCCCGGCGGCCAGCCACAGGTGCTGCTTGAGCCCGAGGTCCGCGAGCCCGCCGGGATCCACCGCCGTCACCCCGGAAAGCCGCCGCGGGCGGCGGATCGCCTGGTTCAGCGCCAGCCACCCGCCGCGCGAGACCCCGGCCAGGTGCACGCGTTCGTGGCCCAGCGCGGCGAGCACCTGGTCGAGCCAGTCCGCCACGGACTCCGGATCGGGCAGCGGCGCGGTCTGCACGCTGCGCCCCGGCTCGCCCAGCGAGTCCACGGCGTAGACCGGGTGGTGCACGCCCAGTTCGGCGGCGTGCGCCTGGAACGACAGCGAAGTCGCCATGACGCCGTGCAGGAGGACCAGCGGCACGCCGGTGTCGCTGCCGCTGCGCCGCACGTTCGTCGAGCCGTAGCTGGTTTCGATCGTCAGCTCTTCGCGGGGCTGCGGCCAGTCCAGCAGCCGTGCCGAAACGCGTGGATCACGAGCAACGGCGCCGGGAGATCACCGGCGCGCTCTGGGAGATCGCCAGGGCGGAAGGGCTGGGCGCGGTCACCCTGCGCCGGGTGGCCGCCGAGGCGGGCATGTCGATGAACCTGGTGCAGTACTACTTCCCGGCCAAGGAGGAAATGCTCGAGTACGGCCTGCGGCACCTGATCGAAGTCGCGTCGGACCGGCTCCGGGGCGAGATCGAGGCGGCCTCCGGGCCGCGGGCCGTGCTCCGCGCCGCCCTGCTCGGCCTGCTAGCGGTCGACGAGCGCAGCCGGCTGCTGACCGCGGTGCACCACGCCTACCTCGCCCACGCGATCACCGACGCACGCGTCGCGGCCCTGCTCAACCGGATCCCCCGCGAACTGGCGGGGCAGCTCGCGCCCGCGCTGGACCACCCGGCCGCACTGACCGAAGTGGACGGTCTGCTGGCGATGGTCACCGGTCTGGCGCTGGGCTTGCTCGTCGGTACCTACACCACCGCCGAGGCCGTGGCACTGGTCGACCACCGCCTGACCACCCTCTTCGGCTGACGGCTTGCCGCCGGCGTGGCGCGGCAACCGCAGCTCGGCGAACCCGGATGACGCAGGCAGCGACCGCGGGACCGGTTGCCGCTCAGCCAAGCCCGTTGTCAAGGGTCTCCGTGGCCCGGCCGACGTGGTGGCGTTACCGGCGATCTGCCCTAGTTGCCGCCCATGACGCGCCATCGGTTGTCGGCGGTTCCGTTGTCGGAGTCCTGGACCGCGAAGGCACCCGCGCTCGCGGAGTTGTTTTCGATGCCGAGCAGTTTGCCGCTGTGCGCGTTGCGGATCTTGTACGTCCCGTCTCCCTGGTCGAGCAGCGTCCACCGGTGATCGGCGGTGCCGTTGTCCGACCACTGCAGGACGTGCGCGTTGTCCGCTGTGGACATATCCCGCACCCCGAGCACCTTGCCGCTGTTGGCGTTGCGGAAGCGGACCGCGTTGCCGTCGGCGACGATCTCCCAGTTGTGGTCCGCGGTGCCCGAGTCGTGCCACTGCAGCGCGCGGCCGCCGTCGGCGGTGGACATGTCCTGGATGCCCAGCACCAGCCCACTGCCCACGTTGACCAGGCGGGAAGTGCCACCACCCTGGCCGCTGGTGTTCCAGTAGACGCTGTAGTTGTGGCCGTGGGCGTCGTAGAAGGGGCCCAGATTGACCGTGGAGCCGTTCGCCGTGGCGGTGAAGGCGAGCGAGCTGGTGCTGGTCCTGGTGATCGAAGCGGTGTTCAGTGCCGGCAGGGAGCTGAGCGAGGTGTTCCCGTAGTTCCCGGACAGCACCGTGGGGCCGTAGGTGACCGCGGCGACGTTCGCGTTGTCGTTGGCCTGCCGCAGGATGATGCGCATCGGCAGCCGGAGGGTGACCGTGTCGCCGGGGCTCCACGAGCGGGTCAACGTGGCGTAACTGCCCGGCGTGGTGGAGATGTTCTGGACCGCGCCGTTGACGCTGATGGTGGCCCCGGTGGTCCAGCCGGGGATGCGGAGGCGCATCGGCCACGTGCCGCTGACGTTGCCGGTGACCTGCAGGGTGGTGGTGTCACCGACCGGGTACGACGTGGTCTGGGTGACCGTGATCCCGCGCTGCGACCAGGTGAGCACCGAGGGCAGGAACATGTTCACGATCAACGTCGTGCCGTCGTGGAAGTAGACGGAGTCCATCAGCGCCGTGTGCATCTCCAGGCCCGTGCCCTGGCAGCACCAGAAGGAGTCGTAGTCGGTGCTCCACGTGCCGCCGCCCCACGCCGGTCCCACCCCGCGGCGGCCGCCCGGGTTGAGCGGGGTGAAGTAGGTGACGTGCCCGTGGGCGTCGGCCGGGTTCTGCTGGCCGATCATCTGGTTCAGCCACGCCCGCTCGTAGTAGTCGAACAGCTGGACCCGGCCGGGGTCCAGCGCGAACAGCTCCCGGGTGAGCTGGAGCATGTTGTAGGTGTTGCAGCTTTCGCAGGTGTCCTTGCTGAGGTAACCGGCGATGGCGTTGGGCGGGCGGAAGTGCTCGGCCTGGCTGTTGCCGCCGATCACGTAGGTGTGCGCGTCGACGCAGATGTTCCAGGCGTTGGCGGCGATGTCCCGGTAGCGGGTGGTGCCGGTGGCCTTGTACTCCCTGGCGGCACCGATCCACTTGGGCACCTGCGTGTTGGCGTGCAGTCCGTTGAGCTGGTCCTGGTTGGCCGCGAGCGGGGTGAACACCGCGGCGTGGTCGAACCGCTGGGCGGCGGTGAGCCACCGCGAGTCGCCGGTTTGCTGGTACAGGTCGGCCAGCACGGCGTTCATGCCACCGAACTCCGTCTGCAGCATGGTCTGCATCTGCTGGGTGGTCAGCCTGCCGGTGCGCCAGTCGACCCACCCGGCCAGCCGCAACAACACGTCGCGCGCCTGCGTGTTCTCCATGAGGCGCCACACGTCCAGCAGACCGGCCATCGTCTTGTGGATGCAGTAGTAGGGCACGTTGCCGTTGTTCAGGGTCCGCGCCTCCAGCGCGGTGAAGTCGGCCTCGGGGAAGCCGGACAGGTACCCGCTGTTGAACCCGGCGGCACCGTTGTTGGCCTGGCACTTGGCCAGCTCCGCCACCATGTGGCCGGCCTTGTCCCGGCAGGCGGTGTCCCCGGTCAGGGCGTACACCTGCGCCCAGGCGGTGAGGAAGTGCCCCTGCATGTGGGTGCGGAACGGGAACGTCGGCGCGTCCCAGCCGCCGTTGGCGGCGGCGCCGTGGGTGGGCAGCCGGTGGTTGGCCCGGAAGTTGTACAGCAACCGGTCGACGTTGACGAACCGCAGGTAGTTCACCGTGCGGTTCTGGTTGTCCAGCCACCGGCTCGCGGTCAGCCGCACCTGGCCGAGCTGGAAGGGATGCGCGGACACCCCGAGGTCCGGCCGGACCGGAGCGATCGCCGCGTGGGCCGTCGAGCCGCCGGCGTAGTACCCCGCGGCCGAGGCGACCGCCGCGGCCCCGGTGGCTTGCAGCAGCCGCCGCCGGCTGAACGAGGAAGACATCCCGCACTCCTTCGGTGATCACGAATACGGGCAACCGCCGGTGTTGGTCCATTGTGGACGTCGCCGGGCAGGCGTCGCGGAATCCCGCACCGAAGCGAGGGTCGAGGACAACCTCGGCGCAGTCAAGACGCGGCCAGGATCCCGAACCTTGTGCCGTCCGCTGAGCCGGACGCCGGGCAAGCCGCCCGCGAGGCGGACCACACGACGCTGACCTGGCGTTGCGCGCGCCCCGATGGCTGAACCCGGTCACCTGCACGCGATCCTGGGTCGGCCGCGCGGGATCACCGCGGTGACCGACCCATGTTCGGCGGGTGGGACTGGGGACAGCGCGTTGCCCGGCTCCTAGCGCTTTGCCTGGAACGTCCGCCGATACGCCAAGGGGGAGACCCCGATCGCCGCGTGGAGGTGCTGGCGTAGGGAGATGCCCGTGGCGAAGCCGACCTGAGTGGCGATTTCGTCGACGGGGAGTTCGCTGGATTCGAGGAGGTGGCGTGCGCGGGCCACGCGCTGCTGGATGATCCAGCGGCCCGGGCTCATCCCGACTTCGCCGGTGAAGCGGCGGGCGAAGGTGCGCACGCTCATCCGCGCGTGGTGCGCGAGGTCGGTCAGGCTGAGCGGTTCGTGCAAGCGTTCGAGGACCCAGTGGCGGGTGGCCGCGGTGCCGTCCCCCGGTGTGCTGGGGATCGGGGTTTCGATGTACTGGGCCTGCCCGCCCTCCCGCCACGGTGGCACGACACAGCGGCGTGCCACCCGGTTGGCGATTTCACTGCCGTGGTCCTTGCGCACGAGGTGCAGGCAGACGTCGATGCCGGACGCGGCACCGGCCGAGGTGAGGATGTCGCCGTCGTCGACGAACAACACGTCCGGGTCCACGTCGACGGTGGGGAACAGGCGCCCGAGTTGTTCGGCCAGTTGCCAGTGCGTGGTGGCCCGGCGACCGTTCAGCAGGCCGGCCGCGGCGAGCACGAAGGCACCGGTGCAGATGGAGACGAGCCGGGTGCCGGAGGGGATCAGCGCGAGGGCCGCCGCCACCGGTTCGGGTAGGCGTCCCGAGGACAGTTCCGCCGCGGTGGGGGAGGTGCCGAACGACGTGATCACCACGGTGTCGGCGGCGCGCAGCACCTCGGGGCCGTGTTCGACGGTGATGGCGAAGTCGGCGGCCGTCCGCACCGGCTGCCCGTCGACGGTGCAGGTCAGCACTTCGTAGCGGCCGTCGGCCGCGCCGAAGATCCGGCTCGGCATACCGAGTTCGAAGGGGTACACCCCGTCGAGCGCGAGGGTCACCACACGGTGCGCGGATGCCATGGCGGGGTTCCTCCTGGCGGTTGGCAGGATTCCATCGGATGATGACCATCTTGCCATTGCTGGGGCACCCGCCCGCACGCCAGGCTGGGGACATGACTGAGAACACCGCGAACAGCGCCACCATGCGCGCCATCAGCCAGGACGACTTCGGTGGCCCGGAGGTGCTGAAGGAGGTCGAGCGGCCGCGGCCGGCGCCGGGCCCGAGCGAGATCCTCGTCCGCGTGCACGCGGCGGGCGTCAATCCGACCGACTGGAAGCACCGCGCCGGCAGGTCGGTGAGCCCGGTGCCCGTGCCGGTGCTGGGCTGGGACGTCTCCGGGGTCGTCGAGGAGGTCAGCGCCGGGGTCACCCTGTTCAAGCCGGGCGACGAGGTGTTCGGCATGCTGCCCTACCCGCACGGTGCGGGTGCCTACGCCGAGTACGCCACGGGCACCGCCCGGGCGTTCGCCCGCAAACCGGCGGTCATCGATCACCTGCAGGCCGCCGCGTTGCCGCTCGCCGCGCTCACCGCCCACCAGGCACTCGTCGACACCGCGGACGTGCGGCCGGGGCAGCGGGTCCTGATCCACGCCGCCGCCGGGGGAGTCGGCCACCTGGCCGTGCAGATCGCCAAGGCGCGCGGCGCGCACGTCATCGGCACGGCCAGCGCCGGCAAGCACGACCTGCTGCGCGAACTGGGCGCGGACGAGGTGATCGACTACCGGACCACGGACTTCACGCAGGTGGCCGGTGACGTCGACGTGGTGCTGGATCCCCTCGCCGGCGACGTCCTCACCCGCTCGCTGGACGTCCTGCGCAAGGGGGGCACGCTGATCTCGATCCTGCCGCGCGATGTCGGCGCCGCCGCCGAGGCCAAGGCCGCCGAACGGGGTGTCCGGCTGGAAGTGCTGCTCGTCGAGGCCGACCACGCGGGCATGCGCGCGATCGCCGCGCTGGCCGAGGAAGGCAGGCTCCGCGCCCACCTCGACGCGACCTACCCGCTGGCCGAGGCGGCCAAGGCGCACGCCCATGGGGAGACCGATCGCACCACCGGGAAGATCGTGCTCGCCGTCCGTTGAGCTGGTACCGCGAGCGTGCGGGATGATCGCCGGCGCGCTGGCGACTGCCAGCGTCGCCGGTCGTCAGCCGAGTGCCGCGAGGAAGGCGGCCAGCCGGTCGTTGAACGGGCCGGGCGCGATGTGGAAGCCCAGGTGCGTGGGCATCTCGGCGAAGTCGGCGGCGGGCATGTGCTCGCTCACCCAGGCCTGCGCGGTGGGCAGCCAGTCGGTCCTGGAGTAGACGAGGGTGGGCACCGTCGCCGCGGTTTCGGTGGCCACCGCGCTGAAGTCCGACGCCATGCCGTCGCCGAGCATGGCGATCGCCGGGTCCTGCGGCATCAGCAGGCCCTGCCGCACCGCCCAGGCCACCTCCGGGTCGGTGTCCGGAGTGGACGGTGGCTTGGCCAGCATGATCTTCACCTGCTCGGTCCAGAACGCGGTGCGGTCGTCGATCGCGGCGCGCATGATGGCCGGCAGGCCCGCCGGGACCAGCGGCGACTCCGACCAGGACGGGTCGCCCGCGGCGGCCCAGCTCTTGGGCGGCTGGTCCAGCACCACCACCCCGGCCACCCGGTCGAAGCCGAAGTCCCGCAGGTAGGCGAACACGTCGTAGGACCCGTAGGAGAAGCCTGCCAGCACCGCGCCGGTCAGGTCGAGTGCCCGCAGGAAGGCGTCGAGGTCCCGGCCGCGGGTGGTGAAGTTGTTGCCCTGCGCCGTTTTCTCCGACTTGCCCTGGCTGCGCGGGTCGTAGCTGAGCACGCGGTGGGTGCCGGCGAAGTGGGTCAGCTGGTGGCCGAAGAACTCGGTGGTGGCCATCCAACCGGGGACGAAGACCAGCGGGCGGCCCGCTCCCCGGTCGACGTAGTGCACGGTGACCCCCGTCGAAAGGCGGAGGCGGCTGCCGGGCACACCTTCGGACCCGGTCGCCGGGGCGGCGCTCGCGGTCCGGGTGAGGGCGGCTCCGGCGAGCGGGACGGCACCGAGCGCGGCGGCACCGCGCAGCGCGGTCCGGCGGTTGACGGGGGAAACCATGGCTGGTCCTTTCCTCGGGGTGGTCAGCGGCCGGCGGTGACCGGCAGCGCGGTCAGGCCGCGGATGAGCAAACTGTCGCGATAGGACAGTGAGCCGGGGCGCACGGCGAGGTCGGGTGCCCTGGTGAGCAACGCGCGCAAAGCCAGGCCGCCTTCCATGCGGGCCAGCGGAGCGCCGAGGCAGCGGTGGATGCCGGAGCCGAAGGCGAGGTGCTTGTTGTCCGGCCTGGTCAGGTCGAGCTCGCCGGGCTCGCTGAACCGGGCCGGGTCGTGGTTGGCCGCCCCGCGCAGCACCAGCACCTGCTCGCCTTCGGCGATCCGGTGCCCGCCGAGCTCGACGTCCTCCAGCGCGGTCCGCACGGTGAGCTGCGACGGGGCGTCGAAGCGCAGCAGTTCCTCCAGCGCGGTCACCGCGATCGCGGGGTCGGCGAGGAACTGCTCCCGCTGGGCGGGGTGGCGGATCAGGGCGAGGGTGCCGTTGCCGATCAGGTTGGTGGTGGTGCCGTGCCCGGCGATGAACATCAGGATCCCGGTGCCGCGCAGCTCCCTGGGGTCCAGGTCGTCGAGCGTGGCGAGCGCGCTGAGCAGGTCCTCGGCGGGATCCTCGCGTTTGCGGGCCAGCAGGTCGCCGAAGTATTCGTCCAAAGTGGCCAGTGCGGCGTCGCGTCGCGCGCCGCGTTCCTCGGACAGGGTGAAGGTCGGGTCGATGCCGGCGAGGAAGTCCTGCGCGGCCGCCATCACCATGGGACGGTCACCGTCGGGCACGCCGAGCAGTTCGCAGATCGTGGCCAGCGACAGCGGATGGGCGAGCGAACCGATGAGGTCGAACTCCGGTGCGGCGAACGCGGCGTCGAGCAGGCGCTCGGTCTCCCGCTCGACGTAGGGGCGCAGCCGGTTGACCAGGGAGGGCGCGAAAACCTGGCGCACGGCCGCGCGTACCCGCGTGTGCTGCGGCGGATTCATGAACAGGAGGAAGTTGTCCTGGTCGGCCGAACCGCCGAGCAGCGCGTCCGGGGTGTGCACCGGACGGCCCTGCGGGTGGCCGAAGCGCGGGTCGGCCAGCACCGCCACGCACTTGTCGTACGCGCTGACCACCCAGAACCCGGCGGACCCGCGGTGCACCGGGTCCCGGTCGCGCAGGCGCGCGTAGTGCCGGTAGGGGTCGTCGCGGAACCCGGGGGAGGACGGGTCGAAACCGAGGGCGTCGGTGAACACCTCGTGCAGGGTCGCGCCGGTCATCTCAGCTCCGCCTCCACTTCCAGGCTCGCCAGGGTGTGCTCAGCTTTTTCCCGGCGAGACGGGGAAATCCCCGCGCCGAGCCGGGTCAGGTAGGCGCGCAGATACCGGGCGCGCAGGTGCGGCGGGTCAATGGGGCGGTCCAGGAACGGCAGATCGGTCTCCATCAGCACGCGCAGCGCGACCAGCGGGACCGGGCCGCGCATGGGCCGGAAATCCGGGTTGTGCGCGCCGGGGATCTCGTTGCCGGGGAAGACCGGGCCCAGCATCAGCCCGTCCTCGACGAAGGCGGGCTTGAGCCGCCGGAGCATGCCGCCGAGCAGGTCGGGGGCCTGCTCGGCGGGCAGCCCCGGGAAGGCGATGACCAGTGCCTTCTCGGTGGCGCGGTCGGCTTCCACCGGGTCGAGGCCGGTGAACACGGTGGCCAGTTCGGTCAGCCGTGCGTCGAGCCGCGCCGCGTTCTCGGTGGCCGCGGGCACTTCGGTGAACCACAGTGTGTTGTGGCGCAGGGAGAACCGCACGTACGGGCAGACCACGCCCGGCCTGCCGAGGTCCGGGTGCGGGGCGGAGAGGTACTGCTCGGCCCAGTCGAGCGCGGTGGCCAGCACGGGCAACGCGGCGGCCTGGGCGCGGACCTCTTCGTTGGCGTAGACGACCGGCTGGCTCATGGGTTCCCTCCGGGTGCGGAGACGGCGGCGGCCGGGGTGTCCGGCGCGCTCCGGCGCAGGTCGTAGTGGCTCGGCCTGCCGTCGGCCAGGACCAGCCGCGCCCCCAGTGCTTCGGCGTCGTGGCGGTGCAGGAAGCGGTAGCCGTCACCGGTTCGCACGCAGACCGAGTGCCACGGGGTGAGCCAGCTTTCGCGCGGCTGGTCGGACAGCAGCACGCCGATCTTGGGCGCGTGCGGCGCCTGCGGGTGGATGGACAGCCGGACCGCACCGGGGAAGCGCTCGGCCACCAGCCCGCCCCACGCCGCCGACCGCTGGATCAGGCGGTAGGCGCGATCCTTGCAGTCGCGCCGGAGCCAGCTGCGGCTGCGCAGCGGCTCGACGGCGGCGCGGTCCTCGGTGAGGAACCGGTGGATGCCGTTGAACAGCAGCTTGCTCTCCGGATCGGTGAGCACCCGCGTCCGTACCGCGCCCAGCGGCTCGGCGTGGTCGCGGGCCAGCACCTCGCGCATCCGGTCGTAGCTCAGCCCGGGCAGGGCGTCTTCCAGGCAGAACACCGAAAGCGTGTGGAGCCCGAGGCGGCTGATCATCGCCTCCAGCTCGCCGCGGTAGGTCTCCACGTCCTCATCGGACACCCCCACGACATCGCTGAAGACCCGGCCGTCCGAGCAGATCACCACGCGCACCCCCGGCGGGTGCACCTCGCCGAGGCGCAGGCAGAGCTGGTGCAGGAACCGCAGTCCCTGCTCCTCGGCGAGGTCGGGGTGGGGGCCGAGCACCTTGCGCGGACTGGGGCTCTTGGCCGGGAACGCGGGCAGCACGCAGGTCACCGGGCGGCCGTCGGCCACCGGCGGCAGCACCACCGGCAGGTGCGCGCGCACGCAGCAGTCCGACGCGGGGTCCGGGCAGGGCGCCGCGCCGGGATGGAGGCGGCGGACCTCGAACAGTTCGCGCAGCAGGCGACCGGCGACGGCGGTGCTCATCTCGCCACCTCCGGCACCAGCGCGGTGGCGGGATCGGCCGACGGATCGGCCAGCAGGCGGTCGAGCAGGTCCAGGTACCCGGCCACCAGTGCCTCGATCCGCTGCCGCTGGAACCGGCCGGTGGCGTACTCGACGGTCAGCGACCAGCCCGGCTCCCCGGGCGTGACCACCCAGGTCTGCTCGGTGCGGGACACGCCGAGCGGAATCTCCGAAGCGACCGCCGGCCGCGCGCCGGGTAGTCGCAGGCTCATCGGATCGGTGCTCTGCATGCCGAATCCGAGCCGGGGTGCGACGCCATCGAAGGCACCGCCGAGCGCGGTGGCCAGCACGCTGCCCGGCACGGACTGCAGGGCGAGCAGGTCCCGGGTCGCCTGCGCGGCCCGGCCGACCAGCTCGGTGAAGGTCGAGACGCCCTCGACGGGCACGATCAGCCACGACATCTGCGCGAACAGTCCGGTCACGTGCTCGAAGCGGTCGTCGGGGCGGTTGACCACGGCCGACCCCGCCGCCAGCGCCGGGACGCCGGTCAGCTGCGCGATGTAGGCCGCGAAGGCGGCGGCGAACACCGGGTACGTGGTGCAGCCGGCGGCCGTGCCGAGTGCGGTGGCCGAGGTGACGACCGCCGCGGGCAACGGCACGGTGTACTCGTCCCCGGCGTCCGGGCCCGGAGCCGCCGGGCCGAGGTCGTCCGGCGGCAGGGAACTCGGGCCGGGTACCGCGCGATGCCCCTCCGCCCAGTCGCGGACGCGGGCGCGCGTGGCGGGATTGGCCAGGTACTGCCGTTCCCAGGTGACGAAATCGGCGTAGTCGGCGGCGGGCACCGGCAGCCGGGCGGTCGTGCCGGTGCTCGCCGCGCGGTACAGCTCACCGAGTTCGGTGCCCAGGTTCGCCAGCGACCAGCCGTCGGCGATGCCGTGGTGCAGCGCGAGCAGGAGTTCCGGAGCGGCGGTCACCGCGGCCCGGAACCCGGTGCCGCCGGTCAGGTCGAACGGGGTGCGTGCCCAGGCACGGACGGCTTCCTCACCGCCGTCGACGCGCGGGAGTTCGATCGGGACCGGTGGAAGCACCCGCTGGCGCACCTCGCCGTCGTCGGTGAGGTAGACGGTGCGCAGGGCCGGGTGGCGGCCGGTGAGCTCGGTGAGCGCGGCGGCGAGGGCCGTGGTGTCCACATCGGACGGAAGGGGCAGGCGGACGGCGATGGTGGCCACCGCCGGGTCGCCCGCGTGCACCGTCCGGTGGTACCTGGTCAGCTGCGCCACCGACAGCGGGAACGCGTCCGTGGCCAGCGCGTCGGCCATGCCGCGCACGGTCGGCGCCTGGAAGAACGCCGGGATGTCCAGCGTGCGGCCGACTTCGGTGCGGACCCGGTTGAGCAGGCGGACCGCGTTGAGCGAATGACCGCCCAGCTCGAAGAACGAGGCGTCCGGGGACACCTCCGGCACGCCGAGTTCGTCCGCCCAGATCGCGGTGAGCCGGGTGGTCAGCGGCGACAGCGCGGCCTTGACCACCGGGGGCGCCGCCGGTTCGGGCAGCGCCCGGCGATCCAGTTTCCCGTTCGGGTTCACCGGGAGCGCGGGCAGCGTCGACCACTTCACCGGGATCAGGTAGCGGGGCAGCACGCGGCCGAGGTCGGCTTCCAACCGTCGCGGGTCGAGTTCGCCGTTCGACGGCACCACGTATCCGGCGAGATAGGTTTCCCCGTCGCCGTCGGTACGCGGGACCACGGCGGCGTCGGTGACCCCGGGCAGCGCGCGCAGGCACCGCTCGGCCTCGGCGGGCTCCACGCGGTTGCCGCGGATCTGCACCTGCCGGTCCCGCCGGTGCAGGAACCGCAGCTTGCCGTCCTCGCCCCAGCGGACGACGTCACCGGTGCGGTAGCGCCCGCCGGTGAACCGGCGGCCGGTCTCGTCCGGGTCGTTCAGGTACCCGCTGGCGAGCTGGCGGCCACCGAGGTACAGCTCCCCGGCCACGCCGGGCGGCAGCGGGCGCCGGTGATCGTCGAGCACCTCGACGGTGGTGCCCGGCACCGGGCGGCCGATCGGTGGTGCGCCCCTGCCGTCATCGGGCCGCACCTCGTCCCAGGTGACGGCCACGGCCGCTTCGGTGGGGCCGTAGATGTTCCAGGCGCGGAACGGCAGCCCGGCCGGTGTGTGCACACGCAGCCGGTCCCCGCCGATCACCAGGTGCCGGAGCGAGGTGCCCGCCGGCCAGTCGAGGCCGAGCAGCAGCTCTCCGACCGGGGTCGGCACCGAGGCCACGGTGATGCCCGTCGCGACCAGCCAGTCGCGGAGGGCGGGCACGTCGAAGCGCAGCTCGGGCGGCACGGCGTGCAACGGGGCGCCGGAGCGCAGCGCCGCCCAGGTCTCCGCGGCGGCGGCGTCGAACCCGGGACTGGCGAACCACGACAGCCTGTCGTCGCCGGTGATGCCCAGCCCGTCGACGTACCAGGCGATCGTGGTGGCGATGGCGCGGTGGGGGACCACCACGCCTTTAGGCGTGCCGGTGGAGCCGGAGGTGAACAGCACGTAGGCCGGGTCCTCCGGGGTGAGGTCGGCGGGCTCGGCTGCCTCGGCGGGCGGCAGGTCGGCCATGCCGAGCACCGGCACGGCGGTGGGCTCCGGCCAGGGGCCGATCAACGCGCCCACATTGGCGAGGTCGAGGATTTCCCGCTTGCGCGCCGGCGGGTGGTCCGGATCGAGCGGGAGGTAGGCGGCACCGGCCCGGACCGTGCCGAGCATGGCCGCCACGGCATCGGCGCCGCGCGGCAGGTGCAGCGCCACCTGGTCACCCCGGCCGACCCCGGCCGCCCGCAGCGCGGCGGTGACCGCGGCGGCACGGCGTTCCACGTCGGCGCCGGCGGTGGTGCCGTGCTCGTCGGTGACCGGTCCGCAGCGCGCGCCCTTGTGCACGATCAGCGGTCCCGCTGGTGGCGGGCCGCCGTCCTGCCAGCGCGACAGCAGTGCCGTGTCCGCCTCGGTGACCGGCGGCAACTCGGCGATCGGCTGGTCGGAACCGATGGCGGTGTCGAGCACCAGCTCCAGGTGGTCCAGCACGCGCGCGGCGGTGGCCGGGTCGAACAGGTCGGCGTCGTAGGCGAGCCGGGCGTGGATGGTCTCGCCGGTGTCGGTCAGCAGCAGGGTGAGGTCGAACGGTGCCCGTTCGGCCATCTCCGGCAGCAGTTCCGCCCGCAGCCCGGGGAGGTCGAACTCGAACACGGCGCCGTTGTCGTACTCGATGGCCACGTCGAAGAGCGGATTGCGCAGGCTGCCCCGGGTGCCGAGCTCGGCGGCGAGCGTGCCGAAGGACACGGCACGGTGCTCCTGCGCGTCCATCAGCACGTCGCGGGCGGACCGCACCAGCGTGGCGAACCCGGCACCGGCGTCGATCTTCAGGCGCAGCGGCAGGGTTTCGACGAAGAAGCCGACCGCCTCCTCCGTCCCTTGTGGACGATTCGCCACCGGGGTGCCGAGCACCAGGTCGGACTGGCCACCGAAGCGCCGCAGCACCACGGCGAAGGCGGCGAGCAGCACGGTGAACGTGGTGGCGCGCGAGTTCCGGCCGTACCGCTTGAGCCGGGCGGTCAGCTCGGGGCCGAGTTCGGCGGTGGCCGACGCGCCCCGCCCGCCGGGGCGCGCGGGCCTCGGCCGGGCCAGTGGCAGCTCCAGTTCGGCCGGCGGCGGGGTGAGCAGTTCGCGCCAGAACTCCAGGTCCGCCGGGGATTCCGGGGCGGCGGGCGGCACCGGGGCGACCGGCGGCAACTCGGGCTCGCGGCCTTCCTGGTGTGCGCGGTAAGCCGCGGAGATCTCCCTGGTCAGCACCTGAGCCGACCAGGTGTCCACGACCAGGTGGTGCATGCGCAGCACGAGCAGGTGGTCGTCGTCGCCGAGCCGGAGCAGCCGCGGCTCGAACAACGGCCCTTCCGCGAGGTCGAAGCCGCGGGCGCGTTCCTCCTCGACCACTTCGGCCGCGATGGCCGCCGCTTCGCCCGGCCGGTCCAGCACCGGCAGTTCCACCGGGCGATGGGGGAGCACCACCCGGCGGGGTTCGCCGTGGGCGGACCGGAACACCGAGCGCAGCGCGGGATGCCTGCCGACCACGGTGTCGACCGCGGCGGTCAGCGCGCCGGCGTCCAGGTCACCGCGCAGCCGGACGAGCCGGGACTCGGTGTGCGTCGGCCTGCCGGGCAACGCCTGTTCGAGGAACCAGATGCGCTGTTCGGCGGGGGAAAGCGGGGTGCCGGGCGCGGGGGCGTCGGTGAAGCTCCGCCGCAGCCGGTCGAGCTGCGGGAGTGCCGCGACGATCCGGTCCGGCGGCAGGCCGAAGTCGACGAAGCAGGCCACCTCGTCGACGCCGAGATCGCGCACCCGGCGCACGATCGGCTCGGCGTCCTCCGGCGTGCCGATCAGCGCGCGGTCGGCGCAGTACTGGTCGTAGGCGCGCCGCAGCAGGAAGTCGAGGTCTTCGGGATGGGTCTTGTCGAGGTCGATGCGGAAGCCGAGGCTGTTGGTCAGCTGCCCGAACAGGGCCAGTGAGGAGCGGAGGTAGTCGCAGAACGGGCCGAACGCCTCCGCGCGCACCTGCTCGGTGTCGGTGCCGAGATAGGTGTGGAGCAACAGCACGACGCGCCCGCCACGGGGATCCAGCCCGGCGTCCGCGCGAGCCCGCCGGTACCGGGTGATGTTCTCGGCGAGCTGGTCGACGGTCTGCGCCATCAGGTTGGTCACCACGCCGATGCCCGCCGCCCCGGCCCGCCGGTAGCTCTCGGGATTGCCGACCACCGCGGTGAAGAACTCGGGCTCGGCCTGGACCGGGCGCGGGAACAGCCGGACCTCGGCGGGTTCACCGTTGCCCGCGCGGCGGGTCACCGGGTCGCCGCGCCACAGCGTCCGGATGGTGTCGATGCTCTCGTAGAGCACCTCGCGGTGCCGTTCGTAGTTGTCCGGGGCGAGCACGAAGTCCTTGGCGTGCCAGCCGCTCGCGCAGCCGAGGCCGATCCGGCCGCCGGAGAGGTTGTCCACCACGGACCACTCCTCGGCCACCCGGATCGGGTCGTGCAGCGGCAGCACGGCGCAGCCCGCGTTGAGGCGGACGCGGCTGGTCCGCCCGGCCAGCGCGGCGGCCAGCACCGACGGGTTCGGGAAGATGCCGCCGAAGGAGTCGAAGTGCCGTTCGGGCAGCCAGACCGCGTGCAGCCCGTGCCGGTCGGCGAACTCGGTCGCTTCGAGCACCGTGCGGTACTTCTCGCCGGGGGTGTCGCGGGGGTAGTCGCCGAAGAAGTACAGGCTGAAGTCCGGCGTGGTGCGGCCGATTTCCGGCGCGGGCACGGTTTCCGCCCTGGCGGCCGGTCGCGGCGCCGGTGGTTGTGCGCGCACGGCCTTCGGCGGTGTCGCGGGGCCGGGCAGGAAGCCGCCTTCGCGGAGGTCGTGCAGCGAGTTGCGGACGGCGTCGAGCACGTGGTCGACGTCGGCGTCGGTGTGGGCGGTGGAGAGGAAGAAGTTCCGCCACTCCCAGACGTGCACCCCCTCCAGCATCAGGTGGGTGAACAGCAGGTCGAGGTTGCCGCGGTGGGCGAAGCGGAACAGCGAACCGAAGTGCTCCACGCGCACCGGGAACTCGTACTCCTCGGCGAAGGAGTTGAGCGTCGCGGCGAGCCGGTCGGTGCGGGCGTTGAGGTCCGCCTGCAGGCCGGGCCCGGCCGCGCGGAGCCTGCCGAGCACCGCCCTGGCGGCGACCATGGACAGCGGGTGCTGGATGTAGGTACCGCCGAAGAAGGTGGTCTCGCGCTCGGGCACGCTGTCGTCGCCGTAACGCCAGAAACCGCCGTCGACCAGGTCCAGCAGGTCGGCGCGGCCGGCGATGGCGCCGATCGGGTAGCCGCCGCCGATGACCTTGCCGTAGGTGGCCAGGTCGGGGCGCACGCCGAACAGGTCCTGCGCGCCGCGCGGGTGCGGGCGGAAGCCGGTGAGCATCTCGTCGAACAGCAGCACCATGCCGTGCCGGTCGCACAGTTCTCGCAGGTTGCCGACGAATTCCACCGGACGGCGCAGCGGGAAGCGGCTCGGTACCGGTTCGACGACGACCGCGGCGATCCGGTCGGCGTGACGGACGATCTCGTCGAGGGAGGACGGCTCGCCGTAGGGCAGCACGAGCGTGTCCGCCACCGCCGCGGCGGGGACCCCGCTGGACACCGGGACGGTGCGCAGGCCGCCGTTGTCGCGGACCGAGCGGGCGAGCACCGGGTCGGAATGGCCGTGGTAGGAGCCCTCGAAGAGCACGATCAGGTCGCGTCCGGTGTGCGCGCGGGCCAGCCGGAACGCGGCGGCGTTGGCCTCGGTGCCGGAGTTGGCGAAGGCCGCGCGGTCGGTGCCGGTCAGCTCGCACAGCAGCGCGGCGGCCTCTCCGGCGTCCTCACCGCGCGGGCCCATGCGGAGGCCGTTGTCGAGGTGCGCGCGGACGGCTTCGGTGAGGAAGGCGGGGTCGTGGCCGAAGAGCAGGGTGCCGAAGCCCATGGTGATGTCGACGTAGGTGTTGCCGTCGATGTCCTCGAGGTGCGCGCCGGCGGCCTGGCGCGCGGTGATGGGGTAGAGCAGTTCCTTGGTGGCGCGCCGGAAGCCGACGATGGCGCGGCTGTCGGCGAGACGAGCGCGGTGACGCTGGGCCAGTTCCTTGGACTTGGCCGTGCGACGGGTGTACCGCTCGACGAGGTCGTCGAAGTGGCGCTGCTGGCCGGGGTTCAGGCGGCCGGTGGCCATGCCGGTACCCGCGACTTCGGCGCGGGGCCCCAGTTGCCGGGGCGGTTCGGCCGCCGGCAGGGGAGCGACCTGTGGTTCGAGTACTGGGGCGGGGGTGTGGCCGGAGAACGCGGTGAGCTGCTCGGACATCAGGCTGGTGAACCGGTCCACGAGCGCGAGCTGGTTCCTGACCAGCTCGTCGAGGCCCGCGGGTGACTGGGAGGCCGCCGGTGCCGCTGGTGCCGACGTGGGTGCGGGGGCCGGAACTGGCACGGGTGCCGTCGCGGTGGCGGGCGTGGGGGCCGAGGTAGCCGCCGGAGCCGGGACCGCCACCGGGGCTGGGACCGCTGCCGGAGCCGGGATCGCCGCCGGAGCTGGGGTGGGTGCGGCGGCGGGAGCTGAGGCTGGTGCCGCGGCGGGGGCTGAGGCTGGTGCGGCGACGGGGGCTGAAACTGGCGCCGCGGCGGGGTCGGCTGCGGGGGCTGAGACTGGTGCGGCGGCGGGGACGGCGGTGGGTGCCGCGGGTGGGGCGGGGCGCCGCTCGGCGATCTCGGCGGCGAGGGCGGCCGGGGTGTCCAGTTCCTCGAAGAGCTTCCGCATCGGGATGCGGACCGAGAACCGGGTTTCCAGCTCCCGCAGCATGGTGATCATCAGCAGCGAGTCGGCCCCGAGGTCGAGCAGGGAGGCCTCGGGCCGCAGGCGCGCCGGGTCCTCGCCGAGGTGCCTGGCCAGGATCTCGCGGATCTGCTCGAGGGTGTCGTCGGCGGGCATCTGCGGGGTACCTCCTGCGGGACCGGCCCAATGGCGGGACAGCTGGAACGGGTAGGTGGGCAGCGGCACCCGCCTGCCACCCGGCCCCCACTCGATCGCGGCGCCCTGGCAGAACAGGCGATCCACGACCTCGGGCCGGGCGGCGGGCAGCCAGGCGGTACCCGGCCACTGCCTGCCGAGCGCGCACAGGCCGGTGTCCGGCCCGAGTTCGGCGAAGGTGGTGCACCCGGCCGCGACCAGCGCGTCGATCCCCGGCCCGTACCGGGCGGGGGCGCGCGTGTGCGACCGCAGGTGGCCGGCCCCGAGCCGGGCACCGGGTTCGTGCCGGACGGCACCGGCACCGTCGAGCAACGGCAGCCGCAGCGGGTGCCATTCGACCGCCGCCGCGTGCCGCGTCAGTTCGTCGAGCACCGGGTCGACCGCGCCGGTGTGGAACGCGCGGCGCACGTTCAGGCGCCGGACCCACACCTCGTCCTCGGCCAGCAGCCGCGCCGCCGAGGCCACCGCGTCCGGCGGCCCGGCCAGCACCACCTGATCCGGTCCATTGTGGACGGCCACGGACAGCTCCGGAACCGCCGAGACGACCCGGTTCGCCGCGGCCGGATCACCGACCGCCAGCATCCCGCCCTCGGCGACCTCGTTCTCCAGCAGCCCGCCCCGCACCGCGGAAAGCTGCATGACGTCCACTTCGGACAGCGCACCGGCCACGTGCAGCGCCGCGTACTCCCCGGCGCTGTGGCCGATCACCACGTCCGGGTGCACGCCCACCGCGGCCAGCGCGGCCGCCTGCGCCAGCTGGATCGCGGTCAGCGCGGGCAGCAGGGTCGCCACCGTGTGCGCCCCGTCGGGGAACAACTCCCGGCCCCAGGTGCGCCGATGCCGAACGGCACACCGGTCGAGCACCTCGGCCGCGGCCGGGTCCGACCGCAGCCACCCGGGTACCCCGGCACTTCCGGACCCCTGACCGGAGAAGGCGAAAACCACCGGACCGGGCCGCGCCACGCCCCGCACGCCGTCACCCCGGCGCAACGCGACGGCCGCCCCGGCCGCGGTCTCGGCCCGCACCACCAACCGGGCCGGCCGCAGTCGCCGCCCGGATCCCAGCGTCCGCAGGACGTCCTCGGCGCGGGGCGGGTCCGCGTCGGCGAGGCGATCGGCGAGCCGCCCGGCCAGCTCCCGCAGCGCCTCCGAGGTCCGGGCGGTCAGCGGGATCACATACGGCCCAGTGCTTTCCGCCACCGCGACGGGAGCCGGTGGCTGTTCGAGCACCACGTGGGCGTTCGTGCCGCCCACACCCAGTGCGCTCACCCCGGCGCGACGCGGACCCGGCACCGGCCACGGCTCTCCCGAGGCCAGCCGGATCGTGTCGCCGATCGGCCCGAGTTCGGGATTGGGCTCGTCCAGTCCGGCCAGCGCCGGGATGTGTCCGTGCCGCAACGCCAGCACGGTCTTGATCAACCCGGCCATCCCGGCGCAGCTGTCCAGGTGCCCGATGTTCGGTTTCACCGCGCCGACCACCAGCGGGTGCGGCCGCTCGCCGAACACCGCCCGCACCGCGCGGAGTTCGATCGGGTCGCCGATCGCGGTCCCGGTGCCGTGCGCCTCCAGGTATCCGATCGAGTCCGCCGGCACCCCGGCGGCGGCCAGCGCCTGCCGGATCACCGCGGTCTGCCCGGCCACGCCCGGCGCGGTGTACCCGGCCTTGGCGGCGCCGTCGTTGTTGACCGCCGAGCCCAGCAGCACCGCGTGCACGGTGTCACCGTCCGCCAGCGCGTCTTCGAGCCGCTTCAGCAGCACCGCGGCGACGCCGTTGCCGCCGACGGTGCCGTCCGCGGCGGCGTCGAAGGCCCGGCAGGCACCGGTGCGCGAGAGGATCGATCCCTCCTGGTAGCGGTACCCGCAGGCCTGCGGCACGTGCACGGCGGCGGCTCCGGCCAGCGCCAGCCCGGTTTCCCCGGCCAGCAGCGACCGGGCCGCCAGGTGCACCGCGACCAGCGAGGTCGAGCAGGCGGTCTGCACGCTCATCGCCGGTCCGGTCAGGCCGAGCCGGTAGGCCACCCGCGTGGCCAGGAAGTCCGGCTGGTTGCCGATCGTCACCTGCAGCGCGGCGAGCTGATCACCGGGGTCGACGTCGGCCAACCGCTCCATCAGGTAGTTGCGCAGGCTGTACAGCGACATGCCGCCGCCCGCGTAGACGGCCACGTCCTCGCTGCGCCCGTAACCGCCGTGCTCCAGCGCTTCGTGGCAGACCTGGAGGAAGAGCCGTTGCTGCGGATCGGTCAGCGCCGCTTCGCGCGGGCTGAGCCCGAACAGCTCCGCGTCGAAACCGGCGATGTCGTCGAGCGCGCCGCTGACCGGCACGTAGTCGGGGTCGTCCACCAGTGCGGCGGGCAGTCCGGCGGCGAGCAGCTCGTGCCGGGAGAAGCGGCGCAGGCTGATCCGCCCGGCGACCAGGTTCGCCCAGTACTGGTCCAGTGTGGACGCACCGGGGAAGCGCGCGGCCATGCCGATCACCGCGATCCGGCCGCCGGCCGGGCGAACCGCGGCCGCCGGGGCGTGGTGGCCGTTCGTGCTGCCGGCCAGGTAGCGCACCAGCGCGGCCTCCGACGCGTGCTCGAACAACGCGGTCAGCGGCAGGTCGCGGCCGAGTGCCCGCCGCAGTCGGTCGTGCAGCCGCACCAGTTCCACCGAGCCGAGCCCGGCTTCGTGGAACGGAGTGACCGGATCGATGCCGCCGGGCAGCACCTCGCGCAGGGCCTCGCGCACCTGGCGGGCCGGCCCGAGCGAGTCCCGCCCGACCCGGACGGGCGCCGGGGCCGCGGTCTCGGCGGGTGGCGGGAGCGGAACTCCGTAGGCGTCGGTTTCCCGGCCTGCCACGGTTTCCAGTGCCCACGGCGGATCCGCCGCCTGCCGCGCGAGCGGTGCGCCGTGGTCGACGCCGAACAGCACCGGGCCCGGTGGGAGGCGCAGGGCCGCGGTGGTCAACGTGGGCACGTCTTCGCGGTTCACCGAGCGCATGCGCCGCCGGTGCACCCGGTCGAGGGCGGCGTCTCCCGCGCTGACACCGGTGTCGCGCACCACCGGCCAGACCAGGCAGTGCGCGCCGACGTGGTCGGCGAGCGCTTCGGCGAACCGGTTCGCCGCGATGTACGCACCGGTCGAGGCGGCCGGGAATCGTGCCAGCAGCGAGGAAACGAGCACCAGCCTGCTGCCCGGCCGGGCCCGGTGCAGCTCGGCGGCGTTGCGCGCTCCGGCCACCTTCGCGCCGGTCGCGGCGTCGAAGGCCTCAGCGGTCAGCTCGGTGACGGGCGCCGAGTCGAAGCTCCCGGCGAGGTGGAGCACGCCGTCCAGCGGTGCGCCCCAGTCGCGCTCGGCGGCGGCGACCGCGGTTTCCAGTGCGTCGAGGTCACGGACATCGACGACGGCGGAGCGCACGTCGCGGAGTTCGGGCGGTGCGGGGGAGCGGCCGGTGACGAGCAGCTGCACCCCGGACCGGCGCAGGTCGTCCACCACCACGCGGCCGAGTCCGCCGTGCCCGCCGGTGACCAGCCAGCGGCTGCCCGGCTCGATGCCCGGCCCGGTCCCGGTCAGCGCGACGGGGACCAGTACCCGGGTGACGGGAAGGTCACCGCGCCAGGCGACCACGGGCTCCGAATGCTGCCAGGTGAGTGCCTCGGCCACGCGCCCGGCGTCCACGTCGAGATCGGTACCGGCCAGGTCGAGCTGCCACGCGCGGACGCCGGTCCGATCGGCCGCGAAGCCGTCGGCGAGCCCGGCGAGCAGCGCGGCGGGCCAGCCGGGCGCTTCGGCACCGGTGATCCGGAAGACCCCGGCCGTGACCACCACCAGCGTGCCCGTCCACCCGGCCGCGGCGAGCGCGCGGAACAGGTCGAGCGCCTGTGGCACCTCTTCGTCCACAGTGGAGGGAGCGAGCAGCACGGTCGGCGGTGGGGCAGCCGGAAGCGGCTCTCCCGGGCGGAGCACGGTGATCCCGGCGCGCAGCCCGGCCAGCCGGTCCACCAGGCCGCGGCCGTCGGCGATCGCCAGCACCGCGCCGGAGCTGCCGCGGGTGAACGCGCGAGGTGTCCATTCCGGACGGTGAGCGTACGACGGCGGTGCGGCCGGCGTGGTCCCGTAGGCGCCGGCCAGCAGGCGGGCCCGCATCTCGGCGCGCCGGATCTTGCCGCTGGTGGTGCGTTCGAAGGCGGACTCGGGGATCGGCACCAGCAGGGGGGCGGTCAGGCCGAGGCGGGTGGCCAGCAGCCCCCGGATCTCGTCGCCGGTCGCCGCGTTCGCCGTGCCGTCGGGTACGTAGACCAGCGCGGGACGTTCGGTACCGCTGGCGGCCGGGACGCCGAAGGCCGCCACCAGCCCGGCACGCACCCCGGTCGCCGTCCCGGCCAGCGCTTCGATCTCGTGGCAGAAGTGGTGCACGCCGTTGACGATCAGGATTTCCTTGGCCCGCCCGGTGATGGTCAGCTTGCCGCCGACGACAAAACCGAGGTCCCCGGTGTCGAACCAGCCGTCGCCGGGGAAGGCCGCCTCGTCGGCCGCCGGATTGTCGCGATACCCCGGCAGCACCCGGTCCGAGCGCACCAGCAGCCTGCCGATCCGCAGTTCGGGCAGGGTGGCGCCGTCGGGCCCGGCGATCCGGATCTCGTTGCCGGGGGCCGGTGCGCCCATGCTGAGAAAGGTCGTGGTGCCGGGGCCGGGGCGCTCGGCCAGGTGCAGCACCACCCCCGGCCGGGCGTCGCGGACGTGCTGCACCGCGTCCCGGCCGTACCACTCGAAGGTCAGCGCGGTGCACGTCTCGGCCATGCCCCAGGCCAGCACCAGCGCGCCCGGGTCGAGGCCGAACGGGGTCACCGCGCGCAGGAACGCGTCCAGCACCGGCCCGGTGCACTGCTCCCCGGCGTCGGTGAGGGTGCGGACCGCGCTGAGGTCCCACCGCCCGCCCTCGTGCCCGGCCAGTGCGTCGGCCAGCAGGCGGAAGCCGAAGTTCGGCGCCCACGAATGCTGGGCGCGGTGCTCGTGGAGCAGGTCGAGCCAGCGCAGCGGCTCGGCCAGCACCCGCGCGGTCGGCGTGTGCACGGTGCCGCAGCCGAGCACGAGCGGGCCGAGGTGGTACATCACCACGCCGCCGACGTGGTCCAGCGGCAGCCAGTTGGCAAAAACGTCGCCGGTGCGCATCCGGCTGGCCGCCCTGGCGTCCTGGCCGTAGCGCACGATGCCGCGATGGGTCAGCGGGATCACCTTGGCCACTCCGGTGCTGCCGGAGGACAGCTGCAGGATCGCCACGTCCTCCGGGGCCGGCGCCGGGCCGAGTTCGGCCGGTTCGCCGCCTTCGCACCCGGCGACGTCGAGCACCACGACACCGCCGAAACCGTGCCGGGCGGCGAAGTCCCGCAGTGCCGGAGCGAGTCCGCCGCCGGAGAGCACCACCGGTTCACCGAGCGCGCGCCAGGCGTGCTCGAACTTGTCCAGCACCGGGTTGCGTTCGCCGTAGTCCGCGGCCGGGGCCACCGCCACCGCGTGGAAACCGCCGAGCAGGCAGGCCCACAACGCGACGAAATGCTGTTCCAGATCGTCGCAGTGCAGGATCACCGCGTCGCCGGGCTCGATGCCCGCGGTGCGCAGCCCGCTCAGCGCGCACCGGGCACGGCGGAGCAGTTCGGGGAAGGTGACCAGCCGCGTCCCCCGGTCGTCGACGACGGTCACGCCGCGCTCCGGCCACCGTTCGGCGGCACGGAGCATCGCCTCGCGCACGGTCGCCGGGTCACCCGGTTCGACCAGGGGTGCGCCGGTGCGGACGTGGGAGGACGGCGCGTGCCGATCGACCGGCTGCTCCGGCGGTGCGGCTTCGGCGGGCGGAAGGGCCACCGGCGGTTCGGCGGGCACCGGCGCGCCCGCCGACATCGCGATCGGCAGCGCGGCGAGCTTCACCGTGTCCGGCTTTCCGTTGTGGTCACGGGGAATCCGGCTCAGCACGCTGATCAGCAGCGGGCTGCCGGGTGACAGCGCGAGACCGGCGGCCGCCCGCCGCGTCTCGGCCGGGTCGACCCCGGGCGCGGGCACCACGTGCAGCACCCGGCCCGCGCCGCCGTCCGGCCGGGGCCGGTCCTCCAGCGCGGCGTCGTGCACCAGCGGATGCGCCAGCAACTCGGTCATCAGGTCCACGTCAGCGTTCTCCCACGGCGTCGGCGGCTTCGGTGCGCCCGCGTTTGCCCAGCACCCCGGCCGCGACGCAGGCGATCGCCACGACGAGCACCAGGCCGTGCATCAGCCCGGCCACCGCGACCACCGGCCAGAGCCCGGTCAGCGCCGCCGCGGCCAGCAGCCCGGCGCCGAGGCCGACGTTCTCCGCGACCGCGGCGAAGCCGAAGTAGTGAGCGCGGTCCGGATCGGGTTCGGCCTGCAGCCGGGTGGTGTAGGTGATCTCGGTGTAGCCGTCGGCGATCCCGGCGACGAGCGCGGTGACCAGCAACCACGGCCACGGCAGGGCGAAGGCGAGCACGAACGCCGCGGACATGGCGCAGGTGCCCGCGGCGAACGCGCGCTCGTCGTGCCGGGACTCGCGGTCCCGGTGCAGGCGCTGCACCACCTGGTGCGCGCCGAGCAGTCCGACCGCCCAGGTGGCCAGGAACCAGCCGGCCAACGTCGCCGGATTCGCCGGCATCACCTGCGAGGCGAACACCGGCACCCCCACGTTGTGCGAGGCGGACCCGAACGCGTCCAAGGCCCGGATGCCGAGAATGGCCAGCACCGGCGGCACGGCCGCCAGTCCGGCCACCCGCGCCCACCGGCGGACCGGTGCGCCCGCCCGCGGCGCGGTCGCCTTCGACGGCGCGGGGAACGCCAGCGCCAGCACCGCGACGGTCGCGGCGGACACGCCGAAGGTGACCGCGTCGATCACGAACGCGGCGTGGTAGCCCAGCGCGGCCACGAGCACCCCGCCGGTGGCGAAGCCCGCGGTCATCGCGATCGCGCGGCCGGTCACCAGCATGCCGTTGGCCCGCATCCGGTTCGCCGCGCCGACCAGGTCCGGCACGCTGCTGCGCAACAGCACCACCGTGGTGTTGCCGAGCAGCCCGGTGGCCACCGCCACCACCGGCAGCAGCACCAGCCCGGAGTCCCCGCCGCCCGCGGTCGCCGCGACCAGCGCGAGCAACGCCGCCGCCTGGCCGAGGTCGCAGGCGATCAGCACCGGCTTGCGCGGCAGCCGGGCGGCCACCGTGCCACCGGCCAGCCCGGCGGCGAACCCGGCGGCGAGCCGGAGCGTCATGAACAGGCCCATGCTCACCGCGCTGCCGGTGCGCTCCAGCACGAACAGGTTCAGCGCCACCATGTTCAGGTAACCGCCGAAGTTGGACACCGTGGCACCGGCCACCAGCACCTGGAACCGCCGCAGTTCGGTCATCGATCAGCTGTCCGACGGGCGGCGCGCCGCCCTGTCCAGCGCGCCGCGGCACACTTCCAGAATGGCCAGGCTGAGCACCCTGCCCGGTTTGCCCAGTTCCCGGGAATAACGGCCGATCACCACGTTCTCGCGGCCGTAGGAAATCTTCGTTCCGCCCGCGCCGAGCCGCGCGGACTGGATTTCGGTGGACAGTTTCCGGCGTTGCTCGATCAGGCCGATGATCTGGTCGTCGATTTCGTCTATCCGGCCGCGGGTGGTCTGGACGACCTGCTCCGCCGGCGTGAGCACCCGCTCGCTTTCGCTTGGCGGGCAAGAGTTGTGCCCGGTCACGGGCGCTGTGTCGTGCGCTTGCATTGATCCCGTCCGTTGCTCTGGAAAAGGGCGCGCCGAAGCAGCGTTCCGACGATTTCGGCGCATTCCGGTCAGTTCCGGCCTGCTGGTTCCCCGGCCAAGATTCGCCCGGTCGTGTTGTGCGATACTGCGCGCATGACTTGGTCGAATCTCGGTGGTTTCGTGCTCGCGGTGACCCTGGGCGCGATGGTGCCCGGTCCCACCACGGCACTGGTGATCCGGCGGGCGGCGCTCGGCGGTGCGCGCTCGGCGCTGCCCGTGGTGCTCGGCATCGAAGCCGGCCTGCTCGCCTGGGCGGTGGCCGCCGCGGCGGGCGTGGCCGCGCTGGTCGCCGCGAGCGAGGCCGCGTACACCGTGCTCCGCGTCGCCGGTGCCGTCGTGCTGGTGGTGCTCGGGGTGCAGGCCTGGCTGGCCTCCCGGCACCCCGCCGCGGAACTGCCGGTGGACGAGGCCGCGGTCCGGCAGAACTGGCGCCGCGCCGCGCTTTCGGGACTGCTGACCAATCTGGTCAACCCCAAGGTCGCGGTGTTCATGTTCGCCTTCTACCCACAGTTCGTCCCGCCCGGCTCCGACGTGCTGCTGACCACGCTGCCGCTGGCCGCGCTGCAGGTGCTCATCGACGGCGGGTGGTTCATGCTGATCGCGGTTTTCGTCGGCATGGCGCGGAAGTTCTTCACCCGCGAGCGGGTGCGGCGCAATCTCGAACGGGTGACCGGCACCGTGCTCATCGCCCTCGGTCTCCGGCTGGCGCTGGAAAAGATCTGAGCACTCACCGGGCGGTCCTCGCCAGCCGGGGCGGCGCGCCGGTGACCGCCCGCGCGACCCCGATCGGGCTGGGGTCGTCGAGCAGGCGCTCCACGTCGATCCGGGTGCCGAACTCCTGCTCGATCGCGGTCAGCAGGGCGGACAGGGCCAGCGAGTCGCCGCCTTCGGCGAAGAAGTCCGACTCGGCGCGCACCTGGGTGGCGGGCACCCGCAGGCAATCGGCGAACAACCGCACCAGCCGGTCGAGCGCGCCGGCGAAGTCGGTGGCGATGGCCTGCCCGGTCCCGGATTCCGGCCGGGTCACCGGTGGCGCGGCCGCCGCGGCGGCCTGGTCGAGCCGCCGCTTGCCGGTGTCGGTCCGCGGCAGCTCCTCCACCACGGTGAACTTGGCGGGCACCATGCCGGTGTGCAGCCGCGCGGACAGGTACTCCCGCACCGCCTGCTCGTCGAGCTCGGTGCCGGCCGGCACGACCAGCGCCTCGAGCGCGCCGTTGGCCGCGATCACCACGTTCTCGGCGACGCCCGGTGCCAGCGACAGCGTCCGCTCGATCTCGTCGAGTTCGACCCGCTGCCCGCGGATCTTGACCTGCCGGTCGCGACGGCCGAGGAACTCCAGCGAGCCCGACGGCAGCCACTGCCCGATGTCACCCGTGCGGTAGAGCAGTTCACCCGGCCGCCCGAACGGGTCCGGCGCGAACTTGGTCTCCATCAGCTCGGGCCGGGACAGGTACCGGCCGACGCCGAGCCCGCTGACGCAGATTTCCCCCGGCACGCCGATGCCGACCGGGCGCAGGTCCTCGTCGAGCACGTAGACCCGCTTGTTCGTCACCGGGCTGCCGATCGGCGGTGCCTCGCCGGGCACGCAGTCGTGCCAGGTGGCCCACACCGCGGTCTCCGCCGGCCCGTAGAGGTTGCAGAACCGCCGTCCCGGCCGGTGCCAGCGGGTGATCGTGGCGGCGGGGAGCCGTTCGCCGGCGGCCATCGCCAGCCGGAGGTCGGGCAGTTCGGCGTCGGGCAGCGCGGCCCAGACCGACGGGGTGAGGTTCGCCGCGGTGACCCCCCGCTCGCGCAGCAGGCGGATCAGCGGCGGGCCGACGGTCAGCTCCGGTCCGCGTGCCACCTCCAGCGTCGCGCCCGCGGTCAGCGCCAGCACCAGGTCGAACACGCAGCCGTCGAAACTGGGGGAGAGGAACTGCAGCACCCGGTCGGCGGGGGTGATGCGCAGGATCCGCCGCTGCGCCAGGTGCAGGTTCACCACGCCGAGGTGGTCGATCACGATGCCCTTCGGCTGCCCGGTGGTACCGCTGGTGAACACGGCGTAGGCGGTGTTCCCGCCGGTGGTGCCGGTGACCGGCGGCACCGGGGCCCGGCCGGTGGTGCCGGGGATCAGCACGGTGGTGGTCAGCCCGGCGTCGCGCAGGCGCGCCGCGGTCCGCTCGTCGGCCAGCACCAGTTCCGCCGAGGCGTCGTGGAGCATGTGGCGCATCCGCTCGGTGGGCGAATCGGCGGCGGCGAGCAGGAAGGCGCCACCCGCCTTGGCCACCGCGAGCACCGAGATCACGAAGTCGACCGAGCGTTCCATCACCACGGCGACCACGGACTCCGGCTGCACGTTGCTCGCGCGCAGCGTCCTGGCCAGCGCGTTGGCGCGCTCGTCCAGCTCGGCGTAACCGTACTCACCGTCGCTGTCGCGCACCGCGATGGCGTTCGGGGTGATCCGGGCCCACCGCTCGAAGAGCTGGTGCCAGCACCGGTGCTCGCCGAGCGCGACCTCGTTGTCGTTGAACCGTTCCAGCAGCGCGCGAATGTCCACAGTGTCCACAGTGGACGCAGCCGGTTTGCCCGCGGGGGCTTCGGGGCGCCCGGCCGACACGCGTATCCGCACCCTGGCGGGCGCCCTGGTGTTGGCGTGCTTGCCCCACACCACCGCGTCCGGGCCGGGCGCGGTCTCGTAGTGCGGATAGCGGTCGAGGAAACCGAGGATCGCCCAGCGCGCGGCCTGCTGGGCGTACGGCGCGCCGGCGCAGTAGTGCCTGCCCAGGCCGAAGCCCAGGTGCCGCGGGCCGCGGCGGGTGATGTCCAGCTGGTGCGGGTTCTCGTACACGGCGGGGTCGAGATTGGCCGCGCCGAGGTGCACGAGCACGCTCTGCCCCGCCCGCAGCGTCATCCCGGCGAGTTCGACATCGGCGGTGACCTGCCGGGCGACGTACTGGCTGGAACCGTTGAGGCGCATGAACTCGTCGATCGCGGAGTCGATCAGCTCGGGCCGCTCGCGCAGCGCCCGCAGCTGCTCGGGGTGCTGCTCCAGCAGCAGGAGCCCGCCGGCCACCAGCTGGGTGAGCGTCTGGTACCCGCCGCCGACCAGCACCACGCAGTTCGCCGCGATGATGTGCAGCCGCCGCTCGAGTTCGGCCTCGTCGTCCAGCCCGGCCAGTGGCCCGGCCAGCGCGCCGATCAGGTCGTCGGCCGGCTGGGCCAGGCGTGCCCTGGCCTGGTCGGTGAACGCGGCCATCGCCTCCCGCAGGATCGGCACCACTTCGCCGTCGCGGACGTCGGGCAGCGAGGAAAGGCTGCCCAGCAGGCGTTCGTAGCCATCGGCCCACCGCCCGAGTTCGAGCTGCCTGCCCGGCATGCCCAGCAGGTAGGCCACCAGCGCGGAGGGCACCGGGCCCGCCAGGTCGCCGACCAGGTCGATCTCGCCCTCGCCGGGCAGCCGGTCGAGAATGGCGCCGACCAGGTCGCGGACGTCCTCGTCGCGTTCGCGGACCTTGGCCACGGTGAACTGCTCTCGCAGCGGCGCGCGCAGTTCGCTGTGCGACGGCGGGTCGACGAACAGCATCTGCTCGCCCACCATCGCGGCGAGTTCCGCGCCCGGTCCGAGGCCGCGTTCGGCCAGTTCACCGCGCTGCCGCCCGCGAGCGGAGGAGAAGTTCTTGAAGTCGCTGAGGATCTGGGCCGCCTCGCGGTAACCCGAGCACACCCAGAGCTGTCCCACCTCGTCGAAGAAGAGCGGGCCGAGCTCGCCGATGGCCTCGACGTAACCACGGGGGTCGGCGATGACCTCAGGTCGCTCCAGGTTGTGGATTCCGTGTCTTCTGCGGTCGTAATTGGTCATCGGGATCGGTGGCTCTCCTGGCTCCGACGCTTAAGCGCGTGAGTATGATGAATGAACGTCCGTCGGCGCTGACGGAAACCGTGCTGACGTGCTGAATCAGCGGCTGCGGGCCGCGCGCGGAATCGATCTTCGAAAGCAGTTGGCCGTGTGTCGCGTGCACACGGAGGTCCCCCGACCCCTTTCCGCATCGGTGTCCGATTTCGGCACCGGCCGGACTCGCTCCGCCTCTACCGGATGATTTTCCGGTGGCCGCGAGGCCGGTCTTCCCCAGTGTTTTCCTGCTGCAGCGGCCGGACGGAGCTGTACTGCCCCTGGCCGATGGCCAGTGTAGGGGGCCGCCGCAGTCGGCTGTCAAGGCATGGGTGGCAATTCTTGAGTCCTGAGAGCGGGCGACGTCGAGCGACACCGGATCGTCGGATGTCACGCATTAGTAATGGCAGGCGAAAAGTAGCCTGAGTGTGGGGACCCACCCCCGGGTGTGCTCCGTTGGGGTGACCCCGTTTTGCGGGTTGGTTCCCGGTTGTGGGTTTCGGTGCGACGTTGGTAGCGTGCGAACTGCCGGCCGGAAATTGTCCGGGCCGCGTGGGGGTTTTTCGATTGACCGCGTTCGCCGACTTCACTTGATCGTCGGCCGCGGCGACGTGGCCGAATTCCGTCTGCACAAATAGTTTGCGCTGCATCGGGGCTCCCGGTGCGGCCATGCCGTAATGGAATCCGGAGGAAATGTGTCCGCAGAAGTGACCGCCGGTGTGAGCGGTGGCAGCGTGGGTGTGCTCGGCACCGGATCGTGCCTGCCGGAACAGCGGGTCGGCAGTGCGGAGGTGGCGAACCTGCTCGGGGTGGATCCGCGCTGGATCGCCGAGCGGATCGGCGTGCGAGAACGCCGGTTCGCCGCACCGGGGGAAACCGCCTCGCGACTGGCTTCCGGCGCGGCGCTGAAGGCGCTGGAGGCGGCCGGAGTGCCGGCCGGCGAGCTCGACGCGGTGGTGGCCGCCACGTCGACGCCGGACCGCCCGATTCCCGGGGTGGCCGCCCGGTTGCAGGCCGAGATCGGCGCGCACGGATCGCTGGCGTTCGACGTCAACGCTTCCTGCGCCGGTTTTCTGTTCGCGCTGGAAACGGGCCGCGGATTGCTGGCGGCCGATCCGGACCGCCGATACGTGCTCGTGGTGGCCTCGGACACCTATTCGCGCTATCTCAACCCCGCCGATCGGCGGACCTACCCGCTTTTCGGCGACGGCGCGGGTGCCGTCGTGCTCGGCCGGGTGCCTGCCGGGCAGGGCATTCTCACCACCGAACTGATCACCGACGGCCGGATGTCGGAGTACGCCACCGGCGGGCCGCCGGTGGCGACCACGCCGGAGGAACTGGCCGGCGGCGCGCACCACATCGCCATGTCCGGCCGTGACGTGGCGGAACTGGTACTGGCGGAATTCCCGCGACTGGTCACCGACACCGTCAAGGAACAGGGCATCGAGCCCGCCGACCTGGACCACGTGATCTGCCACCAGGCCAATCCGCGGCTGCTCGAATCCTGCGCGCGCACCGTGGACCTGGCGCCGCGCCAGCTGGTGATCACCGGCGACGTGGTCGCGAACACCGCTTCCGCCTCGGTGCCGATCGGTCTCGACGTCGCCGCGCGCGACGGCCGGATCAAGCCCGGCGACGCGGTGCTGCTCATCACCTTCGGCGCCGGGATGTCCTGGGGCCGCACCTTCCTGCGCTGGCCGGCGGCGGCCGGCCAGACCCACCGGATCAAGGAGAACGCGTGAAACTGACTTGGACCGAGCGGCAGGCGGAACTGCGGGAGCGGTTCGCCGCATTCGGCCGGGAGCACCTGGCCCCCGGCAGCGCCGAGCGCGACCGGACCGCCGCCTTCCACGAACAGGGCTGGAAAGCGCTGGCGGCGGCCGGGTTCTGGCGCGTGCACGTGCCGGTGGAGCTCGGTGGTGACGGCGGTGACCTGTGGGACCACATCGCGGCGTTCGAGGGCCTGGCCCACGGCGCCGGGGACACCGGGTTCGTGCTCTCGGCCGCCGCGCACGCCGGACTGCTGCAGCTGCTGCTGAACTACGGCACCGACGACCAGCGCGCGGACCTGCTGCCGGGCCTGCTCTCCGGCGCGGTCGGGGCCACCGCGGCCACCGAAGCGGCGGGCGGTTCGCACGTGGCGGCGGTGTCCACCACCGCGACCAGGACCGGTGACGGCTACCGGCTCACCGGCCGGAAGGCGCACATCACCAACGCGCCGGTGGCCGACGTGATGATGATCCTCGGCCGGGTGGCCGGACTGGGCAAGCACGACATCACCCTGTTCCTGGTCGAAGCCACCCAGACCGGGGTCTCCCGCGGGGAGCACGAGGACCTGGTCGGCCTGCGCACCAGCCCGCTCGGCCCGATCCACCTGGACAACGTGCGCCTGCCGGCGAGCCGGGTCATCGGCACGCCCGGTGACGGGCTGAAGACCCTCTACTGGACGCTGGCCTTCGACCGGATGCTCTACGGCATCATCGTCGCCGCGCACCTGGAGGCACTGATCCCGGTGGCGCTGGACCGGGCGCTGAGCCGCGAGGCGTTCGGCGCTCCGCTCGCCGAGCACCAGTACATCCAGGAGAAGATCGTGGACATGAAGATGGCGGTCGAGGCCTCGCGCTCGCTGTCCTACACCGCGCTGGACGCGCTGAACCGCCGCGAAGGCGACTTCAGCACGCTCGCGTCCTGCGCGAAGTTGCTGTCCGCCAACGGAATCGTGCGAGCCGGACTGGAGCTCGTCCAGTTGTTCGGGCACCTGGGCTGCGAACGCGGTCACGGCATCGAACGCCAGCTGCGCGACGCCATCGCCTTCCGCATCGCCGGTGGCACCGACGAAATGCAGAAGAAGAACATCTTCAAGAACCTGGTCACCGCCAGGCAGACCGTCAGCGCCTGAACCCACACGAGAACGGAGTTTCCCGCTATGGTCCGGATTTCGGAGAACGCGGTGCACGCGCGATCGGAATGGGTGGTGGAACCGGATGACTGCGCCAGCCGCTGGGGCAACACCGGGCTGGAGGTGCTGTCCACCCCGGCGATCCTCGGCCGGATGGAGAAGCTGTGCGCCGACGCGCTGGCCGGTCACCTCGACGACGGTGAGATGACCGTCGGCGTGGAGGCGGTGCTGCACCACCGGGCCCCGACCCCGGTCGGCGCCAAGGTGAGCTACCACGTGCACGCGGACCGGGTGGACCGCAAGATCCGCTTCGACTTCGAGGTGCGTGATTCGCTGGGCACGCTGGTCTGCGACGGCACCCATCTGCGCGCGGTGATCGAGGTCGCCGGCTTCCAGGCCAAGGTGTCGGCGCTGGCGGTCCGGTGAGCGCCGCCCCGCACGCCGCCCCACCCGCGCCGGTCTCCGCGCGCGGGGTGCCGACCGCGGTCCGCGCCCGTGGCGCGCGGATCTACGACGACCAGGGCCGCGACTACATCGACGGCAGTTCGGGCCCGATCTGCGTCAACCTCGGCCACGGGGTGCCGGAGGTGCTCGCGGCGATGCGGGCTCAGGCGGAACGGGTCACCTTCGCCCACCGCAGCCAGTTCGGCACCCGGTGCACCGCGGAGCTCACCGGCGAGGTGCTGGCCGTCGCCGGTGCGGACCACCGCGAAGTGGTCTACGTCAATTCCGGGTCCGAAGCGATCGAAACCGCGCTGCGGCTGGCCTTCCACCACCACGCCCAGCGCGGCGACACCGATCGCGAGGTGGTGCTGACCCAGTTCCCGAGCTATCACGGCATGACCGCCGGCGCGCTCGGTGTGTCCGGGCATCCCGGTCGGCGGGCGGGCCTGGCCCCGCTGCACGACCACAGCGCAGGCACCGTGCCGGTGAAGGCGCTCGACCCGGCGGCCGTGCTGCCCGGCGTGGCCGAATGGGAGGACGCCTTCCGCGAGGCGGGCCCCGAACGGGTGGCGGCGGTGGTGGTCGAGCCGATCGGCGGGGCCTCCACCGGCGCCGCCGCGACCTCCCCGGAGGTGCTGCGGCGGCTCCGCGAGCTGTGCGACGAGTCCGGCGCGCTGCTGGTGCTGGACGAGGTGCTGGCTTCGTTCGGGCGGACCGGGGACTGGTTCGGGCACCAGCCGTCCGGCGTGCGCGCCGACCTGGCCGCCATCGGCAAGGGCCTCAGCTCGGGGTACACGCCGATCGGCGCCTGCCTGGTCGGCACCGCGGTGCTGCCCGGCCGCACGGCGGCGGACTTCGCGTTCGGCCACACGATGAGCGGCAACCCGCTGTCCACCGCGACCGCGCTGGCTGTGCTGCGGTACACGCGCGAGCACGACCTGCCCGCCCGGGCCCGGCGGGTGGGCGGGGAACTCGGCGCACGGCTGGCCGAGCTGACCGCGGGCAGCCCGTTGTTCTACGCGCCGCGCGGACGGGGACTGCTGTGGGGACTGCCGGTGGTGCAGGAAGCCGAGGAGTACGCGAGTAACCCGCTGGCGCCGCGCCTGTGCCTGGCCGCGCGGGACCACGGGCTGGTCGTGTACCCGGCCGGCGTGGCGCACACGACCCAGGCCGTGCTCGTGGCGCCACCGCTGACCAGCACCGCCGACGAACTGGACGAACTGCTGCTCCGGCTGGAGCGGACCCTGCGGGACTTCGGGAGCGCGGTATGAGCACGTTGCTGATCGGCAACTCCTACAACGACCACCTGGTCGGCGACCTGCGCACGTTCACCCCCGACGAGCGCGCGGTGGCGGGCAACATCTCGGTCCGCATGCTGTGGCTGGCCGAGCCGGGGGACGTGGCACTGCTGCCGCAGCCGCCGAACCCGGACTTCCTGGCCTACCTGCTCCACTGGAAGGGCATGGACCAGGACGCGATCGAAATCGTGGTGCCGCCGCCCGGGGCGTTCGGCTCGGACGTGCTGACCAGGGACCGGCTCGCCGACCCGGGGGTCCGGGCCCGGCTGGCCGAACTCACCCGCCGACGCGGCCTCGACCGGGTGCTGCCGTACTCGTTCGACCGCACGGTGACCGCGCTGGCCGCCGAACTCGGGCTGCACGAGAACACCGAGGGCTTCGGCTTCGCCGCGGCGGGCGGCACCGACCTGCTCAACAGCAAGAGCGTGTTCCGCGCGATCGCCGGCGGGATCGGCGTGCCGCACACCACCGGGATCGCCACCACCGAACGGGCGGAGGCCGAGTCGTTCGCCGCCGGGTTGCTGGAGCGCGGTAAAGCGGTCATCGTCAAGCAGGACTTCCACGCCGGTGGGTACGGCAACGAAATACTCGCCCCGCACGACGGGGTGGCGAAGGTGGGCGCCAGGCACCTGTCGGTGGTCACCGGCGGCGAAGTGCCGTCGCACTTCGGCGACCGGTGGGCCGGGTACACCAATCACGGTGCCCGGCCCGCCGTGCTGGAGCACTACCTGCCCGGCTCGATCGCGCTCGGCGCCGAATGCGTGGTCACCGGGCGCGGTTTCCGGCTGAACCATTTCGGCGAAATGCGCATGGAGCCCATTTTCGACGGGATCGCCATTCATTCCGAGGTCGGCAGCGCCACCGTGCGGGAGGCCTACCACGATGCGCTGGTCCGGTTGTGCGAACCGGTGGCGGCGATGGGTTATCGCGGCCTGATCAACATCGACGGCATCATCACCCCGGACGGCGGCATGCTGCTGACCGAGTTCAACGGCCGGGTCGGTGGTACCTCGCACCTCGACTGGCTGGGCCGCGCACTGGTCGGCGAGGACTACTTCACCGAATCCGTCATGCTCACCCGCAACCACTGGCGGGTGGGTTCCACCGCCGAAGCGGTGGCGAAGGTGCGTGCCGCCGGGCTGGAGTTCGACGCCGGACGCGGGGAAGGGGTGCTGATCACCGGCGATCACACCGCGCAGACCGGCGTACTGGAATACTGCGTGCTGGCCACCGAAATCCCGGCGGCGGAAGCACTGGAGAAGGCGATCGGCGGACTGTTCCCGGAGCTCGGCGGGCACTGAGCCCGCGCCGCCGGAATAACGAGACGAGGGGATGGGCGCATGGGTTACCGCGGATTGGCCACCGGCGGGGTCGCGGTGTGGCTGGTCGCGACCTTGTTCAGCCGCCTCCCGGTGGCGATGATGCCGCTGGCGCTGGTGTTCTTCGCGCGGGAGGAACCCGGTGGCTACGCCGTCGGCGCGGTGCTGGCGGCGGTGTACACGATCGCCGAGACGGTGGGCGCGCTGGTGTTCGGCGCGCGCCTGCGCGGTTCGTTCCTGCGCCGCCCGCTCGCCATCGGGTTGCTGATCAGCGCGCTCGGCGTCGGCGTTTTCGCGCTGGTGCCGGACGCGCCGCTGGCGGTGCACATCGTGCTGACCGTGGTGGCCGGCGCGCCGGCCGCGATCGCGCCGGGCAGCCTGCGGTCACTGGTGACCGGGCTGGTCGCGGAGAACGACGTGCCGCGGGCGCTGAGCGTGGACACCATGCTCAACCAGGCGGCGTGGGCGCTGTCCCCGGCCATCGTCAGCGTGCTGGCGCTGCGGTTCGACGCCTCGCTGCCGTTCGCGGTGGCCGCGGTGAGCACCGCGCTCAGCGCGATCGCGGTGTGGCGCCTGCCCGCCGGGAAACCGGTGCCCGAAACCCCGTCGACCGGCCGCCGCCGCGCGCTGTGGTCGGCCTGGCCGGTCTACTTGACCAGTGCGGCGGCGATGTACCTGCTGGCCACCGCGGAGCTGACCCTGCCCGCGCTGCTCGAAGACCGCGGGGTCGCGGTGGGCTGGGCGGGTGCGCTGCTCACCGGGTTCGCGGTGGCCAGCATCGTCGGCGGGTTCGGCTACGGCCTGCGCGACCGGTGGCCGGGTTCGTATCGCACGCAGAGCAATCTGCTGCTTTTGGTGGTGACCCTGTTCGTGGCGGTGATGGCGCTGCTGCCCGGTCTGGTGGGGGCCGCGGTCGGGCTGCTGCTGGCCGGGTTGTTCCAGGCGGCGCTGCTCACCGCCCGCAACCTGTCGTTGCGCGAGCGGCTGCCCGAGGATCTGCACGCCACCGGGTATTCGATGATGTACGTCGGCAGCGGGGTCGGTTACGGCGTGAGCGGAATGGCTTCCGGCGCGGTGCTGGCCATCGCCAGCCCGTCGGTGGCCGTGTTGTTCGGCGTCGGGGTCACCGCGCTCGCCGGGGTGGCCGGTTTCTTCACCGAGCGCCGCAGTGCGCGCAGGCTCGAAATGCTGGCCGTCAAAGAATCCTGATTTCCGCCGTTTCCCGGGCCGGCCGCAATTGAGCGGCCGGCCCGGAAATCGTGCTCAGTGCGTGAGCGCGCCGCTCGCGGTGACGAACTCGAGCAGCTGCCGCGGCGTCTGCATGCCGTCGATCTGCTCGTCGCTGACCGGGATCCCGAGGTCGTCCTGCACCTTGGTGGCGATCTCGTAAACAGCCAGCGAATCGTAGCCGAGATCGGCGAACTTCTCGTCGATGTTGCCTTCGGTGAGCCGGATGTTGTCGTCCGTTCCCACGCAGGAATCGATGATCTTCTGCAATTCGATGGGCCCGAAGTTGGGCATGGAGCCTCCATTGTCGACTGTTTGCCGGGAACGCTTCCAGGCTACCGCGCTGAATTGTTGCGCTCAAGAACTCGGCGAGATAATCTCGAATCATCGAATTACTGGCCGACAATAGTCCGAAATGGACGGAACGGGGTCGTTTCCATGCCGATGTTGTCGCCAGGCGGTGGTGGTGGCGCCGCACTGCTCGGGTTCGGCGGCTACCGGCCGCGCACGGTGGTGGGCAATGCCGAGATGTGCACCAGGATCGACTCCACCGAGGAGTGGATCGAGTCGCGGTGCGGTATTCGCGAGCGCCGGTTCGCCGCCCCGGACGAGACGCTGGAGTGGATGGCGGTGGCGGCCGCGGCCAAGGCGTGCGGGCAGTCCGGAGTGGACCCGGCCGATCTCGACTGCGTGCTGGTGGCCAGCATGTCGAACCTGGTGCAGACCCCGCCACTGGCGGCCGCGGTCGGCGCGGGCATCGGCGCGCGCCGCGCGGGCGGCTTCGATGTTTCCGCCGCCTGCGCCGGGTTCTGCCACGCGCTGGGCCTGGCCTCGGCGATGGTCCGCCTCGGCGAAGCCAGGCACGTGCTCGTGGTCGGGGCGGAGCGGATGACCGACATCGTGGACCCGGCCGATCGCACGATCGCCTTCCTCTTCGCCGACGGTGCCGGCGCGGCGGTGGTCGGCCCGTCGGCCACGCCCGGGATCGGGCCGGCCGTGCGGGGTGCGGACTTCGGCTCGCGGGAAGCGTTGCGGATGACCGGGCCGTGGGCGGAACCGGGTGCGGTGCCGGTGATGCGGATGGACGGCAAGCGCGTGTTCCGCTGGGCGGTCGGCTCGGTGCTGCCCGCGTGCCGCGAGGCGCTGGAGGTGGCGGGCGTGCGGGCGGAGGACCTCGGTGCTTTTGTGCCGCACCAGGCGAACCTGCGCATGATCGAGATCATGGCCGACGGTCTGGGCCTGCCGGAGCGCACCGCGATCGCCCGCGACGTGGTGACCTCCGGGAACACGTCGGCGGCGTCGGTTCCGCTCGCCGTGGAATCCCTGCTGGCTTCCGGCGCGGCCGAATCCGGCTCGCTCGCGCTGCTCGCCGGTTTCGGCGCCGGGCTCAACCACGCGGCGCAGGTCGTGGTGCTGCCGTGACCGCGCTGAACCAGGACTTCACCGGGCGCAGCTTTCCGCCGTCGGGGGAGTACCTGGTCAGCCGGGAGAAGATCGCGGAGTTCGCCGCCGCCGTCGGTGCCGACGCGCCCGCCCACTTCGATCCGGAGTGGGCCAGGGAGCGTGGTTACCCGGATGTGCTCGCACCGCCGACGTTCGCGATCCTGCTCGCGCTGCCCGCCGCCGAGCGCATCCTGCGCGACGAGGAGCTGGGCGTGGACTACGGGCGGCTGGTGCACCGCGACCAGGACTTCCGCTACCACCGCCCGATCCACGCCGGGGACCGGCTGACCACCGGCCTGACCATCACCGACATCCGGACCACCTCGGCCAACGAGCTGTGCGTGCTGCACGCGCGGATCGCCGACGCCGAAAACCACGATGTCTGCGACGTCACCATGGGGTTCCTGGTGCGCACCTGAGGTGGTGGCAGCCACCTGTTAGAGTCGTGGTGTCGCGAAAAACGATGTCCCGCGGCGTAGCCCGCCGGACATCGCGCACACATCGATGCAGGCCAGTTCCGTCGGTGAGCGTCTCCATGCCGAGATCGGGCGTCCTGCCCGCTCCCGGTGTCGACCGCTACCGAGGAGCGCACCATGCCGGAAACCGTCACCATCGTCGGAGCGGGACTGGGCGGGCTGATGCTCGCCCGGGTGCTCCAAGTCCACGGCGTCGCCGCCACGATCTACGAGGGTGAGGCGTCGGCGACGGCGCGCGCCCAGGGCGGCCTGCTCGACATCCACGAAGAAACCGGGCAGGTCGCGCTTCGCGTGGCGCGCTTGTATGACGAGTTCCGCGCCCTGGTTCGGCCAGGCGAGGACGCCAAGCGCGTCGTCGACCGCCACGGCACGGTCCTGCTCGACCGTCCCGCTGACCCCCGTTCGGCCCGCCCCGAGGTGGATCGCGGGGAACTCCGGCGCCTGCTCATCGACTCGCTCGCCCCGGGGACCATCCACTGGGGCCACAAGCTCACCGCGCTCCGGCACCACCCGAGGGGCGGCTTCGACCTCACCTTGGCGGCGGGTTCCACCGTCCACGCCGACATCGTCGTCGGCGCGGACGGCGCCTGGTCGAAGGTCCGGCCACTGCTCACCCAGGCCGAACCGCGCTACAGCGGCACCTGCTTCGTCGAGATCGCCCTCGCCCCGAACCACCGGGCGAGCGTGGCCACGACCGGCAGCGGCACGCTGATGGCGGTCGCGCCGGGCCAGGGCATCATCGCCCACCGCAACGCGGACGGCGGTGTGCGCGGGTACGTGGCACTGAACAAGCCCGAGGAGTGGATGCGGTCGATCGACTTCGGCGACCCCGCCGCCGGTCTCCGCCGCCTCGCCCACGAGTTCGATGGCTGGTCCCCGCTGCTCACGGCTTTCGTGACAGGCAGCGACGCGGAGCCGTGCCTCCGGCCGATCCACGCGCTCCCGGTCGGACTCAGCTGGGACCGGGTGCCGGGCGTGACGCTCGTCGGCGACGCCGCGCACCTGATGTCGCCCTTCGCCGGTGAAGGCGCCAACCTCGCCATGTACGACGGCGCCCACCTGGCACGCGAACTCGCCGGCCGGCCCGACGTCGAAAGTGCGCTCGCCGCCTACGAAAAGCGGCTCTTCCCCCGCAGCCAGGAGATCGCCGCCCACTCGGCGCACAACCTCGAGACCTTCTTCGGCCAGGATGCGCCGGAGAGCGTGGTCACCCTGTTCGGAGGTCCCTGAGGCCTACGAGCATCGTCCCGAAAGGAGGATCACCAAGACGGTTCGTCGGTCCGCGGAGTCGATCCGGCGAGGTTTTGCGTGCCGATCACCGCGAGCAGGGCGAGCAGATCACCGCTGTCGGTGCCGACGGCGGGCGTGAACCAAAGCAACCGCTGCCTGCCGTCCTCGCTGAAGAGGTTGAGGCAGTTGACCTCGATCAACCCGAGTCCGGGATGGACGATGCGTTTCCGGTCGTTGCGGCGGAACGCCACCTCGTGGTCGGCCCATTTCTCGGCGAATTCAGTGGAGCGCCGCTGCAACTCGGTGATCATCGGTCGTACCTCGTCGTCCTTGGCGTCACGGCGCGCCGCGGCGGCCCGCAGGTCTGCGACGAAGGCGCGGGACTGGCTGTCGTGGTCCTGTTCGGGGTAGAGGGCGCGGGACTCCGGCTCGGTGAACCAGCGGAAGACGAAGCTCGCGCGCGAGCCGGTGAACGCCGAGTGGTCGCCCAGTAGTGCGACCGCGAGCGGGTTCTGCACCAGGGTCACGTGCAGGTCGGTGATCACCTGCGCGGGCGTCGACGTCAGCCGGATGAGCAGATCCGACATCCCGGGGTGCACGTGCGAGGTCGGTCCGCTCGGGGACGGCAGGGGCCGGCCGGCGAGGTGGTAGAGGTGGTCGCGTTCGTCGTCGGTCAGGCGCAGCGCCCGGGCGAGCGCCGCGAGCATCTGCGCGGAGGGTTGGGACCCGGCACCGCGTTCGAGCTCGTTGTAGTAATCCGCCGAGGCGCCGGCCAGGTGCGCGACCTCGTCCCGGCGTAGGCCTGGCACCCGGCGGCGCGGGCCGGGCACCAGCCCGACGTCCTCGGGGCGGATGCGCTCGCGGCGGGAGCGGAGGAACGTTCCCAGCTCGGCGTACTTGGCGATGCTCACCCGTCCAGTGTCGCGCGAGTGGGGCGCGGGTGGCAGGGGATGCCGTCCCCTGTCACCCCACTGAACCCGCGGTCAGGATGACCTTTCCCTTGGCGTGCCCGTCGGTGAGGTACTCCAGCGCCGCCGCGGCGTGGTCGAGGGCGTACCGGCTGTCCACGGCGACCCGCAGCCCGTCGTCGATCAGCGACATCACCCGGGCGAGCCGGGTGGCGTCCGAGGCGTGGAAGACGAACTCCGCGCGCAAACCGCGTGCGGCGGCCCGTTCCACCTCGGGAGGTCCTGACACGGCGACAAGCAGGCCGCCCGGGCGAAGCACGTCGAGGGAGCGCGCCTCGACGGCGCCGCCGACCGTGTCGATGACGACGTCGACGTCGGCGACCGCGGAGCCGAAGTCCTGTTCGCGGTAGTCGATCACCTGGTGGGCGCCCAGTTCCGCGGCCAGGTCGGCTCCTGCCTTCGAGACGGTGGTGACGACCCGCGCGCCGAGTCGCCGGGCGATCTGCACGGCGAAGCTCCCGACCCCACCCGCGCCCGCGTGCACCAGGACGGTGTGACCGGGCCGAACGCCGGCGACCTCGGTGAGCGCCTGCAGGGCGGTGGCGGCGGACGTCACCGCCCCGGCCGCCAGGGACAGCGGGATCGTCGTCGGCGCCGGGACGATCTGGTCGGCCGGGACGACCGCCAGCTCGGCGAACGCCCCACCGGTCGACGGGTCGAGACGGGCGACCACCGCGTCACCGACCGCCCGGTCGCCGACGTCGGCTCCCACTTCGACGACAGAGCCCGCGACGTCCGTGCCGAGGGTGTACGGGAACTCCACCGGGAAGAAGTCCCGCAGGTAGCCGGCGGCGATCTTGAGGTCCAACGGGTTGACCGCCGCGCCGGCCACCCGGACGAGCACCTCGTTCCGGCCGGGCTTCGGGTCCGCCACCTCGTCGAGCACGGGTGGTGCGCCGTAGCCGGACAGCCTGGTCGCCTTCACTTGACCCCCTCCGCGACGGTCGGCATGACACCGATCTGGTTGAAGAACCCGAACCAGTTCTCGAGGTCGGGTAGAACGGCGAAAGCTCGGTAGAACGTGGTTTCCCTCACCCGTCCGATGGTGCGGCCTCGTCGAGCACCCAGCGAGGTGCCGTTCACACAGGTGACGGCGTCCCCTGGGAAAACGGGAGTGTGGAAGGGCAATATTGGTGGAGTGCCGGTGGCTTCGTGGCCGTTGACGAGCGGCACCAGTACTTCCGAGGTGGACGACGTGCGGGGGGTGGAATGACCGGGGACCAGGCTCACGGTGTTCGTGAGATCGCACTGCCAGACGGTTCGCGGGGCTGGTTGGTCACCGGTTACGACGCCGCCCGGCAGGCGCTGTCGGAGCGGCGTCTGTCCAAAGTGCTCACGGCCGCGGAGGTCGGTCTGACGCCGGAGCTCACCAGTGCCATGCTGCGCCAGATGTTGTTCCTCGACCCGCCGGACCACACGCGACTGCGTCGGCTGGTCTCGGCCGTGTTCACCCCGAGCCGCGTCGAAGACCTGCGTCCGCGCATCGACCAGATCGCCACCGAGCTGCTCGATGCGATCACCGGCCACGAGACGGTCGATCTGATCGAGGTGTTCGCCAACCCGTTGCCCCTGCAGGTCATCTGCGAGCTGCTCGGGGTGCCGGTCGAGGATCGCACCGCGTTCCGCGAGTGGTCCGCGATCATCGCGGCCGGCGCGGCCCGGCAGGACGAGCTGCCCGGCGCGCTGGCCGAACTCCTGGTGCGGATCCGGGCCATGCTGGCCGACCGGGCCGCGAGTCCCGGCGACGACCTCGTGAGTGGTCTGGTCGCGGTACGCGATGAGGGTGATCGGCTGTCCGATGACGAGCTGACGTCGATGGTGTTCATGCTGGTGATCGCTGGTTACGAAACCACGGTCAACCTGATCGGCAACGGGGTGCTGGCACTGCTCGAGGACCGGGGCCGGTGGACCCGGCTCCGTGGCGAGCCCGAATTGCTGCCGACCGCCGTCGAAGAGTTCGTCCGGTTCGAGCCGCCGATCGCCGTCACGACGCAGCGCCGCGCCACCGCGACCTTCGAGCTCGGTGGTCGAACCATTCCGGCGGGTTCGCTGGTGCTGGTCAGCCTGGCGGAGGCCAACCGGGACGCCACCCGGTTCCCGGCGGCCGACGAGTTGCGGTTGGACCGGCCGCGCAGCCAGCACCTGGGTTTCGGGTACGGCATCCACCACTGCATCGGCGCGCCGCTGGCCCGTGTGCAGGGAGAGGTTGCCTTCACCGCGCTGATGACCAGTTTCCCCGAGCTGGACCTGGCGATCCCGGCCGGCGACGTCGCACGGCGATCCGACTTCCAGCGCGGTGTCACCTCGCTGCCCGTCCGCCTTCGTGGCTAGGGTCCAGAGCCCGGTCGAAATGAGAGGTGCTCAGTGGATCGGCGCAACGTGCTTGTCGGCGAAACGAAAATCGCCTACCTGAAAGCTCGGCTGACGACGACGCTCGGGCGGCGGTTCCGCTGCTTTGCGCTGGATTTGCCGGGGCACGGGCATTCCGGCCCGGCTCAGCATCCTGACGACTACTCACTGCCGGGATATGTGGCCGTACTTACCGGCTTCCTGCGGGAACTCGACATCAACTGGCAGAGGCGTTCTTGCCGAACCCGGCCATGGCCGCGCTGTTCAACGACCGCGTCTCCGAGCCCGAGGCGAAGTCGGTCGCCGGGTGCTTCGTCGCAACCGGCTCGTCGTTCGATGTCGAAGAGTTCGTCTCCGACATTCTCGGCACGGACGGTGCGGCCCGCGCGGGACTCGGAGCCAGCCTCGGCGCGGGCCGTTTCGCAGATGAGATCGCCATCGTTTCGGCTCTACCTGTTGGGAGAGTTCGTCGGCGAGGCCGTTCACGTCAGGTGACACGCGGCTGCCAGGACTTCCGCCTGGGGCCGCTGCGGGTCGTACGCGGCCCAGCCGGGGTCGCCGTGGGTGGCGAAGGCGACCCAGGCGCCGTGCACGCGTGCCGCGAGCCCGGCGGGCGCCGGGTCGGGGCCGAGCAGACCGGTGTCGCCGTGCAGCCGCGGTTCGTCGGCGATGTCGAAGACGAAGGGCAGCTCCACCGTGTGCGTGGCGCCCAGCCGCCCGTCCAACGCCGTCGAGCGGTAGCCGAACGAATAGGCGTGGGTACGGCCACCGGACAGCCGGGCGTGGGCCTCGGCCAGCCGCGCGGTACCGGCCCCGAAGAGGCCTTCGCCCAGCACCGCGGAGCGCAGCTCGCCCGGGGTCGCCCCCGGCCGGGCGGCCCGCTGGGCGGCGACCACGGCGGCGGGGTCCGCGCCGACCTTCGCCGCGACGGCGAGCACGTCGTCGTCCGTGGACGATTCCAGCTTGCCCTGCGGTACCAGGTAGAGGTGGCCCTCCTCGGTGTTGGTGCCGATGAGCAGGTCGACCTCGCCAGCCGGCCCCGCCGCCAGTGCGTCGGCCGGCTGCACGGGCAGGACCAGGGAGAACGGGCTCAGCTCGACGAGCGGGTCCGTGGCCGTCGCGGTCCGCAGGTCGATCCCCGCGAGCTCCGGCAGGATCTCGAGGAACCGCTCGTCCGGGATCTCGGCGAACGCCGCCGCGGTGGGCGGCACGCCCAGCGCCCGCGCGGCCACGGCCGTGACCCGCTGCGCCTGCTCGGGGGTGAACGCGCCGGTGCCGCTGCCGCTCTGGACGATCGCGCGCCGGAACAACCCCTTGGCTTCCGGCGTCGCCAGTAGCGCTCCGGTGATGGTGGCACCCGCGGACTGGCCGAACACCGTGACGTTCTCGGGATCTCCACCGAAGGCGGCGATCGCGTCCCGCACCCAGCCGAGCGCGGCGAGGACGTCGAGCAGCCCGCGGTTGGCGGGGGCACCCTCCAGGTCGAGGAAACCGGGGATGCCGACGCGGTAGTTCACCGTCACCAGCACCACGCCGTCACGGGCGAACGCCCGGCCGTCGTAGAGCGCGGCGCGGGTGGAGCCGGTGACGAACCCGCCGCCGTGCACGAAGACCATGACCGGCCGCTGCCCACCGTCCGCGCCGGGCGTGCGGACGTCGACGGTCAGGTACTCCTCGCCGCGCACCCAGCCCGGGCCGAAGTAGGGGCTCATGTCGAGCCGCCCGAAGTCGCGGGCCGGCTGCGGTGCGGTCGGCGACGGTGCGGTGGCGTCCCGGACACCGGACCAGCCCGGGTGGGCCGCCGGTGGCGCGAACCGGCCGGCGCCGGTGGGTGCCGCCGCGTACGGGACGGCGCGGTAGAGCTCGCCGAAGCGGTCACGAACACCACGCACGGTGCCCGCCGGGGTCTCGACGATCGGATCTGCCTGCTGGGGCACGGGAAAGCTCCCTCTCTCGGTGACTGGCGGGCTCAGGCGATGCGGGAGAAGCCCGCCCACTCCTTGATGGCGAACTTCGACCCGGCGCGCTCGACCACGGCACCGCCCTGGCCACCGAAGTGAGCCGGGAAGACCAGCGTGTTGTCCTCGGCCGCGCGGCCGAGGAGCTTGTGGCGGGTCGCCCTGGCCTCGGCCGGGTCCTCGCAGAAGCAGGAGTTGGTCTCCGGCTCCACGAGCTGCAGCGGGTTGTGCACCAGATCGCCGACGAACAGCGCGCGGTCACCGCCCGACGCCAGGGTCAGCACGGACGACCCCGGGGTGTGGCCGGGCGCGAGATCCAGCCGGAGGTTCCGGTCGATCCGGTACGAGCCGTCCCACAGGTGGGTCAGCCCGGCTTCGTGCACCGGGGCGACGCTGTCCTCGAAAACGTTCTGGTTGCCGCGGCCCAGCACCGGTTCGTGGTTGTTGGCCGGGTTCCAGAAGTCGAAGTCCCGCCGCGGCATCAGGTACGTGGCGTTCGGGAAGGTCGGCACCCAGGTCCGGCCGTCGAGGAAGGTGTTCCAGCCCACGTGGTCGATGTGCAGGTGGGTGTTGACGACGATGTCGACGTCTTCGGGCCGGACCCCGGCGGTGGCGAGGTTGTCCAGGTAGTTCGTGGACAGCCGGCTCCAGACGGGCGCGTAGGGGCGGTCCTTGTGGTTGCCGACCCCGGTGTCGACGAGGATCGTGCGGCCTTCGCTGCGCAGCAGCCAGGTCTGGATGGCCGAGCGGCATTCGCCGGTGCCGGCGTCCAGGAAGTCCGGGGCGAGCCAGCTCTGGTGTGCGTCCCAGGCGTCATCGGGGCTCTCGGGGAAGAAATCCGCGGGGCCCATCTCGACCGAGCCGTAGTACTCCTTGACGCGGGTGACGGTGACGTCGCCCAGTTCGATCTGCTCCATGCTCACTCCTCGTTGGTCGCGGGTCGCCCCGGCCAGGCCGAGCCTGATCGCGTCCGCGCGCACCAACCAGTCCCGCCCTGTCCTGCCCCTGGCAGGGGCTGGCTGGGCGGTGCCGCGGGCGTGGATAGTGGAGTGATGGACGGACCAGGCCCGCTCGGCGACTTCCTGCAGGCACGGCGGGCCAGGCTGCGCCCGGAAGACGTGGGCCTCCGCGACCTCGGGCCGCGCCGGCGGGTGGCCGGGCTGCGCCGGGAGGAGCTGGCGCAGCTGGCGGGGGTCAGCGTGTCCTACTACACCCGGCTCGAACAGGGCCTGTCCCGTGGCGCGTCGGCGGAGGTGCTCCAGGCGATCGCCGGCGCCCTGCTGCTCGACGACCACGAGCGGGACCACCTGGAACGCCTCGCCGGGGCCGCCCGCCGGGTACCGCGGGCGCGAAGGCCCCGCCCCGAGAAGCTCGCCGACGAGACGCGGGACCTGCTGCGCTCCTTGGACGGCGTCCCGGCGCTCGTCCTCGGCCGGCGCACGGACGTGCTGGCGTGGAACCCGCTCGGCCACGCCCTGCTCGCCGGCCACCTCGACCCGCTGAGCACGGAGGACCCCGCGGCCCGGCCGAACATGAGCCGGATGCTGTTCCTGGACCCACACTGCCGGGAGCTCTACGGGGACTGGCGGGGCAAGGTGCGCGCGGTGGTGGGCAATCTGCGGATCGCCGTCGGCCGTCATCCGGAGGACCGGCTGCTCGCCGAGCTGATCGGCGAGCTGACGATGAAGAGCCCGGAATTCGTGGCGTTGTGGGGTGACCACCGGGTGACGCCGTGCGACGCCGACACCTACGAGCTGCACCATCCGGTGGTCGGCACGGTGACGGTCACCCAGCAGACCCTCGTCCTGGCGCGTTCGCCGGGGCAGTCCGTCGTGGTGTGCACGACGCCCGCCGGGTCACCGTCGGAGGCGGCCATCGCCCTGTTGCGGCAGGCGAGCGCGGGGGAGCGGAGCGGTGGGCCCGCTCTGCCCGACCGCTCCACCACCGCCCGGTAACCCGGCGCCTCGTCCGCACAGTGAGGGCAGGGCACGCGCCACCGTCACCGGACCTCGGACAGCTGGGCTGCCTGCTCGCGGCCGATCCGGTTCCGGGCCGTCTCCGGGCCCAGCGCCAGTGCCACGACGGTCCGGGCCACCCTCGGCCGCCCGGAGTCGCGGGCGTGAGGTCCACGCCGCGGGCCTTGCGCGCTTTCGTCAGCTGATCCGCTCGAGGGCGGTGGCGCTGGGGCTGCCCGGCTCGGCCGTGTACATCACCAGGGTGTGCCCGGCACCCGGGAACAGCAGGGTGGTCCGATCCAGCTCCAGTTCTCCCAGCACCGGGTGCTTCACCCGCTTGCGGACGGCGGGGATGGGGCGCACGTCGTGGTCACGCCAGCCGGCGGCGAAATCGGCGTCGTGGGCGGCGAACTCGTTGATCAGCTCGGCCAGCGCGCGGTCGGCGGGGTGCTTCAGCGCGGCGGTGCGCAAGTGCGAGGCGGACTGCCGCGCGAACGTCGCTTCCGCCTTCGGGGCGGCGTCGCACAGGGTGCCGGCCAGCCGCAGGGCGAGCCGGACGGCGTTGCGCTCGCCGGGTGCCAACCGGCCGAAGTCCGTGATCAAGGCGACCGCCGCGCGGTTCCAGGCGACGATGTCCTGCCTGCTGTTCACGAGGTAGGCCGGAATGGTGCCGAGCCGGTCGAGGAGCGCACGCGCGCCATCGGGGATCGGCTCGGGCTCGCTGTGCGCGTCGGGCAGGATCTGGCCGGCCAGCCTGGCCAGGTGCTCGCGCTCCGCGCCGGTGAGCTGGAGGGCCGTCGCCAGCGCGTCGAGCACCTGCGGAGACGGGCGGGAGGCGCGTGCCTGCTCCAGCCGTTCGTAGTAGCTGACCGACACCTGCGCCCAGGCCGCCACCTCCTCGCGGCGCAGACCGGGGGTCCGCCGGGGGCGCTGGCCCGGTCCGTGCGCCCGCCCGGTGGTTTCCGGTCGCAGGTTCTCCCGGCGGCGGCGGAGGAAATCGGCGAGCTCTTGTCCGGACACGCCGCCATCCTTCCACGCGGATTCCGGCTCAGCCTCCCCCTGACAGTCCGGGGCTGAAGCGTGGGTTCCTCGGGTGCTCGCCGGCTGGGCACGCTGGTCCGGCAAGCAGAATTCCCGAGGAGGATGACGTGCCCGGTGCACCGGAGGAAGTTTTCCGGCGTCTGCTCGACCTGATGCTGAAGAAGGAGATGGACGCTGTCGCGGATCTTTGGGCGGCGGACGGCATCGCGGAGTTCCCCTTCGCCGACGGCGATGCGCCGCGGCGCCTGACGGGGCGCGAAGAAGTTCGCGGTTACCTTGCCGGATACCCGGAACTGCTGGATATGCGGGAAGTCGCCGCGCTCACCGTGCGACCGACCGACGACGCGGATACCGCCGTGATCGAGTGGACGGCCGAGGGCCGCGCGGTGCGCACCGGCGAGCGCTACCGGCTGGATTACGTCGTCGTGCTGACCGTGCGCGAGGACCGGATCACGGTGTACCGCGACTATTGGAGCCCGCTGGCGACGGCTCGCGCGACCGGGCGGCTGCCCGAGCTGATCGCTTCGCTCGACCGGGACGACGTCTCGTGACCGGGGTGCTCGTGACCGGAGGCACCGGCAAGACCGGATCGGCACTCGTCGAACAGCTTCGCGGGGCGGGGGTACCGGTGCGAATCGCGAGCCGGCGCCCTTCCGCCCTCGATCCCGACGCGGTCCGATTCGCTTGGGAGGACCCGAGTACGCACGAAGCCGCGCTGCGCGGCATGGATCGTGTCTTCCTGGTTCCCCCGGTCGAAAGCGTCGACCCCTTGCCCCTGGCCGGGCCGTTCCTGCGCCGGGCCCGGCGGTCCGGTGTGCGCCGGGTCGTGCTGCTCGGTTCCGCCATCGTCCTGCCGAACGCGCCCAGCGCGCTGGAGCTGGCGGCACAGGTGCGGGCCGAGCCGGGCTGGGTGGTGCTGCGTGCGTCGGGGTTCATGCAGAACTTCCTGCCCCCGCACCCGCTGTGGGAGCGCATCCACCGGCTCGGCGAGATCCGCACCGCGGCAGGCGACGGCAAGGTGGGCTGGATCGACGTCCGGGACATCGCGGCTTCCGCGGCGGCTTTGCTGGGGGAGCCCGAAGTTCGCGCCGCGGGTGGCGATTTCCTGCTCACCGGGCCCGAGAGCCTGAGCTACGGCGACACCGCGGAAGCCATCACCGCCCACACCGGCCGCCGGATCCGGGTACGGCGGATCGAGCCGGACGAGCAGGCCGCGGCTTACCGGGCCGCGGGCCTGCCCGCCGAGTTCGCCGCCGCCCTCGCGACCGTCGAGGACGGGATCCGGCGCGGGCGGGAGGACCGCGTCAGCACGACGGTGCTCGATCTGACCGGCCGCCCGCCCCGCACCTTCAAGCAGTTCGTCTCGGAGCACGCGGACGAATGGCGCGGGAAGTGACCACGGGCTGGGCGCCCGTCGCCCGCCGACGGCCACGGATCCGGCGGGCCAGACCGAGGAGGGCCGACCGCAGCGCCTCGGCCCGGCGGCTGGACGGGACGAACATCTGTTGCTTGAGCCGCGCGGTGCGCTGGTGCTTGGTGATGAACGGCCGCAGTCCGGCCTCCCAGGCGTCCAGCGCGGCGGCCAGGTCGCCGGGGTGCTCCCGCAGGGCCACGCCCAGTGCGGCTCCGCCGCGCAGCGAAGACGTGGCACCCATGCCCGAGTAGAGGTTCATGCACCACGCCGCGTCTCCCACCAGCACGACCCGGCCCTTGCTCCACCGGGGCATTTTCACCTGGTGCACCGAGTCGAACAGGTGGTCAGGGGCCTGGTCCAGGGAGTCGAGGACGTGCCGCACCACGGGATCGTCCATGCCCGAGAAGACCGAGCGCAGCCGATCGACCCGCGACCCGCCGAACTGCTCCTGGATGTCCCTCGTCCGGTAGGTCAGCAGCGCGGTGGGCGCGTGGTCGGCGAGCCCGAACACCCACACCGCCCGCTTCGCGCGCGCGACGATGATGCTGTCATCCGCCGCGTACGAGGGCACCTGCTCCTTCAGTTGGAAGGCGCAGATCATCGCGTTCCACGTGGTCAGGTAGTCCTCGTGCGGACCGAACACGAGCCGGCGCACGCTCGAGCGCATCCCGTCCGCGCCGACCACGAGGTCGAAGTCCTCGCGGGACCGCGCACCGGCGTTCTCGAGCAGGACCCGCACCCCGCCGTCGCCTTCGGTGATCTCGACCGGAGTGGTCCCGAACCGCACCTCGACACCGGTGATGCTCTGCCACAGCGCGGCTTCGATGTCACCGCGCAGCACCGCCGCGGGCTCGCCGGGCTGGTCCAGGAATCCCAGAGCCGGCCTGCGTCCACCCCGGCGATTCACCGACCACGAATTCGCGCCGGCCGCCCGTTCCGGGTTGCGGGTGTGCAGGTGGCCGTCGATCCCCAGGTCGACCGCGGCCTGCCGGCCCTGCGGGAACAGCCCGACGAAGTAGCCCCCAGTACGCCGCTCGGGCGCCCGTTCGACGATCACCGGCGTCCAACCGGCTTGGCGCAGCCCGATGGCCGCGGACATTCCCGCGATGCCGAGCCCCACCACCAGTGCCTTCTTCCGCATGGCTTTCCTTTCTACGATCACGTTTTTGTGGGATGGCTCAGTCCGGCACGACGACGACGGCGTGGCCGCGGCGGGGTGCGGCGACCTGTGAGTCGCGCCTGCGCACCCGCACCGTCGCGAGCACCGCGGCCGCGACGAGCGCCGCGCCGCCCATCAGGATGTAGAGCCGCACCCCGGCCAGGGAGTTCGCGGCGACGTCCGCGACGAGCGTGTCGGTGGCCGTCGCGTTGAGCACCATCACGCCGAGGACGTTGAGCACGACTGACCCGACGCTGAGCACGACCGCCACCAGGCTGCCGATGGCACCGTGGTGCTCGGGCGGTGTCATCACGGTCGCGAGGTTGAAACTGGAGGCGATGCCCGCGCCGGCGGCCACGCCGAGCAGGGTGGCGCAGGCGAGCCCGACCGGCAGCACCGAGATACCCGTGAGCATCCCGAACGTGGCCAGCGTGCCCACCGCGATCCCGGCGAGCAGCGTGCGCGTCGGGCCGATCCGGGACGCGAGCACACCGGACACCGGACCGCCGATCATGATCCCGATCGCGGACAGCACGAACAACGCGAGCACCACGTCGCCACCGCCGAGGCCGTAACCGAGGCCGAGCTCGGGCGGCACCTCCGCGACGAGGCTCATCAGCTGCAGCATGGCCTGCACCGAGCCCGCCGTGAGCGCCACCGCGCCCAGCGTTGTCGCCAGCGACCGGCTGTGCCCGCGCAGGTCGACGATCGGTTCGCGGACCCGCAGCACGTGCCGCACCCCGGCGGCCAGCGCGAGGACGCCGCCGGCCAGCGCGGCCAGCAGGCCCGGGTTCGCCCAGCCCAGGTCCGGGGCCATGCTGACGGCACCGAGCACCGCGACCAGACCGGCACCGAGCAGCAGCGCCCCGGCGACGTCGACCGACCCACCGGAGCGGATCGGCGGTTCCGGGACGAAGAGTCGCACGGCGACCGCGCAGACCATCGCGAGAGCGGTGGCGGCGACGAAGACGCTCCGGTAGCCGAAGGTGTCGATCGCCGGGTTCAGCAGGAGCATCGAGGGAATCCCCAGTACCGACGCGCCCGTGGTGACGACCCCGACGGCGGTCATCCCGACCCGCGGAGTGCAGAGCTGGCGGGTGATCGCCACCGTGAGCAGCACCGTCCCCATGACCGCGCCCTGCAGGAACCGCCCGAGCACGAAGACGGCGACGTTCGGCGCGATCAGGCAGACCAGTGACCCCGTCAGCGTGACGAGCATGGTCACCACGAGGATCCGGCGCTTGCCGTGGATGTCGGCGGTGCGCCCGAGCAGCGGCGCCCACATCGCGCCCGCCAGCATCGCGCTCGAGTTGAGCCACGCGGCCTGGTCGGTCTCGAAGTGCCGCATCATGTCCGGCAACGCCAGCAGCGGGGCGACGATGACCAGGTCGGCCAACAGGTTCGCCCCGACGAGGATGGTCAGCCAGCCGACCAGCCGGCCGCTCCACCTGCCTTCCGCGACGTCCGGCGGGCGCACTAGCGACGTGCCTTGCACCATGAGTTCTCTCCAGGTAGCGGCAGCCGGGAACACCCGGCCGCATCGAGGGCTTCTTTCCGCGGCGCCGATCAGGACCGCAGCGGACGGCCGACTCCTTAACAAAGTTAATCTCTGCTGGCACCCACCGTGCCTGAACTTTGTTAAGGAGTCAACCGCGGCAAAGGACGCCCGGCGAACCTCAGTGGGTCAACACGCCGGTGGAGTCAGCAACGAGACAGAAGTCGTGCGGTCCAGGGACTTGGGAATCGCGCGGTCGTCGTCCGCGACGAGCGTCAGCGTTGCTGCCGGGCCGCGAGTCCGTCGAGGACGACGTCGAGGTGCCGCTCGAACCGGGTGTCGTGGTCATCGCGCAGGCGACCCGCGGCCTTGACCAGATCGGCCCCTTCGCCCAGCCAGGCATCGCGTTCGGCGAGCGAGTAACGACCTGGTGCGGTCTCGTCCGACTGCGCCCGTTCCTGTTCCTCGATGACGTAGCCGACGACGAACGCGGTGACCACATCGAGGGCGTCGTCGGCGTCGGCGAGGGTGAAACCGGCCTCGATGAACCGCGCGAGCCAGGTCTCCTTGGCTTTCACCACGTCCGGATCGGACAAGCGCGTGCCGCTGAAGATGCGGGCTCCGTCCCGGTAGCCCAGGTATTCCGCGCGCAGGATGTGGCCGTAGTCGGCGAGGTTGGCCCGCCAGCCGGCGTCCGGCGGGACGGCCGACAGTGCATCCGTGACCCGGCGCATGACGAACGTGCTCATCTCGTCGAGCAGTTCCTGTTTGTTGCGCACGTGCCAGTACAGCGCCGGTGCCTGCACACCAAGCCTCGTCGCGAGCGCACGGACGGTCAGTGCGTCCATGCCCTTGTCGTTGAGCAACTCGAGCGCCGCCGCGACGATCCGTTCCTTGGTGATGCCCTTTCCCACGGAGGACACCTTAACGAAGTTCAGGCAGCTCCGCTCCGTGCTTCCCGGGCACGGCCATCGCCCGGTGGAGCTGGTCCGCGTCCCACGCGGGCTCTTGCAGGTCGAGCCGGTTCGAGGCCCGGAACCCGTCCAGCGCCAGATAAACGTGTCGCCGCCACATCGACGGGGCCACGTGCCGCGTGGCCTCGGCGACTCGGCCGCTTGCCCAGAACAACAGGAAGAGGTCCGCGCCGGTGACGTCCGAGCGCACGGCACCGGCTTCCTGCGCCCGCTCCAGAACGCGTTGTGCGAGTGCGCAGATCTCGCCGTGCACGGCTTCGGTGCGGTCGTCGCCGGGAAACCGCTTCGCCAGGAAGTCGCCGAACGCCCGATCTTCGGCCTGGGCGGAACACAGGACTTCCAGCAGGCTGCGAAACGCCTCCCACGGGTCCTCCAGTTCGGGCAGGGCCCGTACCTCGTCGAGCAGGCGGTGCAGTTTCGGTTCGAGCACGGCCCACAGCAGGTCCAGGCGTGTCGGGAAGTGCCGGTAGAGGGTGCCGGTCACCAGTCCCGCCTCCCGGGCGATGCCGTCGAGGGCGGCCTGGGCGCCTCGTTCGGCGAACGCGTGCCGGGCGCTTTCGAGAAGCCGCTCGCGGTTGCGGTGGGCGTCCCGGCGAGTGGGTGGGTTCTTGCTGGCGGGCATGCGGGTCACCCTAACAAAATGTGACATGTCTCAACTTTGAGAGTGCTCTCATTTTTCCGTACGCTCAGCGGGGAACGGAAAATGAGAGCACCATCATTTTTGCCGCAGGGGAGTGGCATGGCGAAGCTCGGCGGCAAGGTCGCGGTGATCACCGGGGCGACCTCCGGACTGGCACTGGAGACGGCGAAGGTGTTCGTCGCGGAGGGGGCGCACGTGGTCATCACCGGCCGGCGCCAGGACCGGCTGGACGCGGCGGTGGCCGCGATCGGCCACGACGTGACCGGTGTGGTCGGTGACGTCGGTGAGATCGCCGACGTGGTCCGACTGGCCGAGGTCGTGGCGGCCGAACTGGGCCGGGTCGACGTGCTCGTCGCGAGCGCCGGGGTCTGGACGTGGAACGAGACGATCGGTGAGGTGACCGAGGAGTCGTTCGACGCGGTGTTCGGGGTGAACGTGCGCGGGACGTTCTTCACCGTGCAGAAGCTCTTGCCGTTGCTGTCCGATGGCGCTTCGATCGTGCTCATCGGGTCGGGTGCCGCGGAGAAGGGCGATCCGGGGACGACGGTCTACGCCGCGAGCAAGGCGGCGCTGCGGTCGTTCGCCCGGACCTGGACCACCGACCTGAGGGAGCGGGGGATCCGCGTCAACGTCCTCAGTCCCGCCGCGATCGACACCCCGGCGTTCGCCGACCTCCCGCCGGGATTCAAGGAACAGATCGCCGCGCGGGTACCCGTGGGCCGCCTCGGCGCCGAGCACGAGATCGCCACGGCGGCGCTCTTCCTCGCTTCCGCGGACTCGAGCTTCATCAGCGGGATCGACCTCCCCGTCGACGGTGGAATCGGCCAGACCTGACCTGGTGATCGAGCCGTTCTTCCAAGGTGCCGGTCAGCGGCCGGTCGTGGACCTGTCGCACCGCCCCCTGTGCACGGGACGCTCCTGTGCGGGTGGTGTGCGACGTCGGGTGCCGCTCGGACGAGGAGGGAATGATGAGACGACTGACCACGATCATCGTCACAGCCGCGGTGGTGGCAGCGGGCCTGACGGGCTGTGGGGCCACCGCGGCCGCCGCACCGGATGCCGGGGTCCAGGCGGCCTGCCAGGACAACGGCAACGATCTCGTGCCGTCCCGCAGCGAGGTGCTGCGCCGGGCACGGTCGTGGCTGGCCCACGTCGACCCCGGTGCCGACCCGATCAACTATCACGGCGAATACGTGCCGTACTCGCAGAATTCCTGCCACAGCAACAGTTATGGCTCGTACCGGCAGGACTGCTCCGGGTTCCTGGCCATGGCCTGGGGGATGGGTGGCCAGGGGAACGCCTGGTACACGGGCAACCTGCGACCGGCGCACTCCAGCGGGCGGACCGTCTCGATCACCCAGTCGCAGCTCGCGCCGGGCGACGCACTGCTGCTGCACATCGAGGACAGCAACCCCAACAACGACCACGCCGCCCTGTTCGTGGCATGGGTCTCCACCGGCGCGTTGGTGTACGAGCAGACCGGGGCGGTCGACCGGACCCGGACGGCCGTCTGGTCCCAGGCCAAGGTCAACTCCTACACCCCCATCCGCTACGCGAAGCTCGCCAACGACGTCGTGTCCGGTCAGGCGGGCCGGTTGAACATCGTCGCCGACGACGGGGCACTGAGCTGGTACCAGCACACCGGCTGGTCCTCGGGCACGCCGAGCTGGGAATCCGCGTTCACCGCGGGCGCCGGGTTCCAGAACTTCGACAAGCTCGTCGCCGCGGACCGGACCCTGTTCGGTGTCCGCCCGAACGGCGACATGCAGTGGTACCGCTACGACACCGACCAGGGGTTCGCCGCGGCCAGCGGCGCGCTTGTCGGCACCGGGTGGAACTCCTTCAAGTTCGTCATCTCCGCCGGCGCGGGGGTCATCTACGGCGTCTCCTGGACCGGCACCCTGTACTGGTACCGGTATCGCGGAACGCCTGGCGCCGGCGGTTCCTGGGCACCGAACTCCGGCAAGGTCATCGGAGCGGGCTGGCACACGTTCCGTTCGATCACCGCGTCCAACGGGGTGCTCTACCCCGTCGGCCACGACGGATCGCTGCGGTGGTACCGGTATCTCACGCCGGACGACGGGGCGGGCGTCGGGTGGGCCGGCGGCAGCGGGGCGGCCATCGGGTCGGGCTGGGTCGAGGGGACCTGCAACTACCAGACCGTTCTCGCGGCCGGCAACGGCCGGATCTACGCCGCCGACCAGGCAGGCATCCTCCGCTGGTGGCACCACACCGACCCGACGAACGGGTCGGCCAGCTGGGCACCCGTCGCACCGTGTGGCAACACGGTCGGCTCCGGTTGGCTGTGAGGTAGGACGGAGGTCTGCGAGGGGGACCTCCCGCTGAGCGGTAGAGCGGGTCGACCGGCTCGCTCTACCGCTCGGTCAGCACCTCCGGAGCGCAGTGGCAGCCCCAGGAACGGCGCCAGGTGTCGAGCTCGTCCGCTTCCCTGGTGCGGTGGGCGCGGAAGATGGTCAAGGCCTCCGCCCAGTGCGGGTGGGCCTGGGCGCAGCCCGATCCGACGGCATGTGCCGCCCCGATGTCCCGGAGGGTGCGGGCCTGCCAGAGGCGGAGGTGAAGGTGACGCCAGATCGTCATGGCCTGGTTCAGCCAGTGCAGGGCGGACTCGGCGTCGCCTTCCGCCAGGTGCAGTTCGCCGATCGTGCGGAGCATGAGCGCGACCCCGAGGCGGTCCTGGTGTTCTCGGCACACGCGCAGGCTGGTCAGCAGCACCGGCCTCGCCCGGTCGGTCGCGCCGCGGCGGATCCAGACCTTGGCCAGTGCCTGCGAGGTGTAGCACCGCAGGTGCCGGTCGCCGGTTGTCTCGATGATCCGGTGTGCTCGTTCGCAGAACTGTTCGGCCGGCTCGAGTTCGTCGCGGGCCCGGTGGATCAGGCCGATGCCCCGGATCGCGATCGCCTCGCCGCGGTGGTGTCCGATGCGGCGGTACTGGCGTGCCGCTTCTTCCAGGTGGTGTGCGGCCAGTTCGTCGTGGCCCAGTTCCCGGTGCGCGTAGCCGATTCCGTAGAGCGCGTGCGCGACGCCGTGCCAGTCGCCCAGTGCGGACAAGGCTTTCCGGGCTCGTTCGTGGTATCGCAGGGTCAGGTCGTGTTCGCCCAGCTCACGGTGGGCCGTGCCGATGCCGTTGACCGCGACCGCTTCGCCGTGTGGGTTCCCGCCCGCGCGGAAGCGGTCGATGGCCAGCTGGAAGTGGTATTTCGCTTCGGCGAAGCGGTCTTCGGTGTACCGGAGCTGACCGAGGCCGCATTCCAGCGCGGCCCGTCCCGAGTCGTTGCCCGCCGCGTCGGCGGCGGCGCAGGCCGCGGCGTGGGTGCGGTCCCAGCCGTCGAACCGGTTGTAGGTGCCGAAAACGGCGAACACCAGCGCCTCGGCCAGTGCGCACGCGAGCCGATCCAGTCCGAGCGCGCTGGCCCGCTCGACCATCGCGACCAGCATCGGTTCCTCGTCAAGCAGTTCGGGGCCGTAACCCCCGTCGACCGGGAGCCAGCTCGGCTCCAGGTCCGGCTGGTACAGGCGGCGCACGGCCACCGGCAGATGCTCGGCCACCCCCTCGACCGCCCGCAGCGCCTGGGTGATCGCGCGTGCCACGGCCGTCGTGCGGTCGTCGACGCTCTCCTCCGCCTCGGCGCACTCCCTGGCGTAGATCCGGACGAGGTCGTGCATGCGGTAGCGGATCCCACCGCCCGTCTTCGCGATGTACTCGACCAGCCGTGCGTCGGCGAGCCGGTCGAGGACGTCCTCCGCCGCGGCGACGGGCACGGCGAGCAGCGCGGCGGCGGTCGACGCCGCGAAGTCGGGCGGATCGAGGAAACCGAGCAGCCGGAACGCCCGTTTGCCCGTCTCGTCGAGTCCGTGGTAGCTGACCGCCAGCGACGAGCGCACGCCGAACTCGCCGAGCCGGAGCTCGTCCAGCCTGCGCCGCTCGTCACCCATCCGGCCGACCAGCGTCGCGACCGGCCACTGTGGACGGTTGGCCAGCCGCGCGCCGGCGATCCGCACCGCCAGCGGGACCCGGTCGCACAGCCGCACCAGCGTTTCCGCGGCGCCCGGATCCTGGTCGAGCCGGGTGTCGCCGATGATGTGCCGGAGCAGCCCCAGTGCGTGCGACTCGCTCATCGCCCGGACGTCGAGCGTGATCACCCCGGGCAGACCGGCGACCGGCGCACGGCTGGTGATGATCACCCCGCAGCCGGGGTGGCCCGGCAGGAGCGGCGCCACCTGGTCGAGGCCGCCCGCGTCGTCGAGCACGACCAGGACGCGCCGGGCGGCGAGGGTCAGCCGGTACCGCTCGACCTTCTCGTCGAGGCTGCGCGCCGACGCGGCGGCCGGCTCGTCGAGCGCGTGCAGCAACCGCCCGAGCGCCTCGTCGGGCGGCACCGGGTTCGCCTGTGTCCCGCGGAGGTTGATGAACATGCCACCGTCGGGGTAGATCCGGCGCAGGCGGTGGGCGACGTGCACCGCGACCGTGGTCTTGCCCATCCCGGCCGCCCCGGCCAGCGCGACCACCGGAACCGCGGTGTCGGCCGCCTGCCGCTCGGCCAGCCGCGCCTCCATGACCGCGATCTGCTCGTCCATCCCGGTGAAGTCGGCGGTGTCCGACGGCAGGGAGAAGACCGGCGACGGCCGCCGCGCCGACGAGTCGGCGTCGTCTTCGGCGAGCGCGGACTCGACGAAGGCATCGCGGTCCTCGCCCGTGAGGTTCAGCCCGTCCGCCAGCAGTCGCACGGTGTCGTTGCGGGGCTGGCGGATGAGACCGTTCTCGAGCTTTCGGATGGTGCGCACGCCCAAACCGGACCGCTCGGCAAGCGCCTCCTGGGTAAGACCGGCACGCCGACGCCGAGCACGCAAATCCGAACCGAACACCCGCCCTCCTGGCTACCTCGGCTCCCAGGAAAGCCTACTCGTCGGCACGCTCGAACAGCGAGATCCGCGCTGGAGTCGAGTCCGGTCAACCCCGGTCTCAGGAACACGGCGGACGGTACGGCAGCTCAGCCGACACGAACTCGTCCCACATCTCGCGAGTGAGCGTGTTCCCCGTGATGGCGCAGATGCTGTGCACGGCTTGGGGCACGGTCATGTCCCACAGCCGCACGGTGTGGTCGTGGCTGCCGGTGGCGAGGGTGGCGCCATCGGGGCTGAACGCCACCGCGTTGACGTCGGCCTGGTGGCCGGTGAGCGGCTGACCCGACTGCGTCCGGTCGGCTGTCCGCCAGAGCCGTACGGTGTTGTCGCCGCTGCCACTGGCCACCGTCTGCCCATCCGGGCTGAACGCCACCCCCACGACGGGGTTGGTGTGGCCGGCAAGGGGTTCGCCGAGCGGTGTGGCATGAGCCGGATCGCTGACGTCCCACAGCCGCACCTGCTCGTCGTCGCTGCCGCTGGCCAAGGTCCGCCCATCCGGGCTGAACGCGACCCGGCGTAGGTCGTCCTGGTGCCCCTTGAGCGGGCCGGCCAGCAACGTGGGCTTGGCCGGATCGGCAATGTTCCACAACCACACCGCGACGTCGCTGTATTCGGTGCCCGTCGCCAGGGTTCTTCCGTTCGGGCTGAACGCCACCGCCAGAGCGTTGGCGTCCGGTCCGATCATGATCCGGGCCAGCAGCACGGGTTCAGCCGGGTCGGTGACGTCCCACAACCGCGCGGTGTTGTCGTCCTTCACGTCGCCGCCGGTGACCAGGATGCGGCCGTCCGGGCTGAATGCCATCGATCGGACGCCGTCGGCGTGCCCGGTGATCGGCGCGCCGATGGGCGCGGGGCGCGCGGGATCGGTGACGTCCCACAGCCGCACGGTCCGGTCGCCGCCACCGGTGGCCAGCACGCGGCCGTTCGGGCTGAACGCCAGGGCGTTGATGTCGCCTTGGTGGCCGGTGAGCGGCGGGCCCAGCTGCCGCCGCTCGGCCGGCGTCCACAACCGGACGGTCCGGTCGCCGCCGCCGGTGGCCAGGATGCGCCCGTCCGGGCTGAACGCCAACGCCTTGACCTCCCCGGTATGTCCAGTTAGGACAGTGTCGGGGATGTTCCACAGCCTTACCGCCCGGTCTCCACTGGCGGTGGCCAGGATGCGGCCGTCCGGGCTGAACGCCATCGATCGGACGCCGTCGGCGTGCCCGGTGATCGGCGCGCCGATGGGCGCGGGGCGGGCTGGATCGGTGAGGTCCCACAGCCGCGCGGTGTTGTCGTCGCCGCCGGTGGCCAGCTTCCGTCCGTCGGGACTGAACACCAGCGACCGGACCGCACCGGCGTGCCCCGTGATCGGCCGGCCCAGCGCCTCCGGGCGAGCCGGGTCGGCGACGTTCCACAGCCGCACTGCCCGGTCGTTGCTCGCACCGGCCAGCATCCGCCCATCGGGACTGAACGCCACCGAACGGACAGCGCCGGTGTTTCCGGTCAACGGTGACCCGAGGGGTTTGGCCCGGTCCGGCGCGGCGATGTCCCACAGTCGCATGGTCCGGTCGTCGCCGCCGGTAGCCAGAGTCCGGCCGTCAGGACTGAACGCCACCGAGTAGATGGCGTCGGTGTGCCCGGCCATCGGCGGGCTGAGTGCCGCGGGCTGGGCGAGGTCGGTGACGTTCCACAGCCGTACGGTCTGATCGTCGCCCGCGCTGGCCAGCGTCCGCCCGTCGGGACTGAACGCCAGCGACCGGATCGTCCTTGTGTGCCCGGTGATCGGCGGGCCGAGCGCCTCGGGCTGGGCCGGGTTGGTGACGTTCCACAGCCGCGCCGTGTTGTCGGCGCCGCCGGTGACCAGAGTGCGGCCGTCCGGGCTGAACGCCAGCGCACGGGTTGCTTCGCCATGACTGATGGTTTCGTTCAGCAGCACCGGGTGGGCCGGATCAGCGACGTTCCACAACCGCACGAGCCGGTCACCGCTGCCGCTGCCGGTGGCCAGCGTTCGCCCGTCGGGACTGAACGCCACCACGCTGACGTCCTTGGCGCCCGAGGGCAACGTGGCGGACAGCGGGGCGTTCGCGTCGACGATCAAGTGGGTGCCGGTGTCCGGATCGGCCGGGCGCATGCGGTGGGCGACGAGGTCGAGCTGGGCCGCCAGCGACACGTCGATGGTCCGTATCCGGTTCGCCTCGGCGGTGACCTTGTTGAAGATCGCGGCGTCACGTTGTTCACGGGCGATGTCGCGTTGCTGGAAGGCGTAGACAGCGGTACTGGACGCGACAAGGCCGAGAACGGCCAGCATGGTGACCGCGGTCCGGCGAATTCTGGCCCGCCGGCTTTCGTGCCGGCTCGACGCGCTGAGGAAGGCCGCGCCGAGCGGCGTGAGGGCGGCGCGGTGCTCACTCCTGGACTGCCACCCCCTCGCGATGGCCAGCCGATCGCCGCGATACAGCGATCCGACCGGTTTCCCTTCTCGTTCCCACTGTTCGGCGGCCTCGATCAACTGCTGCCGGATGACCTGATCGTTGCGGCCCGCCTCGATCCAGGTGCCGAGCTGCGGCCACGCCCGCAGCAACACTTCGTGGGAAAGCTCGACGGCGTTGCCGTCCAGCGTGACCAGACGTTTCTCGATCAGCCAGCCGAGAACCGTCTCAGCGGTCCGCGGTGCGTCGAAGCCCTTGACGAGGTCCGCCGGATCCGCGCGCCGCCTGGCGGGCGGCGCGTCGTGCCTGACCACGACCAGGTGCATGAGGATGTGCTGGAAGATCTCGCGCTGCTCGGCCGTGGAACAACGCGCGTAGGCCTCGTCCGCGGTCGCCACGATCGCGCCTTGGATCCGCCCGGTCCGGTCGTAATCCGCCAAGGTCAGCTTGTCGCCCGCGCGCCGCTGCCAGGTGACGGCCAACGCGTGGGCCAGCAGCGGGAGCCCGCCCGCGTCCGTCCCGACCTCGTGCAGGAGGACCTCGACCAGACTCGCCTCGACGTCGACGCCGATCTGCCGAGCCGGCCGTTCGATGGCCGCTCGCAACCCGGCCGGGGACATCGCCTGGAGGTTGAACTGGCTTGCCGGCAGGAACGTCGCGAGCTGGTCGTCAGCGAGGCAGTGGTGGTAGAAGTCGCCTCGTACCCCGAGAACCGCACGCATGGCGATCAGTGCGGCGATGAAACGCTGCCGCTCGGCCTCGCCGGTGCACAGGGTGAACACCTCTTCGAACTGATCCACCACGAGGACAGTCCCGTCGGGCAGCATGCTCGCCAGCAGGGCGGGATCAGCTCTGACTGCCGAGAGCACGCCGTCCACGCTGCCGTGGATGAGCTGCGCGACCTGCTGTGCCAGTGTCTCGCAGGGCTCCTTTCCCGGGGTGAGCAACAGCCATGGGCGGCCGCTGTCGGCCACCGCGGTTGTCACGCCCGCTCGAAGCAGCGATGACTTGCCTGCGCCGGACGGTGCGACGACGAAGACCGGCCCGCTGCGGTGATCGATCTTGTCCATCAACACCGACAAGGTCGCCTCGCGGCCGAAGAACCACCGCGCTTGGTCAGGTTGGAACGCACGCAGACCCGGATAGGGGCAGACGTCCTCCGGCCACCCCGGCTGGCTGTCGTCGGGCGGGTACGGGTCGTCCGGCAGGCAGATCCACCCCACCGTCTCCGTTTCCTTGACCCGGAAGCGTCGGGACCGATAGCGGGTCTCGTCAGCGGCGCTGTGCCAGACGACCTCGTGGAACAACCAATCGGAGGTGATCACCGCGAGTACGCCGGCCGACCCGGCGAGAGCGTCCTTCAACGGCGGCGCGTCGAGCAACCGGAACGTGTGGTTGATCGCGACGCCGGTCGCGCCGTGTGCGTCGAGCAGGACTTCCCCGGCGTGCACCGCCATCCTCAGCCGGATCTGCTCGCCGGTCCCGTGCGCCCGGTTGTGCTTGTTCAGCGCTTTCACCAGGCGAGCGGGTACCTGCTCGACGAACAGCCGCTTCGGAACATCCGCCGGCGCAAGGAGAAGCACGCCGTCACCCCGGTCTTCGCGATGGCAGTCGCTCCAGTGCGAGCCGAGCGCATGAGCCAGGGCGGCATAGAGGCCGTTGCGCACCTTCCGCTGTTCCGGGTTCTTCCGGCCGCTGAATTGCTCCACGTCCACAACCAGAACCGTGCGATGCAGTGCATCAGGCGACACAAAACCTCCGGAGATCACGTCATTCGGCCCAAAAGATGCCGCCATAGTCCCCGCAGCCGCACAGAGCCTGACGACCTTTCACTCATTCGCGTGAACCGATACCTGCTGCCTGCGGCCGACCGCTGGCAGGAAGAGGCCGCGATGCGCCGGGGCCGTGGTGTTCGGGTGACCATGGGCCTCGTCCAGTCGATCTGGAGAGTATCGAGGAGCCGTTCATGGGTAACGCAGCGACCGGTGACGCTGGTGCCGCCCCGGCGCCGGAGGCCGGCGGCGGCCAGGCGCCGGAGCCTGCCGCGGGTCAGGGCTCGGGCGGCGAGAGCGCTGACTCCGCACCTCAGGGCGAAGCCAAGGGGGATGGCGCCGCCTCGGCCGACACCAAGACATCCGGTGCCGGTGGTGAGCCGCAGGCATCCGGAAGCGAGCAGGGTGGGGCGCAGCAGGGTGATGAGGCGCAGGCACCCACGGCCGAGGGGTCGACTACCGGCGAGCCCGCTACCGGTCAGGCTCGCGACGCGGCGGGGGAGACCGGCGGTGAGCGGCCGGGTGAGACTGCCACCACGGGGGAGGAGCCGCGTGGTGAGGTCGCGCGGGAAGTGCTCACCGATGTTCCGCCACCGGACCCGAAGCCGGTGGAAGAGGCGCGCGACGCGTGGGGCCCCGTCGTCGGGAAGGCGGAGCAAGCTCGTGACCACGGCCGGGCCGGAGCGAAGGAACTCGCCGCGGGGTGGAACGACGACGGCGGCGCGGCGATGGCCGGGCGCGCCGACGCCTCGTTGCGGGAGGCCGACGAGCTGGCGCGGGGAGCGCGTCCGGTGACCGAGCAGTTGGACCTGACCGCGGGCGACTACGCCCACGTGCGGGATCAGATGGTGGCTTCGGCGGAGCACGCGGACGGCAACGCGCGCGCCGCGGATGCCTTGGCGGGGTCCGAACCGGAAGCTCGACTCGCCAAAGCGTGGTTCAAGGAAAGCGCGGTGAACAGGAACCTCGAGGTACGCGCCGCGCTGGACCGCAAGGTCCACGGCGACTGGGAAAACCTCAGCCTGCCGGAACAAAACCTCGACAACGCCCAGGACGCCCTGACCCAAGCAGGCCGCGACGTCATCGCGAACCTCCCGGCCCCACCGTCGGATGCCGACCTGCTGCGCGACTACCAGGTCGGGGACGACCAGATGATCGAGGTAGCGGGAAAGACGGTTTCGCTCAGTGAAGCGGCGGCGAGCCTTCAGGACGATTTCACGGGGATCAACGCCGTGAACCCGTTCTTCCACTGGAATATCGAGGACAGGGCCACGACCGCCGGCCAGGAAAGCTTTCCGGATCCGGACGGTCCCGAGGGTCCCCAGGGCGGCCGCACGGGCACCGGCGACAATCATCGCGACGCCTTTCGCCACGCCTATTGGAACGCGCTGATGACCAGGTCGTTCGGGGAACACTCGGCCGAGGCTGTCGGCACCGGGCACGAGCGGCGCCCCGACGACCCGGTTCCCGACACACCCCCGCAGTTCGCGGAGCGGCAGGAAGCCATGGACCTGTACAACAACCAGGTCGGCCGGGACATCGCGACCGCACTGGGACCGGGCGCCTCGGACGCGGAGGTGCGCGCGACTATCGAGCAGGCGATCCGGGACGGGAAGCTCGTCGTGCTCAACCAGGACAAAACCGCGCTCGTGCCCGGCGGCGGCACCGAGGACTTCCCGTGATTTCGCCGCGGTGAAAGGAGATTCCATGGCACGGCCCACGATCGACCTGGCCGCACGAAGGCGAGATTACGCTCGACTGCACGACATCAGCAGGAGAATCGCCGATATCGAGGCGACCGCCGACTCCTCCGACGGCCTGGTCAGCGCGACGGTTGTCGGCCGTGGCGAGTTGAGCGAGCTGCACCTCGACCCGCGGCTCTACCGGACAATGGATTCGACGGCGCTTGCCGCGTCCATTGTGGACACTATCAAGGACGCCGTCGAGCAGTCTCGGCGGCAGCTGTTCGAGATCACCCGGGACTACCTGCCACCGGGCGCGAAGTTCGAGACCACCGACGTGCACACCGACGCGTTCATGCACCAGCTCGACCAGGAAATCGAGGGAGCGAAGTGATGGCCAAGTACGACATGGACCCGGATCTCGTGACTCGGGGCGTCAATCAGCTGCGCGCGGCCGGTGAGGACTTCGGCAGTGCCTGGGAGAACCACAAACGGGCGATCGAGGCGGCCCGGTCGCGCTTCGGCGGTGACGTGCTGGCACAGGCATTCCTGGCGAAGTACCTGCCGGTCGCCGAGAAGCTGACCGCCAAGGCCGACGCCATTCCCGCCTCGTACGGGAGGTTGTGTGACGACGCGATGGGTTGTGTCTCGGACTACCTCGCGGCGGAGAACCAGGGAACCGACTCGGTCCGAGGACTGAACAGCAGCGACGGCCGGGAAACGCCGGCGTAGCGCCACAAGCGGGACAGTCACGGCCGTCGTCAAGGCACGGACCTGCGCTCATACCGCCAGATCGCGCCGACCGTAGCCGAACACGCCGAGTGCGGTGAGAACGGCGGCGGCGATCAGCAGTCCGGCCAGGCCGGGCCAGTCGGGTAAGGCTTGCGGAACGGCGGCGATGTGAGTGAAGGGAGAGAGGGAAAGCACCCAGTCCGGCGCCCCAGCGCTCTGGGCGACGACCTGGAAGAAGAAGCCGCCGACGGGGGGAAGGGCGCCGAGGGCCACGGCCGCGCGGGGGAGCCAGCCGAGCCCGGCCACGGCGGCACCCAGCGAGAGCAGCGCGACCGGCGCGACGTTGAACGCACCACCGATGGCACCGGTGAAACTGAGCTGGGCTCCGGCGGCGGTGGCACCCACCCACAGGGCGAGTCCGGCACCGGCGGTCAGCAGCAGCGTTCCGGCGGTGGTGACGGCGAGTTCGGTGCCGAGCAGTTTTCGGCGGGAGAACGGCAGGGCGAACAGAAGTGCCGCGCGCCTGCTGGTTTCGTCCTCGGCGAAGGCGCCGGTGCGTACCGCGGCGTAGACGCCGGCGGGGATGGCGAGCAGGCTGAACATCGTCGCGGCGAAGGCGGCGGGGGAGTCCAGGCCGAATCCCGCGGTGGCGGCGAGTTCGCGGAAGCGGGGGTTGCCGGTGAGGAATTCGGTGATGGAGATGGTCAGCAATCCGATGAGGCCGAAGTAGGCGGTGACGCCGAGCAGCCAGCCGATCCACGGCCGCAGGGCGCGGCGCAGCGCGAAGCCGGTGAGGGAGTGCAGCAGGCGGGTGCGCGGGCGGCGGCGGGCGTCAAGGGCCCAGGGTGCGCCGTGCAGGTCGCGGCGTCCGGCGACGAGGAGCGCGACCGCGGCGAGCACCGCCGCCAGCGCGATCAGCGCCACCAACGGCAGGACGCGGTTGGCGGCATAGGGCTGGAGTTGGCCGAACAACCCGAACGGGCTGAGCCAACGCACCCAGGCCGGTGCGTCGAGCCCGTCGGTGACCATCCTCGCGAGCAGGGCCGCGCCCAGCACGCCCACCGCGGCACCGGTGGCCGGGGACCGTGACGGCAGCAGTTGCGCGGCAAGCACACCGAGTGCGGCGAACGCGAGGCCGAGTGCGGCGACACCACCGCCGTGGAGCAGCGCGCTCGCCGGGGCGGTGCCGGTGATCAGCAGTGCGACGCTGATGCCGATCCCGGACAGCGTCACGGCCGCGGCGAGCACGGCGAGGCGGCGGGTGAGCAGGCCACGCGCGGTGATCCGGCCGGACAGCAGCAGGTCGAAGCGCCCGGCGTCCTCGTCGCCGCGGGTCAGCCGGGTGGCGGTGAGCGCGGCCCAGACCCCGACCAGCACGCCGATCGGGGTTCCGGTGCGCCACACGGTGAAGCCGCCGGGGTCGTCGAGCGCGACCGGGTCGCCGAATAGGGTGCGGATGGCCGGGTTGGCGGCGAGCGCCCGCAGCGCGCCGTTGTCGAGCGCTCCGGCGAAGGTCGTCCGGTACTGCGCGGCGACCAGGGCCGACATCGCCGCGGTGAACACGATGATCACGGCGGCGCCGAAGCGGAGCTGCCGGATGGCCAGGCCGGTCATCGGACCGGCTCGCCGTAGTAGTCGAGGAAGATCTCGGCGAGGCTGGGCTCGCGCATGCTGATCCCGGTCACCGTGGCTTCGTTCAGCGCTCGCAGGGTTGCCGCCGGCGGCCCGCTGAGGGAGAACCGCAGCCGCCCGCGGTCGAACCGCTCGATGCCGCTGATTTCCGGGATCCCGGTCAGGTCCGGTGCCACACCGGTGTAGGCGACTTCGACCTCGGTGCGGCGCAGCCGGCGCAGTTCGGGGATGCCGGCGACCTCGACCAGCTCGCCCGCGCGCAGGATGCCGACGCGATCGCACACGGCTTCGACCTCGGCGAGCAGGTGGGAGCTGAGGAACACGGTCTGGCCGCGTTCGCGGGCGTCGTGCACGCAGCGCTGGAACTCCCGTTCCATCAGCGGGTCCAGTCCGCTGGTGGGTTCGTCGAGCACCAGCAGCGGCGCCCGGCTGGCGAAGGCCGCGACCAGCGCGACCTTCTGCCGGTTGCCGGTGGAATAGGCCTTGGCGCGCTTGCCGGGGTCGAGTTCGAAGCGCTCGACCAGCTCGGCGCGGTAGGCGATGTCCGGCGGTGGCCCGACCCGGCCGAGCAGGGTGAGGATCTCCTCGCCGGTCAGCGACGGCCACAGGGTGACGTCGGCCGGGACGTGGGCGAGGTGGCGGTGCGCCCGCCGGACGTCGGCGGCCGGGTCGCCGAAGATCTCGGCGGTGCCCGCGGACGGGCGGATCAGCCCGAGCAGCAGCCGGATGGTGGTCGATTTGCCCGCGCCGTTCGGCCCGAGGAACCCGAAAACCTCCCCGGCGGGCACGGACAGGTCCAGCTCGTGGACGGCGGTGGTGGACCCGAAGCGCTTGCTCAGCCCTCGGGCGCGGATGGCGTCAGCCATGGGAAACCCTTCAGCGACGGTCGGCAGTGACCCGCCGACCAGGCTTCCCGGCACACCGGGCACCAGCTTACTCACCCGGAGTTGCTCCCGCCCGATCTTTACGGCATTTTTGCGCGTGGTGCGCCGGGAATTCTGGTCGCCTGGTCGCGCGACCGGCGTGGCCGGTCAGCGGGGATCCCAGGCCGCTTGGATTGCCCGGTGCAGGTCGAGGAACAGGGGTGTGCCGGCCAGTTCGGTGTCGTCGATGGTGTGCCGGTAATGGGCCCCAGCTGGGTGTGCCCCAGTCGATCAGGGCCAGCGCGTCGCCGCGGTGCCCGCCGATCCGGATGGCTTCCCCGGCGTAGAAGTCGGCCCGCGGGCTTCAGGTCGCCACCCAGTCGGGCCAAGATGTGGTGGACCCGGCCGAGCAGCTCACCGCACGGTTCGGGGCTGCCCCAGTCGATCGGACGGCCGTCGACGTGTTGCAGCAGAGCCAGCGTCCACTCGCCGCGCCATCGCCGTATCCGGTGGCACAAGGCTCCGGTGGTGGTGGGGATCGGTGCGCCGGTCCTGATGCCCGCCCGGTCCAGCGCGGCCGCGATCCGCAGTCCCGGCTCGACGAAGTCGGTGGCATCGAAGGTCAGTTTCGCGACGTGGGAACCGTTGTGCGCGTACACCAGCCACGCTCGTGACCGGTCGCCGTGTTGGGTCAGTTCATCGACGACCCGGACGCCCGACAATCCCCACGCGCGCAACAACACGGGCAGACGGCGGGCCATCTCGCGTGCTGCCATCAGGTCGCCCCATCGCATTGGAAATGCCGTGCGCGGCTCATCACGACCCGTATGAGGACCCGGAGCGGTCGGCGGAACTGGCCGACTCGGTGTCGATGGCCGCACTGGTGCTGCTGGAACGGCTCAGCCCGCTGGAACGCGCGGTTTTGGTCCTGCGGGAGGTGTTCGGGTTCAGCTTCCCCGAGATCGCGTCGGCCGTGCGGCGCTCGGAGGCGGCATGCCGCCAGCTCGCGGTGCGGGCGCGCCGTCACATGAAGAACGGGCGCGCCCGGTTCGAGACCGACCGCCGGGAACGAGAACAGCTCGCCGCCGACGTGCAGGTGATCGGCGACAGCGGCGGCAAGGCGCCGCTGTGGGGCAAGGGCGTGTTCGGCGCGGAGAACGTGGCGCGGATGCTGGGGGCGTTCGTCGTGCCGTTCAGCCGGATCGGCGGCGTCGTGGAGCCGCAGGAGGTGAACGGCCAGCCGGGCGCGGTCTTCCGCGACCGGGACGGCAGGGTCGTCAACACCCTGGCACTGGACATCCTCGACGGGCGGATCCAGACGATCCGCGCGGTGATCAACCCCGACAAGCTGCAGCACCTCGGCGCGGTCGCGGACGCCTGGGCGGTGGTGCGCGCCACCAACCAAGCTCGCCGGAGCGCGGGCTGACCGCGAACGCGGAACCAGTCAGGCCGTGAACCGGCAGCACTGTGTCGTCGCCGCCCGGGCCGTGCGTTCGTGACCGTGGAGGTGTTGGCGCGCACATCTCTGCGGGATCGCGCGGGAAAGGGCGTCACCCGCTGCGGGTGAGGGTTGTCCCGTTGGTTTCGGTGACGCAGGCGATGGCGTCGAAGCAGTCGAACGCGGGCTGGTCGCAGAAGTAGTCCGCCATGCGCATCCGCCTGTAGCGCTGGGCGTCGGTGACTTCGCGGGCGGCGCGTAGGTCGGCGAGCGTCCAGGGCGCGGAGGCCGGGAAGGCGGCTTCGACGGCCGTGTCCTCCAGCGGAGGCAGCGGCGCTTCACGGAAAGGGAAGGCGCTGGTGTCGGTGAAGTCGCCGCTGGCGACCGCGGTGCGGCCCCCGCGCGTGCTCACGCCGATGGCGCGGTAGTCATCGCCGAGTTCGGCGGCGAGGTGGTAGCCGGCGGGGAACAACTCGCCGTTGCCGAAGGGTTCCGGTGCTTTCTTGAGGTGCCAGTTGTGCGCGGCCAGGACGATCCGGGCGCCGGGGTCCCGTGCGAGCAGGTGCAGGACGGTCTCGGCCAGGTAGAGGTCGCGGAAGGTGGAAGCGACCTCGATTCCCTCGGTGGCCATCGCGCGGTGCAACTGGTCGAGCAGCCACGCCCCGCGCAGGTGGTGCGTGGCCACGGCGTGCTCGCCCGTTCCGCGGTGTGCCAGTCGTTGCATCCGGGCGGCCAGTTCGGCCAGTGCCGCGGTGAGCGCGTCCCGCTCGGCCTGGTCCACCGACGGGTAGCCGAACACGACCTTCATCGGTTCGGGGTCGTGGAAGCGCCCGACCAGGTCGCGGGCCCGTTCCAGGATGGGCAGGGCCGCCGGATCGCCGGCCTCGACGTAGGCCGCGATCGCGTCGAGCGCGGGCAGCGGTGAGCCCAGCGAACCGGGCAGGTCGACCCCGGCGTACCGGATCGGCGCGCCGCCGCCGCGCCGGGCGCGCAGCCAGCGGAGGGCGTCGTGCAGTTCCGGCACGTCGCCGAGGCGCAGGGCGATCGCCTCGGCGGTGACGTCCTCGACCGCCCCGGCACCGCCATCGAGCCACTCGTCCAGCAGGTGGCCGCCGGTGAACGGCGCCTCGACGGCGAACACGGTGAACCCGCACCGCTCGACGAGGAACCGCAGGATCCGGTGGCGCACCTGGTAGAATTCGCGGACGTGGTGGGAGCTCTCGCCCAGCCCGACCACCCGCGCCGAACCGACGATCTCCACCAGCGGGGCCAGGTCGTCGAGCGGCGCGTCGAGGTCGAACGCCTCGACGGCGTGTCCGTTGGTGTGGATCCAGTCGGCCAGGCCGTCCGCCATGATCACCGTTCCCGCATCGAATCGCGTACGTTGTACCCTTACGATCGTGAGAGTACACCGTACGTCAACGCGGTGGTGCGAGGAACTCAGAAATCTTCTACGTGATAACCGGCGAGATAGGCGTTCCAGAGCAGGCCGCCGCGACATTCCGCGGTGGACGGCCCGAACCACAGCGGAACCCACTCGCCGACGGTGAACCAGTAGGCCGACCCGTTGGTGCAATGCGCGACCACTCGATAGGTCCCGGCCGGGCCCGGCAGGGAGAAGCAGGTCATGGACACGCCTTCACCCCACAGGAAACCGTAGCGGTAGGCGTCGCAGCCGGATGGCGGCCGGTCCTCCGCCGCGCCGGCGGCGGGCGCACCGGCCAGCAGGCCACCCATCGAAATAGCCGCGGCGAACAGGCAGGCTAATTGCTTTCGCATCATTTTCTCCCGGGGATCGTCCCAAATGAAAACTCAGATTAACCGCACGGGAGGATTTTCCAGAATTCATCGGAAAGGTGAAACGAAAACGCGCGCGGTGAGGCGGCGGTGGGCCACCCGAGTGGCTCCCACACCTCCTGGGGGTGCTCAGCCCCCGGAATGGCCTAACCTCGATCGTCACCGCGATCGTGCTGATCACCCACAACCTCGGCGTGGTCGCCGAAGTCGCCGATCGGGTCGTGGTGATGCGGCACGGCGAAGTGGTCGAACGCGCCACGACGGCCGACCTGCTCGCCCGGCCCGCGAGCGAGGTGTTCGGCACTCCGCGCGCCAACACCACGGGAAAAAAGGGCGGCTTTAGACCGTACTGCTGTCATCGGCGTCCTCCGTCCCTCGCCCTGGAGTGTCCGATGTCTGTTCCGTCCCGTCCGTGGCTCGGCCGCCGGTTGCCGGCGTTGCTCGCCGCGATCTGCCTGGCCGCGGGGGTGCCCGTACTCGCGTCGGTTCCGGCGCACGCGGCGCCTGACCTGGCGCTGACCCCGCCGATGGGTTTCAACAACAAGTTCGTCACCGGTTGCGGGTCGGGCCTGAACGAGGAGACGATCCTCGGCATCGCCGACACGATGGTCGGTACCGGCCTGCGGGACGCCGGGTACCAGTTTGTCAACATCGACGACTGCTGGGCACTGCCGCAGCGCAACGCCGACGGCGAGCTGGTCCCGGATCCGGTGCGCTTTCCCCGCGGGGTCAAGGCACTGGCCGACGACCTGCACGCCCGCGGCCTGAAATTCGGGCTGTACGGCGGTGCCGGCACGAAAACCTGTGCCACACCGGGGATTCCCGGCAGCCTCGGGCACGAGGAGCAGGACGCGAAGCTGTTCGCCGCCTGGGGGATCGACTACCTCAAGTACGACAACTGCAACAACCAGGGCATCGACGCGAAGCAGCGCTACTCCGCCATGGCCGACGCGCTGCGGGGCACCGGGCGGCCCATCGTGTTCGCGATCTGCGAGTGGGGCATCACCAAGCCGTGGAACTGGGCCACCGGCATCGGCCACTCGTGGCGCACGATGATCGACATGAACGACTCCTGGAGCCGGTTGCTGACCGTGCTCAAGCAGAACATGGGGCTGGCCGGGCACGCCGGGCCCGGGGGCTGGAACGACCCGGATCTGCTGATGGCGGGCAACGGCGGCATGTCCGCGACCGAATACCGCTCCCAGTTCACCCTGTGGGCGACCATGGCGGCGCCGCTGCTGATCAGCACCGACCTGCGCAAAGCCGACCCGCAGACCCTCGATCTGCTGCGCAATCCCGATGTCATCGCGGTGAACCAGGACCCGCTCGGGATCCAGGGTGCGCCGATCCGGTCGCAGGACGGCACGCACGTGTTCGTCAAACCGCTGGCGAACGGGGACCGGGCGGTGGTGCTGTTCAACGAGACCGACACCGCCCGCCGGATCAGCACCTCCGCCGCCGAGGCCGGGCTGGCGCAGGCCACCGGCTACCGGCTGCGGGACCTGTGGACCCACCAGGACGCGCACACCGCCGGTGCGATCAGCGCGACCGTTCCGCCGCACGCGACGAGGATGTACCGCATCGGCGCCGACCGGCACTGGTACAAGTACCCGCCGGCGACCGATGCCGCCACCGATCCGGACTCGGCCTACCCGGGAGCGCTACCGGTACTCGCCGGCGGTGCCGCCACCACGGTCACCACCACGCTGACGAACTCGGGAACCCTGCCGGCCGGGGCGGTCACGGCGGACCTCGGCGCACCGGCGGGCTGGCCGGTCCGGCCCGCGTCCGCGGCGACCAAACCGGTGCTCGCGGGCGGGAAGCAGTTCGGCACCCAATGGGAGGTCTCGGTACCGGCGGGCACGGCACCCGGAACGTACGCGCTGACGGGGAACTACACGTACTCCGTTCCCCACGAGCCGAAACCCGTCACCGCCTCGCACACCCTCGAGGTGACGGTCGCGGCGACCCCGGCGGCGGGCACCAGTTTCCTCAGCGACGCGAACTGGGTGCGGGCGTCGAACGGCTGGGGCCCGGTGGAGAAGGATCGCGCCAACGGTGAGCAGTTCGCCGGTGACGGCGAGCCGATCACGCTCGGCGGGGTCGCCTACGCGAAGGGACTCGGCACGCACGCCCCCGCCTCGATCGAGTACTTCACCGGCGGGGCCTGCACGTCGTTCAGCGCACTGGCGGGCCTGCACGACGGCAAACCCGGCACCGTGGCCTTCCGCCTCTGGACCGACGGCACCCTGGCCTACGACAGCGGCGTACGCACCACGGCCGACCCGCCACTGCCGATCGCGGCCGACGTGACCAGCGCGCAGTTCGTCCGCCTCGAAGTCACCGACGGCGGCGACGGCACCGGCGACGACCACGCCGACTGGGCGAACCCCACCATCACCTGCGAGTGACGGCCGGAGGAAGCGGGGGCAGCGGTAGGGACGGTCAGCGCGGATCGACGAACTGCGCGGACGGCTCGAGGGCACCGCGGTCGTCACCGCTGATCGAGTACGACGAGCAGCACGGCACGGAACTGCTCACCAGCCTGCGCCACTACCTCGCGGCCGGCGGGGAACAAGTCGATCGCGGCGAAGCGCGGGCACCTTTCCCGGCAGGCGCTCTACCAGCGGCTGCACCTGATCGACCAGCTACTCGGCGGCGACCCAAAAGCCGGCGAGCCCGGCGCGGGTCAGGTGCCACCGCCGGGTGGCGCTACCGCAGGAACTCCAGCAGCCGCGCGGCGACCACGGCGGGTTGTTCCTCGGCCAGGAAGTGGCCGCATTCGGTGATTCCGGCACCGGTCACGTCCTCGGCGTAGTCGCGCCAGATGTCCAGTGCGGGCAGCGTGCCGAGCAGCCCGGCCTCGCCCCACATCGCCAGCACGGGCATGGTCAGCTTGCGGCCGGCGTCGGCTTCGTCGTGCTCGTCGTCGTCCGGGAAGGACGCGCGGTAGTCGTCGAATCCGGTCCGTAGCGCGCCGGGCGCGGAGAACGCGCGGACGTACTCGTCGGCGGCGTCGAGGCCCTGGCGCTGGTAGGTCCAGCGTTCGAAGAAGTAGCCGAGATAGGCGGCGATGTTCGGCCCGGCCAGCAGTTCCGGCAGGTCCGGCTGCAGGTGGAACAGCCAGTGCCAGTAGCCCCGCGCGGTGCGGGCGTCGATCCGCCGCCACATCTCCCTGGTCGGGATGATGTCCAGGACGGCGAGCTTGGCCACCTCGTCCGGGCGGTCGAGCGCCCACCGGTGCGCGACGCGGCCGCCGCGGTCGTGCCCGACCACGCTGACCCGCGGGAAACCCAGGTGGCGCACCAGTGCCGAGACGTCGGCGGCCATGGTCCGCTTGTCGAAGCCGGTGCGGGGCTTGTCGGTCAGCCCGTAGCCGCGCAGGTCGGGCGCGATGACGGTGTGGTGCTCGGCCAGCTCCCCGAAGACCTTGTGCCAGCAGTAGGAGGTCTGCGGCCAGCCGTGCAGCAGTACCACCGGCGGGCCGTCCCCGGCCAGCCGGTAGTGCGTCCGAATCCCGTTCACCGTGGCCATCCGTGACTCCATGCCTTCTTTCTAACCATATGAACCGGTTAGAATCAAGCGATGGAGTGGATCTTCGACGGCGGGCGGCCCTGCTTGGACCTGGTCAACACCCGGCGTGACCGGCACCTCGGCGGGCGTGAACTGCTGACCTCGCCGGCCGAGCTGGGGGAGTGGCTGGTGGCCGCCGGGCACCTGGAGCACCGGCCGCGCGTGACGGCCGAGCAGCTGGCGCTCGCGCTGCGGTTGCGCGAGGCCGTCGACCGGCTCACCCGCGGCGGTACGCGCCCCGCCGACGTGCGGCTGGTCAACGAGGTCGCGGTCGGCGCGCCGGTGCCGCAACTGCGGATCGACGCCGACGGCCCGCGGTGCGCCCACCGCTCCACCGGCGGCCCGGTCGCCGCGGCGCTCGGCAAGCTGGCCGCCGACGCGATCGACGTGGTGGTGGGGGGTGAGCTGGTCCGGATCTGCGCGTCGGACCGGTGTGGGCTGCGTTTCCTCGACGCGTCGCCGCGGCACAACCGGCAGTGGTGCTCGATGGCCCGCTGTGGCAACCGGGCCAAGGCGCGGGCGCACTACGCGCGTCGCAAGCCCACCTGAGCCGCTCTGGCGGGTCCCGGTCGGGGAGGCCGGAGGACGCGGCGACGACCCGCCGAGCGCAGTCAGCGAACACGACGCATGGTGTGGGGACGGGCCTATGCCTGGCGGGTCAGGCTTTCGATGTGGCCAGCACGGCGGTCATCGTGCGGGTCGAGGCGCGGTCGGCGAGCAGGTCGGTGTTGTCGGCGAATTGGTCGACGGCGCCGGTGAGCGGGAGGTCGCGCAGGTCGGGGTCGGCAATGGTGGCCAGGAGCGCCCGGCTGAAGCGTTCGGCGTGCAAGACCTGGAACGGCCTCGCGTGGTACGGGCGGGTACGCGGGTCGAGCGGTTCGGTGAGGCCGAGTTGGTTGTGCAGCGTGGCGAGAGCCGAGTACGCCGTGGCGAGGTGGTCTTCGCGCTCGTGCCAGGTGGTCGCGGCGAGCGCCGCGGTCAGCACCGGCGTCAGGGTAGCCGCGGACGGCAGCCGTGCGAAGGCGCTGCCCAGCCACTTGCTGTAGGGCGGGTAGCGGCGGTGCATCAGCAGGCTCAGCCGCATGAGGTCGCGGACCAGGCGCGCGGCGACGACGGCCGAGCCGAGTTCGTTGCCGACTTCCCCGCATCGTCCGACGAAGGCTTCTTCCTGGGAGATCCGCTGCCACTGGCAGGCCAGCAGGTAGCGCCAGACCTGCTCCGGGTACCAGGCGAGCTGCGCTCGGGCGCGGGTGAGTTCCCCGGTCTGGTCGTGATAGACCGCACCGGCGGTGAACTCGGCCAGGGCCTGGGTGGGGGTGGCGAGCCAGTCGAGCGTGGTGATGGCCTCGCGTGGATCGAATCCCAGGTGCCCCGTGCACCACCGGCCGAGGCTGGTGACCTCGACGCGGTGGAAGACCGGTCCGTCGGTGACTTCCATGTGGCGCACGTGTTCGTTCTCGGTGGGGGCGAAGTGCGTGGGGTAGCCGGAGAACGTCTTGGGGAGCTCGTTGCTCAGCACCGAGACGAGGTTCGCGCTGTGCTGCTCGGCGTCCTCGCGGTTCAGGAACAGTTGCAGCCGCGGGCCCCACTCGTGATCAGCGGATCGGGCGGTGTCGAAACCGAGGACTTCCGAGCCGGTGCCGATCCGCGCAGCCGTGTGGGGCAGGTTCCCGAAGTGCGCGTGGAGCAACGGCTGTACCACCTCGAGGTAGAAGCGGCGCGACAGTTCCAGACCAGGAATGAACGAGGAGGCCATGAGCGGCATGGTGCCGCGCCGCGCGCGGGGCCGCGACCGGATATCCCGCGCGGTGGGTCGCCCTCGACACCAGTGCCCTGTGCGGCAGGGGCTTCGCCGTGGGCGAGCACCACGGTGGTCATCGGGTCATCTGCGGAAACGTCGCGGCCGTCAGGAAATTGCCGTTCTCCTGCTCTGTGGTCAGTTCGCCGCCGTCACTGGCCACGCGTTCCCGGAGCGTGGCAAGCCCGCTCAGTTCGGGCAGGGGACCGGCCTGCGCGCCGTCGTTGAGGATGGTGATACCCGTCTCCGACAACGTGATCCGCACCTGTTCGGCTTGCGCGTGCCGCAGGATGTTGGTCGTCGTCTCGCGCAGGACCTGTCCGAGCAGTTCACTCGCGCGGGCGTCGACCTCGGCTTCGCGGTCGACGTGCACGCGGATGCCGGCGGCCTCGAACAGGTTCTTCGCGTTCTCCAGCTCCGCGGGCAAGTTGAGCCGCCGTTGAGCGTAGGCGAGTTCCTTGGTCTGGGCGATGGTGTCGGCGACCAGGGCGTGGATCTCGCGCAGCTCCGCATCGGCCCGTTCGGCGTTGGTGCGCACCAGCTTCTGGGCCAGCGTGATCTTCAGCTTCACCACGTGCAGGGTGTGGCCCTGGATGTCGTGCAGGTCGCTGGCGAACCGCATGCGCTCGCGGACCACGGCCAGTTCGGCTTCGCGGTCCCTGGCTTCCTCCAGGTCCTTGACCATGCCGTAGAACCCCCTGTTGGGGAACATGAGCCCGGTCACCATCGCGGTGATCCCGGTGGGCAGGAACAGCCAGGTGATCAGCGCGACCGGGAGTTCGCCGCCGGTCAGCACCAGCTTCGTCACGCCGACCGCGGCGACGAAGGTGACCAAGGCGGTCGCGGCGAACCCGCGGCGCCGGGCGAGCTGGGGGATGATGTGCGGTCCCACCAGGGAAATGCTGAGGAACGCCGTGCCCGCCCCGATCACCAGAGCGCCGTAGACCCACACCCCGGCGCTCACGAGCAGGCAGGGGATCGCGACGCGGAAGACGTCGTTCACCGTCCACCGCTCGAAGGTCACCAGCGCGGCTGCCAACCCGAGACCCAGGACGACGACGTCGGTCCAGGATCTCGCTTCCAGTGCCACGGTGATCGCCCCGATCGTCACCAGCAGCGGGGTCATCGTGAGCAGGTTCAGCTGGCGCAGCCGCCGCTGGGTTTCCGGGCGGTAGCTTTTCACCGGTCCACAGGCGAGGGTCGGGAATCCATGGGCGCCAGTGTCTTCCCGCTCGCGCCGGCTCGCCAGTGACACCACGTCACACGTTCATCCCGAGGAATGTCACAGCGAGGACATGACGTGTTCGCACTGCCCGGCTCGTGGGGCACGGGGTGGAATCAGCTCGGCGTCGCCGAACATCATCATCCACAACGGAAAAGAGTGATCATGCGGAAGTTCGTGCCGGTCGTGTTCACCGCGGCGCTGACGGCCTCGCTGCTGCCCGCGGCGGCTGCGGCGGAGACACTGCAGTGGGGTCAGTGTCCACAAGGGATCGTCAGAGCCGGGCTCGAGTGCGCCACGCTCGACGTGCCGCTGGACTACCGGAACCCGGGCGGGCGGGAGATCGAGATCGCCATCTCGCGGTTGTCCAGTGCCGATCCGGCGAAGCGCCGCGGCGTGCTGCTGACCAACACCGGTGGGCCGGGTGGGGAAGGCCTGGCCTACCCGGCGGTGCTGCGGGACAACCTCAAGCTTCCGCGGGAGGTGCTGGACACCTACGACATCATCGGCATGGACCCGCGCGGAGTCGCCCACAGCACACCGGTGACCTGCGACCTGACGCCGGAGCAGTGGATCACGAACATCCCGCTCTACGCGCGCGACAGCGCGGACGTCAGCGAACAGGCCGAGCAGGCGAAGGTGGTCGCCGAACAATGCGGGAAGTCGGCGACGGCGTCGCTGCTGCCGCACATCACCACCGCGAACACCGCCCGCGACCTCGACCGCGTCCGCGAAGCGCTGGGTGAGACCACGGTGTCCTTCTTCGGCCGCTCGTACGGCACCTACCTCGGTTCGGTCTACACGACCTTGTTCCCGCACCGCAGCGACCGGTTCCTGCTCGACAGCGCGACCGGGCCCGGCGGCTGGGACGCCGAGTTCTCGCGGAAGTTCGGCGAGGGCTTCGAGGACCGGTTCCCGGACTTCGCCCGGTTCGTGGCCGAGCGTCCCGAATACGGCCTGGGCGACACGCCCGCGAAGGTGACCGCGAAGTACTTCGACCTCGCCGCGCGCCTGGACGCGACGCCGCGCCCGGAGGGCGTCAACGGCCAGTTGTTCCGCCAGGTCACCTTCGCGAGGTTCTACTTCGACGAGGAGTTCCCGTGGCTGGCCGCGGCCTGGCAGGCGCTCGACACCGGCAAGCCGCTGCCCGAAGCCGGTGCCGCGCTCGCACCGGCGCCGTCGGACAACTACCTCGCCAGCCAGCTCCACGTGATCTGCAACGACTCCGACTGGCCGGAGGCGATCGGCACCTACCAGCGCAACGTGGCGATCGACCGGATCCGTCACCCGATGTTCGGCGCCGCCGCGGCCAGCATCACCCCGTGCGCGTTCTGGCCGTCCGAGCCGGTCGAGCCGCCGGTGCGGATCACCGGCCGCGGGCCGTCGAACGTGCTCATCGTGCAGAACCAGCGCGATCCGGCGACCCCGCTCGCCGGCGCCAGGAAGCTGCGTGCCGCCTTCGGCCACCGCGCCCGGATGATCACCGCGGACGAGGGCGGTCACCTGACCTACCTGTTCAAGGACAACCCGTGCGCGACCGAGCTGACGACGGCGTTCCTGGTCACCGGCGAGCGCCCGCGACACGACACCGCGTGCTGATCACCGAATGATTGCTCGACACCCTGCTGGGGGAGGGTGTCGAGCTCGCGGGAGCCTCAGGACGTGTTCTGCACGTCGGGGCCGTCTCCGGGTTGCCGTTGCGCGACAACTGCGGGGCGTCAGAGCCCAACCGGTGTGGTCGGTTGCAGGACCGTCTCCACCAGCGCTTCGCTGCGCAGGTGGGCGACCGCCTGGTAGTCGGGGTCACGGACCATGTCCGCGAACGCCCGCCGGTTCGGGTAGCGGACCAGCACCACCATGTCCCAGGCCTGCCCGCTCTCGGCCACGAGCGGCCGCTCGCCGTCGCCGAGGTACTCCACCGTCACGCCGTACCGGGCGTTGACCTCACCGCCGAGGGCTTCGGCGTAGCGCCGGTAGCTTTCGCGGCCGCCGTCGGGCCGGAACCGCAGCAGGTTGAGCATCACGACCGGCCCACCCGGGTCGTCGGCGAGCAGGGCCTCGAGTTCGCGGCCGTCGAGTTCGATCATCGGTTTCCTCCGTAGGTCTCGGTGCTCCGCCAGCCTACACTTACTTGTTGGGCGACACGCAAGTTAGTTTCCCGAGCTTCGCCCCGCACGGAACCGAAGGTGGCTCAGCTAGCGTGTAGGGCTCGGCGCCAGTAGTCGGTGACACTGCGGCGCAGCTCGTCGACGGCGACCGCTTCGGGAGCCAGCAGGCGTTGTAAGCCGATACCGCGTAGCTGACCGACAACAGCGACGGCCACTTCGCCCGGAACGACGTCCGGACGGATCTCGCCGCCGGCGATTCCCGCGGTGACATCGTCGCGGAGATCGGCGCGGAAGGCTTCGTCGCGGTCGCGGAACAACGGCGCCAATTCCGCCGCTGTAGCGGCTTCCGCCCACAGCAACAGGAACGCCCGGTTCATCACACTGACGTCGCCGAAGGCGCCGATGTAGCCATCGATGAGCCGCAACAGCCGATCCAAGCCGGGCGGCACATCGGTAAGCCCCGGCACGAAACCCGTCTGCGTAGTGCGGGCCAGCCGCTCGATCAGCACCTGTTTGCCACCGAAGTGATGCGTGACGATCCCTCGGCTGTATCCCGCACGTTCGCCGACCCTGGCCAGCGTCAGCGACCGCACGCCCTGCTCGACGACCAGCTCCGCGGCGGCGTTCAGCAAGGCGGCTTCGGCGTGTTGACGACGCTCCTGTTGCGTCCGGCGAGTTGTGGCCACGGGGGCAGCATAGCCAACTAACTTGCGTGCCGAGCAACAAGTAAAGGGCGCCGGCCGAGCCCGTGCGCAGCCGACTGCGACAGGGAGCGGGGTGGGTTCAAGCCCCGTGGCGGACCCGGGTTATCGGTCGCGGTAGTGGGGTAGGAGGTCTCGTTGGAGCGCGGCGACGACGGCGGCGGTGCGGTCGTTGACGTCGAGTTTGGCGAAGATCCGCAGGAGGTGGGTTTTCACGGTGGCTTCGGTGATGAACAGGCGTGCGCCGATGTCGGGATTGGACAGACCGTCGGCGACTGCGTGGAGGACGTCCACCTCGCGAGGGGTGAGGGTGACCGGGGCCGGGGCTCGGATCCGGGCGACCAGCCGGGCGGCGACGCTGGGTGCGAGCACGGTCTCGCCGCGGGCGGCGGCGCGGACGGCGCTGGTGAGCTGGTCACGACCGGCGTCCTTGAGCAGGTAGCCGAGTGCGCCGGCGTCGACCGCGCGTTCGATCTCCCGGTCGGTGTCGTAGGTGGTGAGGATCAGGACCCGGGTGGTGGGGTGTTCGGCCACGATCCGGGTGGTGAGGGCGACCCCGTCCAGTAACGGCATGCGGAGGTCGAGCACCGCGACGTCGGGCCGCAGCCGCGCGACGAGTTCGAGCGCCTCGTGGCCATCGGCGGCCTCCCCGACGATCTCGAGGTCGGAGTCGGAGGCGAGCAGGGCGACCACACCTGCTCGCATGGCGGGGTGGTCGTCGGCGACGACGATCCGCACGGTCATCGCTGTCCGCCCTCCGGGATCGGGATCTCGGCCAGGATCCTCGTCCCGTCGCCGACCGAGCTGGTCACGGTGAGGTCGCCGCCGAGTTCCGCGAGCCGTTGCCGCATGCCGTTGATGCCGAAGCCACGTGCGTCCGCCACCACGAACCCGCGGCCGTCGTCGGTGACCTCCAGTTCGACCGCGTCCGGGCGCCGGGTGAGTACGACCGTGACCGCCGAGGCGCAGGCGTGCTTGCGGACGTTGGCCAGCGATTCCTGCGCACAGCGCAGCAACGCGCCGCGGACGTGCGGATCGGGGGCGACCTCGGCCAGCTCGGCGTGCACCGTGCGGTGTCCTCGGCGAACCGCTCCAGCGTGTGCCGCAGGGACTGGGGAAGCGAGCCGGTGGCGGCCGCCGGCACCGAGCCGACGAGCACTCGCGCCTCGGTGAGGTTCTCCCGCGCGGTCGTCTCGATCGACGCCAGGTGCCGCACGCGTTGCTCGGGGTCGGGAGCAACACGTGCTGCCTCGGCCAGTGCGATGATCGAGGCGAACCCTTGGGCCAGCGTGTCGTGGATCTCCCGCGAGAGCCGGTCGCGCTCTCGGACGGCACCCTCGCGCCGGTGGGCTTCGGCGAGTTCCTGCTGAGCCCGCGCCAGTTCGTCCCCGAGTGTTCGGGTGCGCCGCTCGTTCTGCAGCCACCACAGTCCGAACGGGACGGAGATCGCGAAAGCGCTGATGGCCACCATGGCGTTGCCCGAAACCGCGCCCTCCTCCCGGATCACCGAGCCGACGACCACCGCCGTGGCGCGAGCATGACCGTCCGGTTGCCGACCGAACAGAGGCGGTCATCCTGGCGTCACCCGGGTCGCCTGAACGCCGCTCAGCAGGCCTTCACGGCCACGCTGTGCACCCGGCCGGAGATGTTGAGGATGGTCACGGTGTCCCAGCCGCCGTTCGCGGTGACCTGGTACTTGTAGCCGGACGGCACCTTCTGGCTGTGCTTCGCGCCTGCCGGGACCCTGCTCTGCTGCACGACGACCTGGCCCGACTTCGACCCGCTGGCGTAGATGATCGAGTAGAGCTTGGGACCGGAGCAGTTGTTGGTCCAGTTGATGTACCCGTAGGTCGCGGCGGACGCCGGGCCGGCCGTGACGGCGAGGCCACCGAGGGCCAAGGCCAGGGAAGCGAGCAGGACGGGCAAGCGCTGACGCACGGGTTCTCCTTCGGATACGAATGGATCCCGGGCAGCCAACACCCTGCTGTTGATCACCACATCGGTCGTTCGCACCACAAATCGGCTGAATTCAATGGATTCCGGCCCTCGACCTGAACCTGTGCCGGGGGGATGGGGCGATAGCCGCGACGAGAAGAGGTAAGCACGTGCCGATGAGACCCGCTCGTGCTGCACGCGGATCCGTTTCTGCGTAGCTGCCGCGTACCGCCCCGGCGGGGGCGCCGGTCAGGTTGCCGACGGCGGCGCGGACGCCGTTGCCGCCGTGGCTCGGCATCGCTCGCGCCCATTCCGCTCGTCGCGGTACTCGTGCTCGTCAGGAAACAACGGCCTGATCGGGATGTCCGTGGTCGACGGTGAGGTGGTTTCGGTCAGGATGCCGCTGGTCCGGTCCAGCCGGAGGGCACGTGGCCGATCCGGATGCGCTGCGGGTGGTCACCGACCGGTACCGAAACCTTCTTCGTGCCGGTGGCGAAGTCGATCGCGGTGATCTGGTCGGCGCCGCTTTCGGAGATCACGCAGCTGCGCCCGTCGCCGCTGACGGTGGCCCAGTACGGCTTGGCCGCGGGCACGAGCGAGCCCTCGGTCAGGGTGGCGCGGTCGACGATGGTGGCGTAGTCGTCCATCGTCCCGGCGACGCACAGCTTGGTTCCGGCCGGGTTCATCGACATGCCGTGGTGGCGCGAGTCGTTCACCCAGGTGGTCCGGTCCTCGCTGGTGGCCGGGTTCTTCGGCAGTGTCTTGATCCGGGTGATCTTGTCGGCCGCCACGTCGTATTCGGCGAACCCGTTGAAGAACGACAGCTGGAAGTACAGCTTCGACTCGTCCGGGGTGAAGGCCACCGGCCGCACCGAGTCTGACAGGTCCGACCGGCCGAAGGCGTCCAGCCGCTGTCGCATGTCGATCACCTTCACCACCTGGTGGGTGCTGGTGTCGGCGACGGTGATCCGCCGATCGCCCTTGGTGAAGTCCAGCCACGGCGCGTCGAGATCGGTGTTCACCTCACCGATCGACATGTTCCACAGGTGGCGGCCACCGTCGGTGTAGACGTTCTCGTGCGGCTTGTCCCCGGCGCCGAACGAACCGACCTGCGCGCCGGTCTCGATGTCGAGCACGTGCACGGTGTTCGACGTGGACGCCGACACCGCGACCCGCCTGCCGTCGGGGGAGACGGCCATGTGGTCGGAGCGGAAGCCGGAAACCGGGAAACGCCACCGGACGGCGCCGGTGGCCAGGTCGATCGAGACCACGTCGGCGAAGCTTGGCCGCGAGGCCACCACCGCGCTGCCGTCCGGTGTGGTGTACATGTCGTCGACGAACTGGTCGTGCCCTTCACCCGGCCCCGACCGGATGCCGAGGAAGAAGGCCAGCTTCACCGGGTCCGTGTAGATCTCCCACAGCCGGTCCTCCTTGTCCGGGATGATGTTCACCCGGCCGATCCGGCCGAAGCTCCCGCTGGACTCGAGCACGTCCGCGGTGCCCTCCCAGTTGTTGCCGACGAACATCACCTCCCGCAGCGCGGTGGGTTCGGCGGCGGTGCCGGTCGCAGGAGCGCTCACCCCGGCGGCGAGCAGGACCGCGAGCGAGGCGATGCGGCGGAGTCTGCGCATGGGAACACCCTTCGACGCTGAACAGGCGTGCATGGCCGGTTGTCGACGTCACAGGGAAGCAAACGGCATGGCACCGGGGGTAGGGGCAGCCCGCCAACAGATCGCGGTCCGGTTGTGCGAGTTCCACAACGCCACCGCCCGGCTCCCTGCTCGCGCGGCGGCCGGTGCTGCCGGCAAGCGGAGGGTCAAGCACTGCGCCTGCCTCGAGCTGCGCGGCCGGGTCCGCAGGCCCCGGCCAAGATCGGCACGGTCCGGAACCCGGTGAATTGCCGGATGGGAATTCGTGGTCCTTCGCCGCGCGGGTTCGGGATCGCCGTCGGCGGCTGTCCGGCCGACCGGCTACGGAGGGAACGAGCCGGAGGACGTAGGCTCGCTCTACTTGATCGACCGCTGTCGACCATCGAGGAGTGCGTGAGTGTCGCCAACCTGGCCGATCTGGCTTGTCGGGATCGTCGTGCTCGTGGCTGCCGGGGTTCTGGCGACCTTCGTACCGCACGCGAGGAGACGGCGGCAGCGCCGCGACGAGGCGTGGGCCGCGGCGAGGTCGGCGATCGAGGCCGCGACGATTCGCCGCGACGCGTGCGCGACGGCGGTGCCGGAAGCCGACGACCTCCTCGCACGGGCCGAGGCGATTGCGGCCGAAGGTGGGGGAGCGGACTCGGCCGAGCACGCGGGGCGTGACGCGCGGCGCGCGGGGAGGCTGTGGCGGGAGGCAGTCGGTGAGTGATACGCGACGCGAGGTCGGTGCTTGGTTCGGTGTCGCGCGGTGGACGTGCCTCGGCGCGGCTGTGGCGGCCCTCGTCTTCTTCCTGGTTTCGCAGCGTGCCGAGACCATCGACGTGAGCTACGCGCAGTCGCCGACGTCGTCGGAATCCCGCGAAGGCAACAAGGACGCCGGACTTTCGGATGCCTCGGTGCCGCCCGTCGACGAGCTCGTCGCGAGGTTGCAGGCGGAACGCGTGGTCCGGCTCCCCGGCGCTGTCGCGCACTGGGACGAGGCCAGGGTCGACCAGCTGATCGGCGGCCGTGACGCCCGCATCCTCGTCGCTCCGCCGGGCCTCGACGAGGCCGAGAGGAAGCGGATCAGCGAAGCGAAATCCCAGGTGGACGGTGACGAGCGCGAGGTGGTCACGATCGTTGGCACGACCGTGAGCGGCGGCATCCTGGAGGTCTCGCCGAGCACCCTCGACGAGCGGCGCGCGGAGTTCGCCGTCGGTGACGTCACGGGCCTGATCAGCTATCTGCTCGCGCACCTGTGGAAGCAGCCGGTCGCCGACAGCGCGCCGGACTTCCGCTGGCGGGAGCCAACCGCCGCCGAGCTGGCCCCCGTCGAAGCCGCACTGCGCGCCGACGGCCGTTACACCGCCGACGGCGCGACGCTGACCGGCGTGCCCGGCGAGGCGGCGCGGCAGGCGTTCGACGGCGCCGAGCCGCTCGTGGCAGCGTTCCCGCGGCAGCCCTTCGGCGAGCCGGTGCCCGACTATGGGCCGGCACTCACGGCACGGTTCCCCGCCCGCCCGATCGTCGTCCTCTACGGACTGTGGGTCTCCTACCACGGGCCGAACGCGGACGCCTTCGCCGACGTCGCCGCCGCGAGCACCTACGCTCAGTTCGGCAGCCACCTGTCGTCGCGCGCGTATCCGCAGGACGCCGTTCTCGGCGTCTACCTCGATCGGGTCATCGACATCCGTTACGCGGGGCTGTTCGACCGGCCGCTGCCGTATCAGCCACCGGACCCGCTGCGGGTGACGTTGCCGGTGCTGCCTTGGGTTTTCGCCGGGTGCGTGGCGGTGTTCGTCGCACTGTCGGCGCGCGCGGTGCGCAAGCCGCGTGGCCTTGCGCGTGGGACGGGGGCGGGAGCGAGACTCGGCGCGCTGACGGCGCTGGCCATCGAGGTGTCGGGGCTGACCGACGGTGAGAGTGATGTGGCGTTGACCGTCGCGCTCGCGAAGCTGGACAGCGCGCGCGAGGCCATTGAGGAGGGTCGCAAGCCGGACGTGTTCCTCGCCGAAGCCCATTCCCAGCTGGACGAGGTCGCGCGGCTGCTCGGGCGCACCGACTACCGCCCCGACGTGTACGTGGGGAGGCAGTTGGTATGAGCGCGCTCGAGTCCCTCGGACGGTATCGCGGCCGGGGCAACGGCCTGTTCCTCATCGCGTTGGCGGTGTGCGTGGTGCTCGCGGGCTGGGGGCTGTGGACCGGTGGCGCGTTCGACGACGATCTGCAGTCCGACCTGCGTGTGTCCTCGGTCCACGTCGGCGACGGCACCGACATCGACGAGCAGGCCGCCGAGCGGATCGTGGGCAACCGCAGGCTCGTTGTCGCCTGGCTGCCGCAGGGCGAGGACCTCGGTGAGGCGTGCGACGACCTCGAAGGACCCGCGGCCGGCACGGTCGGGCTGCTGCTCAGCCCAGCAGGCGGCGAATACGACACGTACGGCTGCGTGCAGCTGGCAGGCGCCGAGGACGAGGGCTTCGGCAAGGCCTACGTCGCCGAATCGCAGCTCCCGTCCGGAGTGGACGAGTTCGTCGATTCACCGCTCGACGCGCTCAAGGTCGTGGTGGTGAACTACGACTCGCTCGTGCGGGCGGGAACCATCCCGGACGGCACGCGGACGATCGTGGCACCGCTGCCCCGCTTCCTCATCGCGGGCGGTGCGCCCGCGGGCGTCGTGCTCGGTGCCCTGGCGCTGTACCTCGTCTCCCGCGGGGCGGGCAGGCTCACGGCGGCACGGCTGGAGCGACGGGCACACGCGGAGGACGCGAGGACACGGCTGGGTGCCGCGGCGGCTGTCGTAGCCGGTCGGCTGCTCTCACTGGACGCCGAGTACGCACGCAGGAAACCGCAGCTGAGTGCGAAACAGCGGACGAAGTTCGACAAGGACTACGGCACGCTCGCCGCCCGATACGCCAAGGTGCTGCCCGAAGTCCACGACGCCCACGACGACGAGTCCATTGAGGACCTCATCCCGAAGGTCGAGGAGCTCGGTGCTCGCTGCGGCGAGCTCTCGAACTACTTGAAAGCGGAGTAGCGAAGCTGGCACCGCTTCCACAGCCCCGAACCGTACGCGACGTCAGAAGAGCGTCCCGGCAGGCTCGTCGAGGCGCGGGAAGGCGGCCGTCTCCTGGTTGCCGTTGCGGAGGCCCCAGCCGGATCAGGTCGAGGACCTGCGTGCCACGCTGTACGGTCCGACGCCGTCCTCACGCTTCGCTTCGCGCAGGAGGAAGAGGCCTACTTCACCCTCGCCGCCCCGGAAGGTCCACAATAGACAGACGGCATTGCCCGCGACCGATGGGCAATGCCTTCCGCGGGGTGGCTCGGTTCTACAGCAGCCAGCGGTTGTCGCCGACGAGGTGTTCCCAGCGCTTTCCCAGGCCCCAGGTGTGCCCGGCGTACACGGCCGCGAGCACGATGAGGACCAGGGCGTAGATCAGGTGGTACTCGATCACCGGGTTGGTGGAGCGGGTCGCTTCGCCGGTGTCGGTGAACCGCGCGGGCGGCCATTCCGCGACCCACATCAGCAGCAGCATCACCGTGCCGGTGACCGCGGCGATGCGCAGGCCGACGCCGAGCACGAGCGCGATGCCGATGCCCAGCAGGCCGATCATGAACAGCGAGTCGGCCCACCAGGCACCCGCCCAGCCGCGCAGGGTTTCGGCGAAGGGTCCACTGTGGACGCCGCTGAGGAAGCCCTTGGTGGGGGATCCGCCGTTGAGCCAGGCGTTCGCGGCCGGGGTGGCGTAGCCCCAGCCGAAGGTCTTGTCGGCGAAGGCCCACAGGAAGAGCAGGCCGGTGGCGACGCGCAACACGGAGATCGACTGGGCGGCGCCGGCGGAGATCCGGGTCGGGTCGGCGACCCGGGATTCTCGGATCGACATGGTCGGTTCCTTTCCGCTCAGGGGATTCCAGCCTGTTCCGGTGGGGGTCGCCCTGTCCGGGGGCGAAGGTCACCGCGGCCGGTGACGATCGGCCGCCGTCGGCGGGCGGTCCGGCTTCGTAGCGTCAGGCACCTACCAGGAGGAGGAGCGGCTCATGCTGGCACGAGAGATCATGACCCGGCCCGCGGTGGCGGTCTCGCCCGAGACGCCGGTGCGGGAAGCGACCGCGATGCTGATCGAACACGGCTTCGCGGGCATGCCGGTGGTCAACGAGGACGATCAGGTCGTCGGGGTGTTCACCGAGGCCGACGCGCTGCGCGCCGACTTCGGCTCCGCGGAGACCACGGTGGCGGCGGTGATGGTCAGGCCGGTGGAGGTGGTCTCGCCGGACACCGATGTGACCGAGGTGGCGCGGCACATGCTGAGCGATCGCCTGCGGTGCGTCCCGGTGGTGGAGGAGGGCGTGCTGGCCGGGGTGATCAGCCGGCGTGACCTGCTGCGCCCGCTGGTCCGCCACGACGACGCCATCGCGGCGCAGTTGCACGTGCTGCTCGACGACTACGCCGGGCACCGCAGGCGCTGGTCGGTGGAGGTGGCCGGTGGGGTGGTCAGCGTCGGCGGCGGGTTCACCGACGCGGCCGAGCGGCAGACGGTCCGCGCGCTCGCGCACACCGTTCCCGGGGTCTCCCGGGTGGAACTCCGTTGATGGGTGGCGAAAGGCCCACGGCTCGGTGACCCGGGTCCCTGCCGGGGCGCGCCGCGGCCGGAGACAGTGGACGGGTGGAGGTCCTGTGATGAACTGGTCGACTGCGGAAATCGGCGCGCTGGCGAGGGCGGTGAGCCACGCGCCCTCGGTGCACGACACCCGGCCGTGGCTGATCGAACCGCGTGGTGACGTGGTGAATCTGTACGAGCGGCGCGAGGTGTCGTTGCCGAGGCACGATCCGACGGGCCGGGATCGGGTGATCTCGTGCGGGGCGGCGCTGGTCAATCTGGAGCTCGCTGTTCGGGCGCTCGGCTGGGGCGTGGAAACCACGTTGTTCCCGCAGGGCGGCCGCGCGGAGCTGGTGGCCCGGGTCCACGCGGCCGGGCGGGCGGAGCTGACCGAGGAGATCGCGACCCGGTACGCGGCCATGTTCCGGCGGCACAGCTACCGGCACCCGTTCCGGCTCCGGCGCCTGCCCGTCGAGCGGTTGCGCTCGCTCAGCCGTGCGGTGGGCGAGGACGGCACCCAGGCGAGGGTGATCGATCACCGGACCGAGTCCGCCGACTTGGCCGAACTGCTCGGTTACGCGGCCCGTGTGCTCCAGGACGACGCCGCCTACCAGCGCGAACTGACCGCGTGGACCGCGGAGCCCGCTGATCGATCGAGCCTGCCGTGGGCGGGCCTGGTCCGGCGAAACACCCGGGTACCCGACGAGATCACCTTCACCGCCCGGCTGGCCCGGGAAGGGCTGCTGGCGGTGCTCACCCCGGACGACACGCGGCGCGACCACCTGCACGCCGGTGCCGCTATGCAGCGGATCTGGCTGGACGCGGTGGCCGGCGGGCTGGTGGCGTCGGTGGTGACCCAGCCGCTGCACCTGCCCGAGGTCCGTGCCGGGCTGATCGAGCGGCTCGGCCTGGAGGGCTACCCCCAGCTGCTCATCCGGGCCGGTCATCCGGCCGAATCCCTGTCCCGGCCCCTGCCCGCCCCTGTCTCCCTGGAGGAACTGCGATGAACGAGAAACCGGTCTTGGTTGGTGTCGACGGGTCGGCCTCGGCCCTGCACGCCGTGCGCTGGGCGGCGCGGGAAGCCGTGCGCCGCGGCCGTGCGCTGCGCCTGTTCCACGCCTGCTTCCTGCCGCCGAAGCCGCACGTGCCGGTGGCGCTGCCGCGGGACTACCGCGACGCACTGCTGGAGCAGGGGCGGCAGTGGCTGGGGGAAGCGGCCGACGCGGTCAAGAAGGTCGAACCCGAGGTGGTCATCCACACCGACTTGCGTGCGGGCGTGGCCGCGGACCTGCTGGTCACGGAGTCGGCTGAGGCCGAGTTGGTGGTGCTGGGGTCGCGCGGGCTGGGCGGCTTCAGCGGCCTGCTGGTCGGGTCGGTGGCGGTCGCGCTGGCGCACCACGGGCACTGCCCGGTGGTGGTCGTGCGCGGGAAGACGCTGGAGTCGGAGCCGCCGGAGGGCGGGCCGATCGTGGTCGGGGTGGACAACTCGGACAACTGCGACGCCGCGCTCGACTTCGCGTTCGCCGGCGCGGCGCTGCGCGAGGTCCCGCTGATCGCGGTGCACACGTGGACCGACTTGACGCTGGAACACGGCTGGCCGGTGATGCCGATGCAACTGGACTACCGGCTCATCGGCGAGGACGAGGCCCGCGGCCTGACCGAGCACCTGGCGGCCTGGCGGACGAAGTACCCGGAGGTCGAGGTGATCGAGCGGTCGGTGCGGGATCGGCCGGTGCGCGGGCTGCTCAAGGCCGCCGAGGCCGAGGATGCCCAGCTGCTGGTGGTCGGCTCGCACGGTCGTGGCGGGTTCGCCGGGATGTGCCTTGGCTCGACCAGCCAGGGCCTGTTGCACCACAGCAGCTGCCCGGTCGCGGTGATCCGGTCATGAGGGTGCTGTTGACCGAGTCCCGGTTCGGCGACTCGGCCCGGCTCGGAACCAGGTGGTGAACTCGCTTGTTCCCCGGCCGGAAGCCGCTGGCCCGCCACACGGACCGCGTCGAGGCGGCACTGCTGAACGTGGTGCTGGCGGTAGCGGCGCTGGCGCTGCCCGGGGCGATCGCGCTCGGTGGGCACATGCACGACGACCGCGCCGCGATCATCGAACACCAGGCTACCACCCGGTATCCGGCGACCGCGGTCCTGCGGGCGGACGCACCCGCGAGCGGTTCGCACAGCACCGCCATCACGCACAAGGTCGACACGCCTGCCACGTGGGTGACCGCGGACGCGCAGCGACGGACCGGCATGGTCCCCGCCGAGCAGCGAGCGAAAGCCGGGGCCGCCGTGCCGGTCTGGCTCGATGAGCACGGAAACCCAGTCACACCACCGGAGGCGCCATCCAACGCGGTGACCGCCGGAGTCGCGGTCGCCCTGCTGAGCTGGCTCGGCGTCCTAGGGCTGTGCTGGCTCGTCTACGGGTTCGTGCGCGTTTGGTGTCGCCTGCGCTGACGGGCGAAAGTCCCTGTGTGAAGGGAAGAACGGCCGCATTCGCGGCACGGGTCCGCTGGATAGCTTCGATTCGTCGGTAACGAGCGAAGGTGAGGAACGGCGATGAATGGGTCACCAGCGGGAAATCCACCGGTCACGGTGGCGATCGACGGTTCCGAACCGGCGCTCGCGGCGACGCGGTGGGCGGTCGAGGAGGCCGTCCGCCTGCACGCGCCGTTGTTCATCCTCAGCGCCTACGGCCTCGACGACGTGTCGTTCGCGATGCGCGTCTACCCGCCCGCCGAATGGCTGGAGGCCAAGAAGCAGGCCGCCGAGCGCATGGTCGCCGACGCGGCGGCGGTGGCCAATGAGATGGCTCCCGGCCTGCGCGTGCAGACCAGGGTCAGCCCGCTCGGTTCGGTGTCCGTGCTGCGCGAGGTGTCGGCCCACGTGCGGATGCTGGTGCTCGGCAAACCGGGTGGCGCGGTGAGCGGGCTGGTGGTCGGCTCGACGTCGATCCCGGTGCTCGCCGGGGCCGACTGCCCGGTGGTGGTCGTGCGCGGCCGGGACCGCGGTCGCCCGCAGGAAGGGCCGGTGGTCGTCGGGGTCGACGGCAGCCCGATGAGCGAGGCCGCGATCGCGCACGCCTTCGCCGAAGCCTCGGTACGACGGGCACCGCTGCTCGCGCTGCACAGCTGCCACGACGCGGACCCCGCCGGTCTGTTCAGCGAGGGCAGCGCCTACTTCGAATGGGAATCGGTCACCACTGCGGAAGAGCGTCTGCTCGCCGAACGCCTGGCGGGCTGGCAGGAGCGGTACCCGGACGTGGCGGTCGAGCGGGTCGTCGCGCGGGACAAGCCCCGCCAGCGGCTGCTCGAACTGAGCAACAAGGCGCAGTTGGTGGTGGTCGGCAGCCGGGGCCGCGGCGGGTTCACCGGACTGGTGCTCGGCTCGACCAGCCAGGCGCTGGCCCACCACGCGAACTGCCCGGTGATGGTCGTCCGCACGCACCCCGAAGGAGTCCGGTCATGAACCTGAGCACGGTCGCCTCGGTGATGACCGCAGACCCGGTCACCGTGGGATTGTCGGCTACGTTCAAGGAAATCGCGGAGCACATGGCCACCCGGCGGATCAGCGCCGTCGGCGTGACCGACGCCGACGGCGCGCTGGCCGGCGTGGTTTCGGAGGCGGATCTGCTGGCGCACTACCGCGTGTGCCTCAAGCGGCGGCACCGGCTGCGGTACCGCCTGGAGCGGCGCAAGGCGGCGGCCAGGACCGCGGCCGAGCTGATGACCGCGCCCGCCCTGTGCGTGGATGCCGAGGACTCGCTGACCACCGCGGCGGCGCGGTTCGCCGAAACCGGGGTCCGGCGGTTGTTCGTGGTCCGCGACGGCAAGCCGGTCGGCGTGCTGGCCCGGCACGACCTGATCAGCGTGTTCGCCAGGGACGACGCGGAGATCCGGCACGAGATCGAGAACACCGTGCTGTGGCAGGAGTTCTCGCTCGGCCCGGACCGCGTGCGGGTGCTCGTCGAGAGCGGCGTGGTCACCGTGGTGGGCCGCGTCGAGCGCCGTAGCGAGGTCGCGCCGGTCGGCAGGCGGATCGGGCAGGTGCGGGGCGTGGTCGCGGTGGACAACCGGCTCGACTACGTCTGGCAGGACGCTCCGGCGGAGGTGGCCACCGATGCGCGCCCGTGAGCTGATGACCTCGCCGGTGATCACCGTGCGGCCGTCGACCTCGGCCAAGGAAGCCGCTTCGCTGCTGGCCGAGCACGGTTTCACCGCGTTGCCCGTGCTCGACGAGGACGACCGCCTGATCGGCATCGTCACCGAAGCCGACCTGATCCGCGACCGCGTACCCCGCGACGTCCGGTACCGCCACCACGAGACGCCGCACCCGGTGCCCGATCTCGATGTGGGTTCGCTGATGACCTCGCCGGCGGTGGCGATGGGCGGCGGCACGGATGTGGCCGACCTGTGCCGGGCGCTGCTCGACGACCGCATCCGGGCGATGCCCATTGTGGACGGTGCCACCGTGGTCGGCATCGTCACCCGGCGGGACGTGGTGCGCGCGCTGGCCCGCAGCGACGCCGACATCGCCGCCGACGTCCGGCACCACCTCGAGATCTACGGCGGCCCCGGCCGCTGGCGGGTCGAAGTCCACGACGGCGTCGTCCACATCGTCGACGCCTACGACAGCGAGACCGACCGCCACGTGGCCACCCTGCTCGCCCAGGCCGTGCCCGGCGTGCTCGACGCGCGCACCGTTTCCGAAACCACAGAAGGGCTTGTCTGATGGAGAACAAGATCGTCGTCGGGGTGGACGGCTCCGCCGGGTCGGCCGCCGCGGTGCGCTGGGCCGCCCAGGAAGCCGGGCGCCGGCACTTCGGCCTGCACATCGTGCACGGCTTGCGGGTCGCCGAGCTCTACTACGGGGGCGGGCTGGCGATGCCGTCCAAGCTGGTCGACTCGCTCCGGGAAGCCGGGGACCAGCTGCTCGCCGACGCCGAGGAAACCGCGCGTGAGGTGGTCGGGGAGCTCAGTGTCTACACCGAGATGCCGACCGAGCCGCCGGTTCCGCTGCTGATCGACCTGTCCCGCGAGGCCCGCATGGTGGTGGTGGGGCGCAGTGGCCGCAGTGCGTTCACCGGCATGCTCGTCGGTGCCACGGCGGCCACCGTGGCCAGCCACGCGCACTGCCCGGCGGTGGTGGTGCGGCCGCGGGAAGGTGGTGAGCTGCCGGTGTCCGGACCGGTCGTGGTCGGCATCGACGGCAGCCCGAACAGTGAGCAGGCGCTGGCCGCCGCGTTCGAAGAGGCGTCGCTGCGGGACGCGCCACTGGTGGCGCTGCACGCGTGGAGCGACGTCACCTACGACGACTTTTACGGCGCTTCGCGGCTGCCCTCGCCGTGGGAGGCGATCCGGGACGAGGAGGAGCGGCTGCTCGCCCAGCGCCTGGCCGGGTGGCAGGAGAAGTACCCGACCGTGGAGATCCGCCGGGAACTGCTCCGCGACCGGCCTCGGCACGCCCTGCTGGCGCACTCCGAGCAGGCACAGCTGCTGGTCGTGGGCAGCCGCGGGCGCGGCGGGTTCACCGGAATGCTGCTCGGCTCGACCAGCCAGGCCCTGATCCAGCACGCGCAGTGCCCGGTGCTCGTGGTGCGCCCGGAGAAGGCGAAGTGACCGCGGTCCACGCCGGGGTGCTCAGCCCTGCCGAACTCAGACAGGTGCACGCGCTCTGGCGAGCGGCCAACTACCTGTCCGCGGGACAGATATACCTGATGGACAACCCGCTGCTGACCCAGCCGCTCCAGCGGGAGCACGTCAAGCCGCGACTGCTCGGGCACTGGGGCACGTCGCCGGGGCTGAACTTCGTCTACGCCCACCTGAACCGGGCGATTGTGACGCACGGTTTCGAGGCCCTCTTTGTCACCGGTCCCGGCCACGGCGGGCCCGCGCTGCTGGCCAACACCTGGCTGGAAGGCAGCTACACCGAAGCCTGGCCCGAAGTCACCCGCGACGCCGCGGGCATGCGCACCCTGTTCCGGCAGTTCTCCTTTCCCGGTGGGGTGCCGAGCCACGTCGCGCCGCAGGTGCCGGGGTCGATCCACGAGGGCGGTGAACGCGGCTACTCTCTCGCGCACGCGTTCGGTGCCGCGTTCGACAATCCCGGCTTGGTCGTCGCCTGCGTCATCGGCGACGGTGAGGCCGAGACCGGGCCGCTGGCCACGAGTTGGCACGCCAACAAGTTCCCCGATCCCCAGCGAGACGGCCGGGTGTTGCCGATCCTGCACCTCAACGGCTACAAGATCGCCAACCCGACGGTGCTGTCGCGCATCCCGCCCGCCGAAGGGCTGGACCGGACCGTCCGAAGTGGACGGCCTGCCGGTGGAGGGGACCTGGCGTTCGCACCAGGTCCCGCTGCACGACGTGCGGGATAACCCGGACCGGCTGGCGCAGCTGGAATCCTGGCTGCGTTCGTACCGGCCGGAGGAGTTGTTCGACGCGACCGGCGTGCCGGTCGCCGAGGTGACCGCGCTGATCCCGGCGGGGGACCGGCGAATGGGCGCGAGCCCGCACGCGAACGGCGGGCGGATCCTGCGGCCACTTGCCCTGCCCTTGCCGGATTCCCATGGGGTGCCGGTGCCGGAACCGGGCACGCAGCTCACCTCGCCGACGCGGGCGCTGGGCAAGTACCTGCGCGACGTGTTCGCCGTGAACGCGAGCCGGGCCAACTTCCGCCTCTTCGGCCCGGACGAGACGGCCTCCAACCGGCTCGACGCCGTGTACGAGGTGACGGCGAAGCAGTGGCAGGGCGCGATCGAACCGGTCGACGAGAACCTGGCCGCGGACGGGCGGGTGCTGGAGGTGCTGTCCGAGCACCTGTGCCAGGGCTGGCTGGAGGGCTACCTGCTCTCGGGCAGGCACGGGCAGGTCTCCTGCTACGAGGCCTTCGTGCACATCGTGGATTCGATCGTGAACCAGCACATCAAGTGGCTGAAGGTGCACCGCGAGATCCCATGGCGGCGCCCGGTTGCCTCGCTGAACTACCTGCTCACGTCGCATGTCTGGCGACAGGACCACAACGGTTTCTCCCACCAGGACCCCGGCTTCGTCGACCACGTGGCGAGCAAGAGCGCCGAAGTCGTGCGGGTCTACTTCCCACCGGACGCGAACTCGGCACGACCACAACGCCGTTCGACATGCTGGTGCTCAACCACATGGACCGCTTCCAGCTGGTCATCGACGTGATCGACCGGGTTCCCGGCCTGGCCACCACCGCCGGCGGCCTGCGGCAGCGCATGAGCGAGGCGCGGCAGCGCCACCACCACTGGATCCGCGAACACGGCGAGGACCTCCCCGAAATCCGCCATTGGAAGTGGGCGGACTGAGGCGTGAACTTCACGCTTCCGCGACCGGGCTGGGCTTTCTTCGAGGACGACGGCCTGCCCGAGTGCTGACAATCGAAGGAAGGACTACCTCCGAACCAGGGACTTTGGTCATCGTCTGGACGGCGTGACCCGTCGTAGGCTGCTCATCATCGGAAGGAGAGCGGCATGCTCCGGGTGTTCTTGGTGGATGACCACGAGGTGGTCCGGCGTGGTGTCGCCGACATGCTCAACGAAGAGGACGATCTCGAGGTCATCGGGCAGGGCGGGAACGTTTCCGAGGCGCTGGCCCGGATCCCGGCGCTGCGCCCGGACGTGGCGGTGCTCGACGTCCGGCTGCCCGACGGCAACGGGGTGGAACTCGCGCGTGAGCTGCGGTCGAAGCTGCCCGAGCTGAACATCCTCATGCTCACCTCCTACACCGACGAGCAGGCGATGCTCGACGCGATCATGGCCGGGGCCAGCGGGTACGTGATCAAGGACATCAAGGGCATGGACCTGATCTCGGCGGTCCGCGAGGTCGGTGCGGGTCGTTCGCTGCTGGACGCGCGGGCGACGGCGGCGCTGATGACGAAGCTGCGTGAGAGCGCGGAGAAGAAGGGCCCGCTGGCCCAGCTCACCGACCAGGAGCGGACGCTGTTCGAGCTGATCGGCGAGGGGCTGACCAATCGCGAGATCGCCGAGCGCATGTTCCTGGCGGAGAAGACGGTCAAGAACTACGTGTCCCGGCTGCTGACCAAGCTGGGCCTGCAGCGCCGGACGCAGGCCGCGGTACTCGCCACCGAACTGCGCGGCGGCGCCGCGCGCGACGCCGAGCACTAAGCGGGTGCTTCAGCAGTAGATCGACGTGCAGCGTGTCGAGTACGAGCCGCTGTCCGAGGACGCGGAGATCGCGCCGAAGACGATCGCGAGTCCGATCGCGAGCGCGGGGATGATGATCAGAACCCACATCAGGATGCGCCGGATCGAGTGGAGGACCCCGAGCTGTTCCAGTGCGATCTGCCTGGCCGCGTCCGACGGGCTGCCGGTTGCCAGGATGCGCTCCTGACTTCCGTGCACGGCGATGGTCTCGCTCCAGACGGACGGCGTCGTCAAGCCGAGGTCGGTGAACTTCCGGGGTGTTGTGTCGGTCATGATTCATCAGTCGTCCGGTCGAGCCGGGATGTGACGCCGTTGAGCTAGGCGTTGAGGTGCTGCCCGGTGAGCAGCACGTCCGCCAGCGGGCGGCGTGGGGTCCAGGCGGTCGGCGAGCCGTAGCCGATGCGGAGCACCATCTGCGGCCACAGCCCGCCGCCCAGTAGTTTCTGCAGTTCGCGGCGTACTGACGGGACCTCGACGGGCTGGGAGATGAACGAGGCATCCAGCCCGGCCGCGGTGGCGGTGAGCAGCACCCGCTGCATGGCCTGGCCTGTCCGCAGGCGGTCGGCGGGCAAGTCGCCGAACGAGCCGATGACCACGACGAGTGGCTCACCGTGGCCCGCCGGAGGGCGCGTACCGGTGCTGCCGAAGTCCCGCAGCGTCCAGTCGGAGTTGGACACCGTGCCCGCGGCGCTGAGCGGCACCCCGTCCCGTGATCCTCGCGGGCGGTGCGTCCACTGCTGCCATTCGGCCAGGAACGCGGTGTTCGAAACCTGGACCTGGTGGGCCTTTTCCACCAACCGGTGGAGCCGGTCGCGCTGGTTCTGGTCGAGCACCGGCATCCAGGCGTGCTCGACCTCGGCGGCACGCCGCAGCGCGGCGAGCACGTGTCCGGGCACCGGCGTGGTGGTGAAGGGCATCCGGTTGGTGTGCCGGCGCGGAATGGCCTTGGCCAGCCGGGTGATCCGGCCGTCCGGCGAATGGACGGCGAGGGGCCGCACACTGGCCAGCAGGGTGGGTTCCTCGCGCCGGGGGAGCAGCACGGTCGCCGGGTGCGCGCCGAGCGCGGTGATGGCGGCCCGGAGGTTGAACAGGGCGGCACCACACGACAGCAGGAGTTCGCGCCGGTCGGGATCGGTGGCGGTCAGTGCGCGGCTGAGGTCGGCGTGCAGGTCGATGCCGGCCGGGGAGCAGCGGAACAGCCACGGCTGGGTGTTGTGCGTCGAGGGCGCGAGAATGGCGGCTTGCAGCACCGATTCCACCTGGTTTGTGCTCAGGCCCCCGACCGAGGCCACTTGCATGAGCGTTCTTCCCCTCACCGGCAATGGGCGGCAGACTGGCCGCTGATGTCGATTGAGCGTGCTGCCAGCCTGCCGGTCGGCGTAAGGGAAGAAAGTCACCCGCCACGGCGGGAAAGTCCCGGACGGAACGGAGACGGCCGCCATGTCCGCTGACTCGGGCACCGAGGACGACGGCAGCGGCGCCCGCCGCGTGACCGGAACGCTCTCGCAGCTTCGGGTGCGGGAGGTGCTGCGTGATCTGCAGGAGCGCATCGAGCTGCTGATCAGTACCAGGGACAAGATGGACGGCCTGCTCGACGCGGTGCTGGCGGTGGCCTCCGGGCTGGAGCTGGACACCACGCTGAGGCGGATCGTGCAGGCCGCGATCGACCTGGCGGAAGCCCGGTACGGCGCACTGGGCGTGCTGGGGGAGGGCACGTCGCTGGCCGAGTTCGTCTACATCGGGATCGACGAGCCGACCCGGGACCGGATCGGTCACCTGCCGGAGGGCCACGGGGTGCTCGGGCTGGTCATCGACGAGGCCAAACCGTTGCGCCTGGAGGAGATCTCGCGGCACCCGGCCTCGGTCGGCTTCCCGGCGAACCACCCGCCGATGCACTCCTTCCTCGGTGTCCCGGTCCGGGTGCGGGACGAGGTGTTCGGCAACCTGTACCTGACCGAGAAGCAGGGCGGTGGCGAGTTCACCGAGGACGACGAGGTGGTGCTGCAGGCGCTGGCCGCGGCGGCCGGGATCGCCATCGAGAACGCGCACCTCTACGAGCAGGCGCGGCTGCGCCAGCAGTGGCAGGCGGCCACCGGTGAGGTGACCACGGAACTGCTGGCCGGCACCGAACCGGCCGAAGCGCTGAACCTGATCGCCAGCCGGGCACTGGAACTGACCGGTTCCGACGTGACGCTGCTGGCGTTGCCCTATTCCGCCCAGTTCGACGCCGACGAGGACTGGGACGACACCGCCGACGAGCTGACCGTGCTCGTGTGCGCGGGCAGCCGGTCCGCGGAGCTCACCGGGATGCGGCTGGAGGTCGCGTTGTCGCTGCTGGGTGCGGTGTACCGCGATCGCACCCCGCGCAACGTGCCCGAGGTGGCACTGGGGAACTCGCAGCTGGGGCCGTCGCTGGTGGTCGCGTTGCGGGCCGGGGATCGGACCTCCGGGGTGCTGATGGCCGCGCGGGAGGTCGGCGCGCCCGGCTTCGCCGCCGATCAGCTGCCGGTGATCGCCTCGTTCGCCGACCAGGCCGCCCTGGCGCTGCAACTGGCCACCCAGCAGCGCACCGCGCGGGAACTGGACGTGCTCGCCGACCGCGACCGCATCGCTCGCGATCTGCACGACCACGTGATCCAGCGGTTGTTCGCGGTGGGCCTGGCCATGCAGAGCACCCACCGGCGCGCGAAGTCACCCGAGCTGCAGCGGCGGCTCGGCGAGAGCATCGATCAACTGCACGAGATCGTGCACGAGATCCGCACCGCGATCTTCGACCTGCACGGCGGCGCGGCCGGGCACACCGGGCAGCGGCTGCGCAACCGGCTGCACGACGCCATCGCCGAACTCACCGAATCGAGTGAACTGCATCCCTCGGTGGTGATGTCCGGGACCTTGGACACCGTGCCGCAGCAGTTGGCCGAGCACGCCGAAGCGGTGGTCCGCGAGGGCGTGAGCAACGCCGTCCGGCACGCGGGCGCGGCGGGCCTGACCGTGACGGTCGCGGCGAAGGACGAACTGCGGATCACCGTGGCCGATGACGGTGCCGGGATCCCGGCCGAGGTCACGACGAGCGGCCTGCGCAACCTCCGCGAGCGCGCCGAGGCCCTGGGCGGTTCCTTCGCGATCACCCCGCGCGACGGTGGCGGAACCCAGCTCGACTGGATCGTGCCGCTGCGCTGAGCCGGTCGCACCGGTGACCAAGGTCCTCCCGGTTCGAGCAGTTGGCCTGCGGCGCCGGTTCGCCGGTGGGCGGTCTCCTTGAGCCGACCGCGGTTCGAGGGCGCGAGGAGCTGAGATGACCACGTGGGACACCGGCGTGCGGGCACCGCTGGCCGACGGCGAAGTGATCACCATCCGGCCGCTGAGCCCCAATGACGCCGACGACGTGTTCGACCTGCACCGGCGGTTGTCCGCCCGGGACAAGTACTTCCGGTACTTCGGGCCGGAACCGGCGCACCTCGACCGGCTGGCCGCGCGGATCGCGGCCGAACCCGGTCCCCGGCACACCGCCATCGGCGCTTACCGGGACAGCCGGCTGATCGGGGTCGCGTACTACGAGGCCGTGGCCGAGGCGGGTGACGCGGAGATCGCGCTGGCCGTCGACGGCGCGGCCCAGGCACACGGGGTCGCCACCCTGTTGCTGGAGTACCTGGTCTCGGCGGCGAAGGAGCAGGGTGTGCGGCGGTTCGTCGCCGAGGTGCTCGCCGAGAACACGCCGGTGATCCGGGTGCTGACCGGCCTCGGACTGCCGGTCCGGTTCAGCCCCGGCGGCCCCGAGCGGGACGTCGTGCTGTCGCTGGCCGACGACGGCCGCTACGCCGACGCCGTGCTGCACCGGGAACTGGTGGCCGACACGGCGAGCCTGGTGCCCGTGCTCCGGCCGTCCTCGGTCGCGGTGATCGGGGCGGGACGGCGTCCGGGCACCCTGGGCCACGAACTCCTGCGCAACGTGCTCGGCGGCTTCGCCGGCACGCTCACCGCGATCAACCCGAAAGCCGGTGACCGGATCGCCGGGGTGCCCTGTGCCGCTTCACTCGGCGATCTGCCGGAGGTGCCCGAACTCGCTGTGCTGTGCGTGCCCGCGGAACGCTGCGCCGACGTGGTCCGCGAATGCGGCGAACGCGGTGTGCGCGCCGTGGTGGTCATCTCGGCCGGACTGACCGGAACCGCGGCCGGCCGGGAGTTGCTCGACGCGGTCCGCCGGTACGGCATGCGGATGGTCGGGCCCAACTGCCTCGGCGTGGCGACCACCGAACCGGGCCACCTCCTCAACGCGACCTTCCTGCGCGACCCGGTTCCGGTGGGCGAGGTCGGCGTGGTCACCCAGTCCGGTGGCGTCGGCATCGCGCTCGCCGACGGGCTGGCCCAGCTCGGCCTCGGGCTGTCGAACCTGGTCTCGACCGGCGACAAGTACGACGTCAGCGGCAACGACCTCCTGCTGTGGTGGCTGGCCGACGAGACCACCCGGATCGCCGTGCTCTACCTGGAGTCCTTCGGGAACCCGGCCAAGTTCAGCAGCCTGGCCCGGACGCTGGCGCGCGAGAAGCCGCTGCTGGCCGTGCGCAGCGGCACCGGTGACGTCGCGCAGGCGGCAGCCGCGTCGCACACCGCCGCGGCGGCCACGCCCGCGGTCACCCGTGACGCGCTCTACGAGCAGGCCGGCGTGATCGCGGTCGACTCCGTGGCGGAACTTCTCGAAGTGATCGCGGCGCTGTCCTGGCAACCGCTGCCCGCCGGTTCGCGGGTGGCGGTGGTGAGCAACGCCGGTGGCGCGGGGGTGCTGGCCGCGGACGCCTGCGAACGGTGGTCGCTGGCCGTTCCGGAGCTGTCCCCGGGCACCGTCCAGCGGCTCCGCGCGCTCCTGCCCGCCAGCGCGGGGGTGGCCAACCCGCTCGACACGACCGCGGCCGTGCCCCCGGGGATCTTCGTCGAGGCCCTCCGGGCGGTGTTGGCCGACGACCGGATCGACGCCGTCATCGCGATCACCGTGCCCACCGCGGTCAGCGACCCGGCCGACGGACTGGCCGTCGTGGTGCGCGAGTCCGCCAAACCGGTGCTCGCCGTGCGGCCCGGTCAGGCCGAACGGGTCACGCCGCTCAACGCTCCGGACGCGGGCGCGGTGACCGCGAGCTACGACGACCCCGGTGGCGCGGCCGCGGTGCTGGGCAGGCTGTCGGCTTACGCTGCGTGGCGCAGGCGCCCCGAAGGTCAGGTCCACCACTTCGACGACATCGACGCCGACGCCGTGCGCGACCTGGTCCGTGGTGCTTTGGCGGCCGGTGGTGGCTGGTTGCCGCCCGATGCGGCCGCACGGCTGCTGCGGCTGGCCCGCATCCCACTGGTGGACACCAGGTACGCGACCACCGACGAGGCGGTGCTCGCGGAGTTCGACCAGGTCGGCGGCCCGGCGGTGCTCAAGGCGGACGCCATCGGCCTGCTGCACAAGAGCGCCGGGGGCGGGGTGATCACCGGCATCGAAGACCTGGCCGGCCTGTGCTCGGCGCTTCGCCTGCTGCGGGAACGCTTCGGCGCCGCGCTGCGCGGGGTGGTCCTGCAGCCGATGATCCCGCCCGGCCGCGAACTGCTGATCGGCGTGCGGTCGGACGAGGTGTTCGGCCCGCTGGTCGTGTTCGGGCTCGGCGGCGTCGACACCGACCTGGTCGCCGACCGGGCCGCGCGCCTGGCCTCGCTGACCGACACCGACGCCGGGCTGCTGCTGGACTCCCTGCGCTCGTCGACAGCGCTGTGGGCGTCGGGCCTGGCCCGGGAGGGCGTGCGCGAGGTGCTGCTGCGGGTCAGCGCGCTCGCCACGCTGGTCCCGGAAATCACCGAACTGGACCTGAACCCGGTCACCGTGTCGGGAAGTCGTTGCCTGGCGCTGGATGTGCGGGTCCGCATCGAACCCCGGCGGGCGCCGGACCCGTTGCTGCGGGCGGTGAGGAGCTGACCATGCGGGTACTGACCCTGAACCCCGGATCGTCCAGCCTCAAGGCCGCGATGGTCCACAATGGAGTAGCCAAGGGCTGGGCGGCCTGGGAGACGGCCGACCCGGCCACCGACTCGTGGATGGTCGGCGACGCGTTGCGCCGCTGGCCCGAGCCGGACGCGGTGGCTGTGCGCTTCGTGCACGGCGGTGGCCGGACCGCACCGGCCATTGTGGACGATATCGTGCTGGCCGACCTCGACCGGCTGACCCCGCTGGCGCCACTGCACCAGCCGCTGTCCCTCGACGTCGTCCGCGTCGTGCGGGGGCTGCGCCCGGACCTGCCGGTGGTGGCGTGCTTCGACACCACCTTCCACACCGGCTTGCCCGAGGCGGCCGCGCACTACGCCTTGCCGAAAGCCTGGACGTCGCAAGGAAGGTTGCGGCGCTACGGTTTCCACGGTCTGTCCTATCAGTACACCGTGCGGCGCGCGTCGGAACTGCTCGGCGGTGACGAGCTTCGCCTGGTGTGCTGCCACCTCGGTGCCGGGGTCTCGGTCACCGCGGTGCGCGACGGGCGGAGCGTGGACACCAGCATGGGCTTCACCCCGCTGGAGGGGCCCGCGATGGCCACCCGGTCGGGTTCGGTGGACCCCGGATTGCTGCTGTACGTGATGGAGACCGGGCCGATGACGCCGGCGGAGATGACCGATGCGCTGGTCCACCGGTCCGGCCTGGCCGGGATGAGCGGCACCACCGGCGATCTGCGCGAGGTGCTGGCAGCCCGCGAGGCAGGGGAGCCGGACGCGAAGCTGGCCTACGACGTCTACCTGCACCGGCTCCGGCGGGAGATCGGCGCGGCGGCGATGAGCCTGGACCGGCTGGACGCGCTGGTCTTCACCGGTGGCGTAGCCGAATACCAGCCGGAAGTGGTGCACGACGTGATCCGCGGCCTGGGCGTGCTAGGCGTGACCACAGCCGACGACCACGGAGACGGCGACCGTTTCCTCAACTCGCCGGATGCCGCGGTGGTGACCCTCATCGTGTTCACCCGCGAAGACGTCGAACTGGCCCGTGGCGCGGAATGCGCGCTGTCCTGACCAGGCGGCCCAACCCGGACAGCGAGAACACCGCCGCTGCCCGACGGGGCGGCGGCGGTTTCGGGGGCCGGTGAAGCTGCTGGTACGAAACCGGTTCCTGCCGAGAATCGGGTCGGCCGCACGCTGCGGACTGCTGTTCGCGTTCACCGCCACGGACAACGGCTCAGTGGAATGACCGTTGCGAACCGTAGGGGATTTCCTCACGCAGCTCGGGGACTATGAGTAACGTCGCTCCAGAACGCAAAACCAGTTTGCGGCGGGTCGCCTTCGCCAGCGGTGTGGGCACTTCCCTCGGGTTCTACGACTTCGCGATCTACGGCACGGCAACAGCTCTGGTCTTCACCGACACCTTCTTCCTGGCAGACGACGCCTGGTTCGCGGCCTTCATGGGGTTGGCCACCTTCGGCGCCGGCTTTCTGATGGGACCGATCGGTGCGATGCTGTTCGGGTGGATCGGCGACCGCTACGGGCGGCGCCGGGCGCTGCGGCTCACCTTCCTGGGCATGGGCACGGCCACGGTGCTGATGGGACTGCTGCCCAGCTACCGGTGTGCGTTGGGAGTGCTTCCGGTGAAAGCGCCGCCGCTGATCCAGCCGCCGCGGCAGACCGGGCCCAGCGTCCACGGCACGCCGAAGCTTTCCGCTTGGTCCGGCGGCGTGATCTCCAGTCGGACGGCTTCGGGCCGGCATGGCCCGCCGGCCGGTTCGCCTTCGTCCGGGTTCGCCGACCAGCGCAGTTCCCGGACCGCCAGGTCCCCCGGGGCGAGCACCACCTCGGTGGCTGCCGGGTGTGCCCGGCGCCAGGCGTCGGTGGGCACTGTCCGGGCGTCGGCGCCGAGCAGGCGCAGATCGCCGTATCCGTTGATCACGCAGGTGGAGTCGCCGCGGTTCGTCACCTCGAGGGTGGCCCGGCGGTGGCCGACCTCGGGAGAGCCGGGCCGGAGCCGCCCGGACAGGTGCGCGGCCTGACACGCGGGCAGGCCACTTGCCGTCACCGTTGTCGTGTGCGGGGCCGGCGGCGCTTCCGGTGGCACCGGTTGTGGTGCGCCACAGCCACTGAGCACCAACGCGCACGCCCCTGTTGAGGCGAGGACACGCATCCCGCGCATGAACGCCCTTTCCGCTGAACTCTTTCCGTGCGCGACGGTAGCAGCGAGCCGGGAACGCGCCCGGGGAAGGAATATTGCGCTCTCCTGACATTTCGCCGTGGCTTTCTCCTCACCGCGCAGGAAGGCGATCGTCAGTTCGGATCGGAAAACGGCGGTGAGCGAGGTGATCCGCGAACTCGCCACCGAGTTCGGCCGCACGGTGCCGAAGTCCGGTGCCGTCGGCCCGAGGTGGCGATGGACATCATGATCGCCGCGCGTCGGCGCGGGGGCCCACCGGCACGCCCGGTGGTGCGTGATGGCGTGTGATAATCGGCCGCCGGAGGTGGACGATGACGCTGGCGCGGGCTGGTTCATGACGGCGGTACTGCTGGTCGAGGACGACGAACACATCCGGGAGGCGCTCGGGCTTTCCCTGTCGGACCACGGTTTCGACGTGGTCGAGGCGGTTTCGGGGGAGCAGGCGCTGTCGGTGGTCGAGTCCACGCCGATCGACGTGGTCCTGCTGGACCTGATGCTGCCCGGCATCGACGGCATGGCGGTGTGCCGGTCCCTGCGCTCGCGCGGTGACCTGCCGATCATCATGGTCACCGCCCGCACCGACACCCGCGACGTGATCGACGGCCTGGAGGCGGGTGCGGACGACTACGTGACCAAACCGCTGATCGCCGGCGAGCTGGCCGCCCGCATCCGGGCCCTGCTGCGGCGCCGCGGTCCCGGCCGCACGGAACTCGTCGCCGGCGCGCTGCGGATCCACCCGAACACCGGCGAGGTCGATCGGGACGGGGAATCGCTGCACCTGACCAGGACCGAGTTCCGCTTGCTGTCCGAACTCGCCGCGGCCGGCGGGGATGTGGTGAGCAGGGAGCAGTTGCTCCAGCGGGTCTGGGGCTACGACTACTTCGGCGACACCCGCCTGCTGGACGTGCACATCCGCCGGTTGCGCCGCAAGGTGGAACTCGATCCCGACGAACCCGCGCTGGTGCTCACCGTGCGCGGCGTCGGCTACCGGGTGCACCGGGACGGCGGATGAGCAGGCGGTGGTCGTTGCGGTGGCGGGTGACCGCCGCGCTGGGCGTCGGCTCGCTGCTGATCGTCAGCGTGCTCGCGGTGACCACCTGGAACCTGGCCACCAGCTACCTGCTCGACCAGCGCGAACAGGCCGCGGTGCGGCAGGCGCAGCTCAACGTGCGGCTGGTCGACGCCGCGATCCGCGATCGATCGCCCGGCCTGGACGAGTTGCTGACCGGGCTGACCACCGGGCCGGACTCGTCGATCCTGGTCTACCAGCCGGGCCGGTGGCTGACCAGCGGCAGGCAGGTCCCACCGCAGACCCTGCCCGGCGAACTGGTGGACCTCGGCAGGGCGGGGGAACCGGCCCGCCAGCGCTTGGCCGTGGGCGGTATCCCGGTGCTCGCGGTGGTGCTGCCGGTGGTGTCCGAGGGAGGCTTCTACGTCGAGTTGTTCCCGCTGGTGGAGCTGGACCGCACGATGCGGTTCCTGAGCGTGGTGCTGAGCGCGGCGACGGTGGCGGGCGGTCTGCTCGGCGGCGGGCTGGGCTGGTGGGCCAGCCGGCGGGCGCTGCGCCCGCTGACCACGCTGACCAGTGCGGCGTCCCGCATCGCAGCCGGCGACCACGGCGCCCGCCTGCCCGCCCAGACCGATCCCGACCTGGCGCCGCTGGCCGCCACCTTCAACGCCACGGCGGAAGCGCTGGAGCACCGGGTCCAGCAGGACGCGCGGTTCGCCGGGGACGTCAGCCACGAGTTGCGGTCCCCGCTGACCACCATGGCCAACGCGGCCGAGGTGCTCGACCGCCGCCGTGATGCCCTTCCCGCACCCGCTCGCCGCGCACTGGACCTGCTCGTCGCGGAGATCCGCCGGTTCCAGCGCATGGTGGTCGACCTGCTCGAGATCTCCCGCGGCCGCCAGGAGTACGACGAGCAATCCTGGGAACTGGTGGACCTCGGCGACGTGGTCCGCCGGGTGCTCGAGCACCGGAACCAGCCCGATGTGCTGGACGCGGCGGCGCCCGCACTGGTGCTGGCCGATCGGCGGCGGCTGGACCGGGTGGTCGGCAACCTGCTGGACAACGCCGACCGCTACGCCGGCGGCGCGGTGCGCATCGCGGTCACCGCACACGACGGGAAGGTGCGAATGGAGGTCGACGACCAGGGCCCCGGGGTGCCGGTGGAGCTGCGGTCACGGATTTTCGAGCGGTTCACCCGCGGACAGGCGCGGGGCCGTGGCGACGAGATCGGCAGCGGGCTCGGGCTGGCGATCGTCGCCGACCACGTCGCCCGGCACGGCGGCACCGCCCAGGTGGCAGACCGGCCCGGCGGCGGCGCGAGGTTCACCATCGAACTCCCGGAGGCGGAATGAAGAAGCTGGTGCTCAGCGGTCTGGCCGCGCTGGTGCTGGCGTGCGCCGGATGCGGGGTCAGTACGCAGGATCGCCCGGAGAAGCTGCCGAGCCTGACCCGGATGCCGGACCCCACGCCGTCGGTCACCCAGGTACCCGAGCACGAGCCCACGTCCGGATCGTCAGGCAGTCGTCAGGTTCCGCCGGGGGAATCCACGACAGGATGAGGTGGTGAAGCGCTCCGCGACCCACCACCCGGCGACCAGGACGACCGATCTGCTGGGTGAGGCGTGGACCACGCTGATCATCACCGAGTTGCTGACCGGGCAGCGCTGCCTCGACGAACTCGCCGATCAACTGCCGATGGTGTCCAAGTCCAGCCTCGGCCACCGGATGCGCCGATTGCACGCCGCGGGCCTGGTCGAAGCCACCGCCGACCGGCACGGCCGGTTCCACTACCGGCTCACCGAGGCCGGGCGCGACCTCGAACCAGTGCTGGCGCAACTGGCCAGGTGGGGCTCGCGCTGGCTGCCGCCACCGCGAGCCGGTGATCTCGATCCGCGGTTGCTGCTGGCCGAACTGTGCCGGACCATCGGCGGCCCCCACGAACCCGGCGCCATCGAGGTCGGGTTCTCCGATGTAACCGGCCCGCGGCAGTGGTGGGTGGTGCTCGGCCCCGGTCGCGCCCGCGCCCAGCGGACCGCCCCGGCCCTGCCCGTGCAGGTGCGGGTGGAGTGCACGATCACCGCACTCGCCAACGTGTGGCTCGGCCACAGCCGGTGCCTCGACGAACTGCGAGCACGCACCTTGCGCTTCACCGGCGACCGGGCCGCGGTGCGCAGGCTGGTGGGCTGGCTCGGCGCCGGTGCGCCCGCGAAGTCCCTGGCGGCGATCGGCAGCGCTTGAGGAGTCGTTCCGGCGTGCTGATCGTCAGGCAATCGTCAGGTCGGGCCGGGCGAATGCGCGCGAGGATGGGTTCGCGCCGTGCGTGAAGTGCTGGGAATCGCCGGTGGTCGTATCGGGGAACTCGATCGGATGGGCGGCGATGACGGCGGTACCGGTGGACGAGGTCGTCGCGTTGCGCTTGATCTGCGACGGCTGCGGAGCTTCCGGCCCCCGGACGGCGCCGGGTACCGCCCACCACGAGGCGTGGTTGCTGCTGTGGGGCGAGGTCCGGCAGGACGGCTGGCGCGGCCACGATCGCGCCATCGGCCCGCACTACTGCCCGCGCTGCGCGAACTGACCGTTCTCGCCACAGGGGATGGTGGCGAGAACGGTCGGAATCCGCTGGTGACCGGCGACCGCCTTCGTCGGTCAGTGTCGGGCCGCCGCCGTGGCCTCGACGTGCCAGGGCCGGGTCGTTCCGGCGCCGGGCTCGGTCCGCCGCGGTTTCCACGGGAAGCGCTGAACTCAGGCCGCGCTCGTGGATCCGTCTTCCGGGGCGATCCGGACGGTGCCCGCGCCCCCGTCGATGGTGATCAGCTGCCCGGTTTTGATCGCGCGGGTGGCGTCGCGCACGCAGATGACGGCCGGAATGCCGTATTCGCGGGCGACGGTGGGGCCGTGCGCCACCGGTGAGCCGGTTTCGGTCACCAGGCCGGCGGTGGTCATGAACAGCGGGGTCCAGCCGGGGTCGGTGGTCGGCGCGACGAGGATTTCGCCCGGTTCGATGTGGGCGCCGGCGGGATCGCGGATCACGCGCGCCTTCCCGGTCGCCCGGCCCGCCGCACCGGCCATCCCGGTCAGTACCCCGTCCTCGATCGGCCCCGCCGGGGCGAGTGCCTCCACGTCGGTCCCGTCGGACAGCAGGGCACTGGGAACGGTGGGCCGCTTCAACTCCCGCTGGTGGGTGGCGTGCCGCCCGGCGACCAGAGCCCGGTGGTCGATCCCGTCCTCCACTGCGGCGCGTGCTTCTTCGAGGGTCAGGAACATGATGTCGTCCGCGCGTTCGAGCAGACCGTGGGTGGCCAGGTCCTCGCCGACCAGGAGGAGTTGGCGCCGGGACGCCTGCAGCGACGGCAGCCAGGCGAACTTGCCGATGTCCCGCAGGCCGGTGAGGCGCCGGGAGCGGCGCATGAGGAATATCGCGAGGCGGCCGCGGACGGGCCGCTCGCTGCGCGCGCGCCGGGCCAGCGCCTCGATCGTCGCCTCCGCTTTTGCCGCGGCCCGCTGGAAGCGGCGGTCGGGCGCCTGCTCGGGATCCTCGACGCGGAGGTAGTTGGCGATCGTGGCCCACAGCGGTGCCGGGTCTTCTTCCCAGCGGGGCATGCCGACGTCGATCTCGGCCGCCGCGCGCATGCCGTACTTCTCCAGGAAGCCGGCCATGCCGATGTCCGGCAGTTCGCCTGCCCGGTACTGGGCGGCGAGTTCCGCCGGCGCGGTGCCGAGGATCAGGTCGCGGTGCGGCCGCGCGTTCACCGCGAGCCGCCAGAGCGCGAGGTCCATCTCGGTGGTCACGTTGTGCGGCATGCCGCCGAGAACGGCGTCCAGTTCCTCGGCCGAGGCGATGTCCTGGAGCAGGGCCGACGGCACCGCGCCCAGGGCGATGCCCGCCATCAGCGGCCACATCAGTCCCAGCATGCCGCGGCTCATGAACGCCTGGTGCGAGTCTTCGATGACCCACTTCAGCCGTGCCGCCGCGGTGGCCCGTTCCGGTGGCGGAGCCGTCCGGCGCCTGATCTCCTCCACCGCGCGGTAGGCCCGGACACGGGCCGCGTCCGGGCGGGCGAGGCTGGAGGCGAAACCGGCGAGCATGCCAGGGGCGAGCAGTGCGGTGGCCCGGAGCGTGTTGCCCAGCCGGAACGGCAGGCCGCGCCGTGGCGCGAAGCGCGGATCGTCCAGCATGCGCTCGACGGCGCCCCGCACCCGCGGCCCGTACACCTCGAGCGACGTCCGCAGCCGGTCCCGCATGAGCCCGCTGCGGACGAAATCGGTCAGGTCGAAGTAGAGCCGTCCGCCGATGGGGACGAGCCGGGGCAGCGGGTCGGCCGGATCGGTCCTGACGCCGTGCGCCTCGAACCACACGGCCGCGCCGGTCTTGAGCAGCGACACGCCCATCGGGGTGCACGGCCGCAACATTCCCTGGATGTGCCCGAATTCGAGGTACAGGCGGGTGTCGCCGGTGTCCGGTGGCAGCGGGAACAGGGTGGTGATCGGCCTCGACTGGAGCAGCCACAGCGTGCCGTCCGCGTCGATCGCCCACTCGATGTCCTGCGGCGCGCCGAAGTGCCGCTGCAACCGGTGACCCGCCGCGCGAAGTTGTTCGAGGTGGTGCGCGTCGAGGCAGCCGCGCTGGTCCGCGGCGGGGGAGTGGTGGCCGAGGACGTAGTGGTCGGGCACGACCGTGCCGTCGACGATCGCGGTGCCCAGCCCGGGAGCGGCGTCGACGATCATCTCGGTGCGGCACCCGGTGATCGGGTTGGCGGTGAACAGCACACCGGCCACGACGGGGTCGACCATCCGCTGGACCACCACGGCCATCGCGGCCTCTTCGACACCGGCGGCGGCGCGATAGGCGATGGCGCGGTCGGTGTGCAGGGACGCCCAGCACGCGCGGACGGCGTCGGGTTCCGGCTGAGGGTCCTGGAGGTCGAGGACGATTCGGCTGAGGTGGTGCGCCGGATCTTCGCTGAGTACTTGGACGGCAACGGGGATCGGGCGATTGCGAATGGGCTGAACCGGGATGGGATTCCGTGCCCGTCGGCACGGCGGCCGGATCAGAACCGGCACCGGTTGGCTGATGGTTGGCAGGGCAGCACGGTTCGGTCCATTTTGGAGAATCCCAAGTACACCGGATTCGCGGTGTTCGGCAGGTGGACAAAGCACGAGACTTTGTTGGACCCCGATGACGTCGCGGCTGGACATGTGGTCCGCTTTCGGCGGGCTGAGCGGGAACAGGTGGTTCGGTCGCGGCGGCCGGCTCATCCCGCGATCGTGAGCGTTGAGGACTTCACCGAGGTCCAACTGCTGCGGCGGTCGCGGGCAGCGGGCGGATTGAAGGCACGACGGAGGTTGGAGCGCGGACCGAGGAAGACCAAGTGGGTGTATGCGCTGCGCGGTCGCGTTCGTTGCGGATACTGCGAGCGGAAGATGGAGGGCACGCCGCGGGAGACTCGGATCTACTACCGGTGTGCGGCGCGGACGATCGTCCCGGGCTCGCCGGTGCTGGCTGAGCATCCGAAGAACGTGTATTTGCCAGAGGCGGCGGTGATCGATCAGCTCAACGGATGGATCGGGGCAGCGTTCGCTCCGTCCAATCGAGACGTCACTGTTCGAACCATGATGCGCAGTGCAGGTGCGAAGGCAGACGAATCGTCTAGGGCGGACGCTGTGCGTCGACGGCTTGAGGACGCTGAGAGGCGGATGAGCAGGCTTCAGCAGGCGATTGAGGCGGGAGCGAGTCCGGCGGCTGTGGTGGACGCAATCAATCGGGCGCAAGAGGAGCGGGACGCCGCGCGGGAGGACTTCAGGCGGTTGCCAGCGGGCGCTGCGATCGGTAGAGCCGAGGTCGAGGCGATGGTGGACTACCTCGGAGACGTCGGCCGCAAGCTCAACCGTGCTGACCCGGCCAAGCTCCAAGAGCTCTACGCGGTGTTCGGCCTGGACATGGTCTACTACGCAAAAGAGCGGATGGTCGATGTGACCATCCGCCCGCCCCGTAGGGTTAATGCGTGTGTCCGAGGGGCGACTTGCACACTAACCACACGCTTGTGGCTGACCAACGCCTGAAACTTGACTAATTGACGCGCCGCTAGTAGCGGCAGGCTTGCTCGATGACGGTGTTGCATCGACGTCAGGCCTGAAGTTGGATCTATGCATGGCCGACCTTCCGTTCAGTTAACCCTTCGTCATGACCGCGCGCAGGACGGTCGCCCAGGTGTAGTCAGTCAGCCCCATGCAGGCAGAGTGGCCGGACGCGGCTTACCCGCGTCCGACGTTCTGGCATAGCTGAGTGGGACGGTGTCGTGGCGCAGGTCTTCATCTCGTACAGGGCGATTACTCCGAGCATCGACCGCGGTTCGAGACCCCCTGGGCGTTCCTGCGTATCAACGACGTCGATGCAACCCTGGATTAGGGCGCAGCGAGCGCACGGCGGGACTGGGCGGCGTGGTCGACCGAACACAATGTGACCGCGCAGATATCGTGCAGGTGGCGATAACATCGGCCTATAAGAAGCTGACAGAACAGCCACCTGAGAAGCGCGATCGACGTCGCAACTTTCTCGATATCATCCAGGAATAGACTAGGGCGCCCAGGCCTTTTTGGCATATTAAACCAGAATGTCGCACTAATGAATCGATTCAATTTCGACTAGGTTGACATTTCGCAACGTCCATATCGTCGACTACTGTGTGCTCCAGGAAAATCTCTCGCAGCTTCACTGAAGCGCCTACCAAGGCGCCACCTTTGTGCACCACGGTCGAGCCACTGCAAATCTGGTCTGCTTCCTTGTTGAAAACACTTGGCCAAGCCCGTCCCCGCAGCTAGTGGTCACCCCGGCCTCAGTCGAAGCGATCAGCTGACGCAAAGCTGCGAGTCAACGATCAGGTCGCATACACTCTCACGTTGAGGAGGAGCGATGCGACGAGGATTAATTTGGCTCTTGGTCGGGATGACCTTGGTCGTAGTAGCATTTAGTGCAGCCTTGGCCAAGTTGCCCGTGCCTGCCGTATTCTCGTCTGTCATCGCCGCGCTTGGGGCGATCACGGCTGGCATCTTCACTGCCCGCGCGACAGCAGCAATGAAGCGTCGAGACGATCGCCGTGAGGCACGTCAGGCCACCCTGCAATGCGACCGCCATGGAAGGTTACCGTACGTTCGCGAACTCACTAACCCTATTCAGCTAGGTGTACATCCGGCCGTTCAAATTGAATCGTTCGAGCGAGTGCCAGTATTTGTTCGCCGCGATGTCATGGAAACGCTAGTATCAACAATAAAGAACGATCATTTCGTCCTAATAGTCGGAGAGTCCACCGCTGGCAAGTCAAGGGCCGCCTATGAAGCGATACATGAACTTTTACCAGATCATCGGTTGATCGTGCCTGGCAACCGAGAAGCCGTAGGAGTGGCAATCGCTGCAATATTGGATTCTTCTCGGTCGGTATTATGGCTTGACGATATAGAGCGATACTTAGGCGAGGGCGGCCTCAATGGGGCCGCGATTTCTAGCATCCTTTCAGGAAGGTGTCACAAGATCGTCGCCACCATGCGATCGGAGGAATTTTCCTACTTCTGCGGCGGCTCCGCCAACATGGCGGATGCCACGCGGAGTCGTGAAACGATCCGGCAAGGTTGGGAGGTTCTCCGTCTCGCCAGCCGGATCGACCTTCGTCGCTCTTGGAGCAGCCACGAGGTACGACGAGCGCAGCTAACCCAACCCGAGGACCCTCGTATTACCGAAGCACTCAAGCATGTCAATAATTTCGGTGTAGCCGAGTTCCTTGCCGCTGGCCCACAACTTCTCGCCACCTGGCGTGACGCGTGGGCGCCTGGCACACACCCGCGAGGAGCGGCACTCGTTCTCGCCGCGGTTGACGCCCGGCGAGCAGGAATGCACCGACCGCTGCCATTGGAAATGCTTACCCGTGCACACGAACAGTACCTGCACAGCCGAGGCGGGCACCAACTACGCCCGGAGTCTGTCGCCGAAGCCATCGATTGGGCGACAACACCACTGCATGCGACCAGTAGCCTTCTGATACCGAGCGACAAAGACACCTTCATTGCATTTGATTACCTCATCGACGCGATCGAACGAGAGGTCATACCTGCGGGTTCATTCCATGCCTTTATCGAAGTCGCAAGCCCGCAAGAATTAAAAGATATTGGACAGGCAGCATGGGATTGGGGGCGACTTGAACAAGCCGACTTGGCATTTGCGCGTGCTTCCTCCACCTTTGTCGAGAGTCGGGCCAATCGCGGCTATGTAATCTTCGAAGACGATGGGGAGGAGGCTTTTGAAGCCTACCTCCACCAGAGCATAGAAGACATGACGAACGAACTTGGGCGGGATCACGAGGATACCGTCATGATGAGATCCCTGGTCGCCTGGGACTCCCCATTTGACCAGATGCGACTTTCATTACGTCGACTAATTGAAGTACGCAAGGATGCCGAGCGCGCCATCGGGCCCCTCCATCGGACAACGCTGAATATTCGACGCGGCATCGCCCATAGAATGGGTGAAGTAGGCGAACAGCGTGAAGCGGCAGGCCTGTTCTTACGCTTGTTCGAAGATTGCTTAGAAAATCTTGATGAGAGCGAATGGCTCACTTATGCCGTATTTTTTAGCTACGCCCACTATGTTGGGACACAAGCTACACCAGAGCGCGCACTTGACCTATTATCCGAATTCGAAGTCTGGATGCGCACACGACGCGCGCCGGCAGACTCATTTAATTCACTTAAGTATCACCGGGCATGTCAACTTCGCAACGCTGGACGTTATCAGCATGCCCTATGCGAACTTGAATCTATCGCAATAGATGCAGAGCTGGCGAATGGGAGACATCACGGCCGCGCCTTGTCTGCACGTAGCGATTGGCTGGAGTTGATGGCAACCCACGGGGATCAATCCCGTGCATTACAGTTCGCCTATTCACTATTGAATGATAGCAAATCACACTCCACTCCCGAGTGCAACTTATATTATCTTCGCAAATCGATCTCTTCCCTTGAGGGCGAACTCGGAAGTGCGGACGACGCCATAAAGACGCTTACTTCGCTTAGAACTGAAATGCTGCAACGATGGCACAAGCGAGACTTCCGAGTGAACTTGATCGACTATCGAATCCGATACTGGGTCGCCGTCAAACATGTTCGCTCAGGAGATCTGTTGACTGCCGTCGACGAATTCCGATCCCTGAGTGAAGACGTTCTGATAGCCCGAGGTGCAACTTCGGAAATCAGAAGATGGTCACTGGCGAAGCTGAACGACACCGTCTCCCAACTGCGCAAAGAGGAGCTAGGTTGTCGGCGGGGGCGATGAGGCGGTCGTCTTCGGGCGTGCTTGTACAGGCAGCGCAAGGCGGCGACGAGAGTTTCAGCGGCCAACCTTCTCAAGGTTAAAGATGTTTCCTGCTTTAGAGTGAGGTAAGGTGACCGCATGTCTTTGAGGTGGGACGAGACCTGGCACCGCCTACGCGAGTGGACTAACGGGCAAGCACGATCAGAGCGCCTTGCTGTGCAGATTTTGCTCAGCCAGGGGTTTCACGGACATCGATCCTAGTCACCCACTTGGAGGCCCCGACGGGAAACGTGACGCACGGGCGAAGCGCAACAACGAGTTGTGGATCATGGCCGTCTATTTTCCGCGAGGCCAGAAAAGCTTCGTGGAAATAAAGGCAAAACTAATCGACGACGATGCCGGCGTGCGCCAGAATGACGCAGTCGGACTTGTTTTTGTCACGAACCAAGAAGTCACTCTTAAAGAGAGGGAGTTACTGGCTAAACTGGCTAAAAAGAAACTCGAATTGCTTCACCTTGAACGAATCGTTTCCATTCTCGATGCTCCTCCTATGCATGCAGTGCGCGAGCAGTTCCTAGATATCTCGAATTCCGACCCCGAGAAGAGGGTTAGAAGTAACAATATCTCGCAGGACTTACTCTTTATTCAGAGTATTACTCGTCAATCCGCAAAAGAAGGTTCGACAAGGCTGTTCGGACGTGAAAATGCTATAATCGCGCTCGGCAAATTTCTAAATAAAACACAAGGAAACGGTCCCGCTGTCAGCTTGATCTCAGGTCTAGCAGGCACGGGAAAGACGGCACTTGCGAGTCAAATGGCAAAGAGCGTGGTAGATCGAGGCTACTATTCCGAAAACTCGGTTTTTGTAGACTTTCGTGGTTATACGTTGGATGTGTCGGATGCCGTACAACCCAGTGCTGTTATTCCAGGAATTCTTTACGCTTTAGGTGAACGCGATATGAATCTTGAGCCGAGTTCAATGCTATTGAAGTACCATGAGGTACTCGATGTCAAGGCCAGATCTGGGGCCGCAGTTCTACTTGTATTCGATAACGTATCGGACGTAAACCAGATCGAGTCGCTGCTGCCTCGCATTGGTGGACACAAAGTAATTATCACTTCAAGATCAACATTCGAAGGCCGGTTGTCGAATTGTTTGGCCGTTCGGATTGGCAAGTTGGAGAGCACCGAAGCTTGCCAGATGCTAATTCAACTATCCTCAGGGCAAGGGCACGCTCATCAAAGGGGAGAAATAGGCGAATTCCGCCGCCTCGCTCGGTTGTGCGGCGAGTTGCCGTTAGCACTGCAGATAGCGGCGGCGATTCTCCGTTCGGACCCCAACCTTTCGCCACACGAACTGGCAGAGGAGTTGGCATCGGAGGCGGATCGACTTGAATCGCTACAGTATCACGATCTCATGGTTAACGTCGCATTGACAGCCTCCTACATTCGACTCGGCCAAGAAGCAGCACAACTGTTGCGATTCTCATCTTTACATCCGGGCGAGGAGATTTCACTGGCGTCGCTGTCCGCTTTAATTGCGCGTCGACCCGTCGCTACTCGCCGACTAGTTCGAGCCCTGCAACACGCGCATCTGTTCGAGCCTGGAGCTACGGTTGATCGGTGGAGACTGCACGACCTTGTCCGAATTTACGCGGCGGACAAGCTGGTGGAAGTAGAGCATGAGAATGCTATCAATGCAGCAAGGGGCCGCCTGTTCGATTATTATGAAGAGATGGTCGTCGCAGCTGCGGAATGGCGTTCAAAAGATGCAAATTTTGATACGCGAAATGCCGCAAATGAGTGGCTGCAGCATGAGATCTCCACGGTCATTTCCTGTGTGCATCTGGCTTCCAAGATGTCGCGCCTGGCGACATCTTGGACTCTAGCTATTTCAATAGGATCGGTTCTTTCGGTAGGTAATAATCACGCAATGCGCTTGGATGTCTCCAATCTCGCCGTCTCGGCAGCAGAGCAGCTTAAGGATGCAGACAAGTTGGCTTCGGCGTTGAATAACGTTGGCCTGACCGAAAATTCTCTCCAAAGGTATGACGAGGCAATCAAGACGTTTACCAGGGGCCTTCGGATCGCCCGAACTTGCGACATGCCCGATCATGAGATCCGATTACTGACCGGGCTAAGTGAGTCACTTAGGAAGCGTGGCGACGCCGAACTAAGCATTGGTCCCCTTAGGCGAGCGTTCAAGCTCATCGAGAAGTATGGCACTTATGGACACTCCGGCTACGTGTTGACTAATATTGGGATAACACTTCGCGAATCCGGTCAGCCCGAAGAGTCGATTCCGTACTTCAGGAATGCGCTTGAGTATCATCGCGCAAACGAGGATCGCCGAGCGGAAGCTTCTACTCTTGGACAGCTCGGAACGGCGTTAAGTCAGACGGGAGGCTGGCTTGAAGCGGAGCGCCTTATCCTTGAATCCATTAAAGCCGCAAAGGATGTTAATGATGCATATAATGGTGCAATGATGTTGATTAATCTCGGGAATCTCTACGTGCAGCAACAACGATATGAGGATGCACTTGAGCAGTATGAGATCGCACTACAAGCGTTTCAGGATTTCGAGTCCTTTACAGGCATTTACGTCGTTTTAATGAACATGTCCAAGCTGTATGCCAAGACCAAGCAGTTTGATCTTGCGTCGGATACCTTGGCAAGAGCGCGAGCGTACTCAAGTGCGCAGAAAACAGACTGAAATAACACAGGATTGCGCAGAATCTGGGGGACCCCATCGCTGACGCTTAAGGCATGCTGTATGGGATCGGCTCAGCAAGTGTGTCGGTCGGCTTGTACGTGGTCAGATGTCGACCGATGGTTTCGGTGGAGCAGTCGAAGGCTGCGGCGAGTTCGTCGATGGTCAGGTTGAACTTGGTGCGGAGGCGACGGCAGACCTCGGTGTTGACATCGGGGCGTCGTTGGGAGGCGGTGGCGTGGCTGCGGCGGATGGCGTGGAGGCGGTCGAGGCTGTCGTCGCGGTTGAGGGCACGCGTGGTGAGGGTGGCGAACGCACCTTGGTGGGTGATGACCGCGGAGGGGACGTTGGTGCAGGTGGTGGTGAGTAGGTCGTCGGTGGAGAGCCAGGGGTGGGACTGGTCGCCGGTGAGCAGGGTGAAGCTGGATTCGGCGGTGGCGTGGCCGCACTCGGCGAAGGGCAGGATTTGGAGGTGGATGTGGGGCAGTTTGACCAGTTTGGCGAGCTGGTCGAGTTGCCTGATCATCGTGCGGCTGCTGCCAGCGACGTTGTAGAGCGCGGCTTCACCGAGCACGACGTGTAGTTCGAAGGGCTGTTCGCGGTTCAGGAGCCAGGTGCTCTGCTGGACGTGGTACTTCGCCAAGTCGGCGGTGGTCTGCTGGTCTGGGCGGGAACCGTGTTCGTTCACAGCAGTGGCGTAGTCGTCGGTTTGCAGGATCGGGGGCAGCAGGGTCGGGGCGTAGGTTCGCTGTTCGATGGCGGCGGACTGGAGTTCGTGGAACTGCTGGTAGCGGGCGGGAACGGTGGCGGCCGGCGGTTCCTTACTCGCGCGGACGCGGAGAGCCCGGAGGCGCTTGGCTTCGGTGCCGGTGACCTCGTACAGGCTGAGCAGGGCCTTGAGATCGGACGCGGTGACGCGCCGGGTGCCTTCTTCGGTGGCGTCCAGCCGAGTTTGGGGCCAGGACAGGTGCTCGGCGACTTCCGCGGCGTCGAGGCCGGCGTGCTCGCGGTACTCGCGGAGTTCGAGACCGAGCTGTTCGCAGTGGCGGAGTGAGGGCGCCTGGTCGCTGGCGGGAACTGGTGCATCGGAGGTCACGGGCTATTCCTGTTCGGGGAGAGCTGCGAGGCGGGTTGAGATGTTGTGGTCGAGGTGCTTGAGGAGCGTTTGCAGGGTCCGGAGCTGGGTGGCATCGAGGTCGGGTTCGTCGACCTCGCGGGCGAGCCTCAGCGCGACCGGGCGGAGTTCCGGTCCGAGCGCGTAGAGCAGTTGCGGCAGTTCGCTGGGCTGTGTCTCGTCGTCCCTGTTCGTAGACATGTGCGATGCCACCCCGTCTTGGTTGAGCGAGCCCGTCACGACGGTTGTGACGGCATGGAGAGAGCGCTGACCTGCGCGGATGATCGTCGTGACGGGTGAGTCGGAAGCGGGAGACCTGTCACGGAGGGGCGCAGGAGGACTTCTCCCGCGCCCGTCTGAGGGGCAGGGCGGACCCCGTCACGCGTCACGGGACTGCGGCGGTGGGCGCGAGGTGCTCGGGCCGGTGGGGGCGGACGGGATTGCGTCCGCCCCCACCGGCGGTGTCCGGCCGGTCCCTATCGGGGCATCGCCGTGCTCGTTGAGGCGGGCGCGGCGGTGGGGCGGCCGGAGTTTGAGGGCGCTGAGGAGGCAGCGGCGGGTGGAGTACGTGCGGAGTCGGCGGGTTGGGCGATGAGGCACGGCGGGGCGTCGGATTGCGGCGACGAGGTAGAGGCAGCGCGGGCAGGGGCGCGCGGGCGGCAGGAGGCACGAGCCGGTGTAGAGGTGGTGGCCGCAGAGGGCTTGGTGCCAGCCGGCGCCACGGTGGAGGCCGTTGGCGAATTCTTCATCGGTGACGGCGTGTTCGAGGTGGTCGGCGATGCAGCGGTACCAGGTGACGTAGAGGCGCTGGGGCGACGCGTTGTCGTTGCTGGTGCTCACGGTGGTCGCCTTCCTGGAGTGCCGGTTGGTGGTGATCACTGAACCGGCTGGCGAGGCGGCTTCCCAGAGCGGAAACGTCGAACTTGGGACGCGAGGATGTTGCAGTCGGGGGTTTGACCTGCGGAGAAGGCTGATAGATTGGCGTGGTCGGGTGACTACGTGAGGTGATCGGCTTGGCTGGGCGGCGGACGGCCCTGGTGGCGGCGAGGAAGGCCGCCGGGTTTACGCAGGAAGGGCTTGCCGAGGCGCTGCACGTCGACCGGTCGACGGTGATTCGCTGGGAGGCTGGCGAGTACGCGCCCCTCCCATACTTGCGGCCGAAGCTTGCGCGGCTGCTTGGCCGGAGTGCGGACCAGCTCCGCGACGTGCTCGACGGCGAGCCGCCGGGCGACGCGGTGGAACTCGGCCATGAGGTGGAGCGCGCGCTGAACTGGGTCGATGCGCGAGCGGGTTGGTCGGCGGGAGAAGCGAACCGGCGAGTGCGTGGTGAGCTGGCCACAGGGCGGGCGCCGCAGGCAGCGCGCGCGTTGGGGCGCGGCGAGATCGCTGCGGCACTGGGCGCGTACTACGGCGGCGAAGTCGTCGGGCATGCGCTCTACGCGGCGCGGGCTGGGAGCGCGCGAGCGGTGACCAGCGTCTCTACGCGGCCTGAGTGGCTTGCACCGTGGGCGCTGGACGCGGCGAGCGACCTGGAGTTGGTGCCGGGCAGTGGTTCGGCGGCCGGGCCGATCGATGGGGCTGCGGCGGTTCGCAGGTTGGCGCGGGTCGTGGAGGGCGACGTCCGGATGACGGATGCGCCGATCTATCGGTTGACGGAGGTCGAGGCGGCGGCCGGTGGTTTGGTGGGGCGGGTCGAGTTGGGCTCGTTTGTGGAGTACGCGCTTACGGCTGACCTGCTTGAGGGCGAGCTGGTGGACGCGCTGACCGCGGGACGGTCGGCGAAGCCGGGTGCGCTGCCGCTCCGGGATCGGTATTTGCCGGATCTGGCGAGCGTGCTCGACCTTCGGGGCCGGTTGTGTGCTGGTGGGGTGCTGGCGTTGACGGCGATTGCGCGGCCGTCGGACCCGTACCGCGGCGAGGCCGATTACCTCTTGCTGGTCCAGGAACGTTCGGCGCAGGTGCTCAACGCGGCGGGCAAGTTGTCGGTGATTCCGAAGGGCTTTCACGGGCCGTTGGCGGACTACCGGGCAGATGCCCGGATCGGGGCGACGCTGCGTCGCGAGCTGGAGGAAGAGCTGTTCGGGCGCGCTGACGTCGACAACACCGCCGGTGGGCCGCGGGCGGCGGACCCGATGCACGCAAGTCGGTTGTCGCGGCCGATGAGGTGGTTGGGCGAGCGGGCCGATCGGATGCGGATGGAGCGCACCGGCTTCGGGTTCAACCTGGTCAGCGGCAACTACGAGTTCGCCACGCTGATCGTGATCGAGGATGAAGCGTTCTGGGCGCGGTTTGGTGGCGAGGTTGAGGCCAACTGGGAGGCGGCCGGGTTACGCCAGTATTCGACGAGGGATGCTGAAATGCTGGTGGACCTTGTTGGCGATAAATCGTGGAGCAATGAGGGGCTGTTCGCGTTCCTGCAAGGGTTGCGGCGACTTCGGGAGAATGGTGGTAGTCGGGTTGCCTTGCCGGAAATTGAATTAGGTTGCTGAGGGCCAGCGGACGGTGAGGACTACCGATTCCTCGATGGCTTCCCATGAGTGGTCGATGCCGGGGCCCCACATGACGTAGTCGCCCTGCTTGCTCATCGTGCTGCTGCCGCCGGTGACATCGACGCGGAATTTGCCGGAGATGAGGAACACGAGCGTGGTGCGCTGGTCGTCGGAGGTCCACTCGGCACGCTTGTCGCCAACAGGATGGTTGGCCCACTTAACTTCGACGTCCTTCGACGAGCGGACGCCTTGCGACGGGTCGATGAAGTGGCCGACCAGCCAGCCGCGAGTCTCGCTGCCGTCCTCGTTGGCGTTGCCGGTGCTCCAGCCGTCGCTCACTTGCCGATCTCCCATTCGATTGGTGGCAGTTTGACGCGTTCTCCGCCGGTTTCGGCAAGCCGTCGGAGCCCCAGGAGCATAGCGAATAATCCTTCGTTGCTCCAAGCTGCGTCGGTTAGTAGTTCGGTCACGAGTTCCGTGTCGGTTGTCGAATACTGCCGTAGGGTTTCTGACTCCCAGTTGGCTTCGACTACGCCGCCGTAACGTGTCCAAAAGTCTTCGTCGTCGATGACGATCAGGCTGGCGAATTCGTAGTTGCCGCTGACGAGGTTGAGCCCGAAGCCGGTGCACTCCATGCGGAGGCGGCCGGGTTGGTCGATGAGCCAGCTCATCGGCTCGGAGAGCTTGCTGGGGTGCATCGGGTCGGCGGACAGCTGCTGCCCGAGCGTGTTGTCGATGTCGGGACGGCCGAACAGCTCTTCTTCCATCTCGCGGCGCAGGGTCGCGCCGACCTGGGCGTCTCGGCGGACGTCGTTGAGCGGCTGGTGGAAGCCCTTGGGGATCACAGCCAGGCGGCGCGCGGCGTTCAGGACGCTGCCGGAGCGCTCCTGGACGAGTAAGAGGTAATCGGCTTCGCCGCGGAACGGGTCGGCTGAGCGGGCGATGGCGGTGAGGGCGAGTACGCCGCCGGAGCAGAGCCGGTTTCCGAGGTCGAGCACGGTGGCGACGTCGGGTAGGTAGCGGTCTCGGAGCGGCATGGGTGACGAACTGCCGGCGGCGATTGCGTCGACCAGTTCGCCTTCGAGCAGGTCCATGGTCAGTGCGTAGTGGACGAAGTGGGTCACGCCGAGCGAGCCGCCGAGGTGCTGGGCGGCCGGTGCGATGTCGAGCAGGCGGTAGAGCGGGCTGTTGACCATCCGGGTGTTCATGGACAGTGTCTCGGCCAGGCGCTGAACGGCGACGTCTGCGGCGTGTTCGTCGAGCTGCAGGTCTGCCTCTGGGAGGGCACTGGCGACGGTGAGCCGGTCGTGCCGAGGTAGCAACGGGCAGTCGAGATCTAGCCAATCAGTGCTGGTCAAGATGCTGGTGTTCACGAGTTGATCGCCGCATCGGGCCGTGAACAGGCTAGCGGGGCCGTAGTAGTCGGCCAGGGTGCGCGCGACGTCGCGCTGGCTGACCCATCCGCGTCGGGTGCCGCGGTCGCGAAGGCTCTGGGGATCGATGGCGGCGGCGCGCTCGGCGACTCGTTGCCGACTTGTGCCGGGTGCCCAGCGCGCGTGCCGGTCGAGCCAGTCGAGGGCGGCGACGATGTTCGGGTCTTCGGTGAGCCGCGGGTCTGCTGCGGGCTGTGCGCTGGTGAGTTCGGCGAAGCGGGCGCGCTCTGCGTCCGAGGCGCGTTCGAGCGCTGTGTCCAGGAGTTGTTGCATCTCCGACTTGGGGCGGAGCGACGGTTTTTGATGCCACGCGGCGACCGTGCGGACGCCGATTCCGAGGTGCTCGGCGAACCGCTCGTTGCTCAGGCGCAATGCGGCCTGAAGTGCGCAAGCGGTCTGGCCGGTCCAGCCGTCGGAATTCATCGCGCGGCTGCCCGGAAACGCGGAAGTGCAGTGTTTGTGCACTGGTCCTGCACTGGTGACGCATGGGAAGTCATGGCCATTCGGCCTTGAATTTCAGGTATGGAAATCACCCGGCGCTCAGCGCTTATTGCGAACATGTTCGACCACGGTCGCGAGGTTGCTCTGGACGTCTTCAAGACGTTCGGTGATGTCGGCCAGCCGATCTTCGAGCGCGTCGAGCCGCGACCACAGGCCGCGGTCGTCGTCGGCCGGCTCGTCGCGGTGCGGAGGCACCCGACCTTCCAGCACGGCAAGCAGGTGCTGAGAGTGCCAGCCGAGCGTCGTCGACAGCGCTTCGAGCGTTCTGGCGCTGCGTCGCCGTTCCACCGTGTGGTGTTGCAGCTCGCGCACGATCGCCTGCGACACGTGCGAGCGCTCAGCCAGCTCGCGTTGCCGCCAGCCGAGTTCGTTCACGCGCTCGCTGATGGCCTTGGCGACTGCCGCCCAATCTTCCGACACCTATTCCTCCGCGCTCCGCCTCAGCGCCGAGATTAGCGGTTCTTCGACGATTTCCGGCGCCATCGAGCGCACTGCGGCGGCGCGTCGCTACAACGCGCGCCGATGAGAGCTGAAATTAACAACATAGTCTTGAAATCGATCCAAAGGGCTTCCTTCAATGCGTACGAATACGACCTTTCACACCATTCAAGAGACCGCCTGGATCTTGGGCGTGTCCCGCTCCGCGGTGAGCCGCGCGATCAGGACGGGCGCGCTGCGGGCCACCCGCCGCTCCGGGCTCAAGGTCTCGTCGACCGAGATCAAGCGTGTGCTGAGTGCCCCGGCAGGTGTCGCATGATCACCGGCGAAGACGACTTCTGGCTGATCGGCATCGCCTGGCGACTCGACCGGCTTCGGTGGGTGCCAGCGAGCGCGCTGAACGTTGTTGTTACTGGTCAGGGGCTGTGCATGTGGCCGCCGCTGGATACCGGGCCGCCCGGCGCGGGCTCCGATCGCGAGTTGGCCGCTCGGCTGTGCGAGGGGTGCTCGGTCCTGGACGAGTGCCTGGAGCTGGAACTGCGGGTCGGTGGCGACGCCACGGTGGGTGTCTGGGGCGGGCTTGCCGAGGACGATCGGCGAGCGCTCCGGCCGCATTGGCTTCGCCGCGGTGAGCGCGCCCGGGACGGGGGTGCGCTATGACCGTGACTCCGACGCAGATCATGGCCGTTGTCGGCGTGCTGCTCGTGTTGTTCTGGGTCTGGCGGGCTGGGGCGCGCCGGGCGAAGGCGGCGGCTGAGGCCGCACGGAGTGGGGCGCGGCTGGTATCGCTCGCCGGGCGGGTGCTGTTCAACGCCGGGTTGATCGTGGCGGTTCAGTGGGTGGTGATCGCCAACCCCGGCAATCGCTGGCTGCTGCTGGCCGTGCTGGGCCTGCCGGCGCTGTTCTCGTCGTATGCCCTGACCAGGGCGATGACGGTGACGACGATCGACACGTCACGGCGGGGTGGTCGCCGATGAACGGGCGGGCGCAGCGGCTGGTGCGTGATGCCGCGGAGGCCGCGCAGGTCCGCGCGTATCAGACTGATCCGGACGTGGTGGCGCTGCGGATCGAGCGTGTTCGGCGGCAGGTGGACTGGATGTGCTGGTCCGGGATCGTGCTCGGGCTGGCGTTCACGATGGCCAACGTTCAGGGGTTCGCGTCGGCGGGCACGCGGCCGTGGTCGTTGGCGTGGCTGGCAGCTTGGGTGCTCGACCCGACGGTCTCGCTCGTGCTGCTGGCGATTCTGCGGGCGGAGCAGGTGACGGCTCGCTACCAGGTGCGGACGGGGCCGTGGGTGCGGCGGGCGAAGTGGTTCACGCTCGCGGCTACTTACGTCATGAACACGTGGGAGTCCTTTGCGGACCGTGACCCGGCGGCGATCGTGCTGCATTCGGTGCCGCCGCTCGTGGTGTTCGTTGCAGTCGAGGCGATCACGGATCTTCGGGACAAGCTGACGGATGCCGTGCTGGTCGCGCATCGGAGCGCTGGGCAAGCCGGTTCGGAGGCTGGGCGGCGGAAGTTGTTCGCGGACTACTTGGCGGAGGCACGGGAGTGCTGGTCGCCGGGGATCGAGATCAGTCCGGCTTGGGTTCGGCAGGTCACGGGGTGTTCGCGTGGACTGTCGCCGCGGTTGGCGCGGGCGCTTCGGGCGGAGGTCGCCGATGCGTGAGGACTCGTTGGTGAAGGCGGAGCCGGTGCTGGACGGCGAGCTGGTGGACGAACTGCCGCAGCCGCGGCGGCGGGCGGGGCGTCGCTGGTGGCTTCTGAGGCGTGTTCCGGCGTGGGACCGGTATCAGACGCGTCAGGTGGTCAAGGACGCGGCGGTTGGTGTTCTTCGGTCGCCGGGGCGGCTGGTTGGTGCTGCGGTTCGCGGGGTGGTCGCCGCGGTGCGCTGGTGGCGGCGGTGGGTCTCGGTTCGGGACTACCGGGAGGCCGCTGAGCAGGCGGAGAAGTTGGCGGACAAGTTCGTTGAGATCAGGGCGTTGACCTTGTTCCGGTGGAAGGTGACCGGGCTTGTTGCGGTTGCTGCTGTAGTGCTCGCGGCGGTGGCTCATCTGCTGTTCGGCTCGGTGGTGGTGTGGGGTGGCGGCGTTGTGGTGCTAGTCGGGTTGGCGGTGCTTGGGCGGCGGAAGGACGGGAGTCCGGGGCGTAAGGCGGTGCTGGCGGGGCCGCGCACGCTGAAGTGGACGATGGACCCGCAGGTCCTGGTGGACGCCTTCCGCGACGCGAAGCTGATCGGGAAGGACGAGACGCTTCGCCTGGTCGAGCGCGCGACGCGGATCGGTGACGGCTGGGCGGTCACGGTGGATCTGCCGGCCACCCGCAAGGCGGCGGACGTGATCAAGAACCGGGATGCTTTGGCGTCCGCACTGGCGGTGGATGAGGTGCAGCTCATCGTGGAGCGGGTGCGTGGGAACGGTGGCCATGCCGGGCGGGTGTCGATGTGGGTGGCGGATCAGGACCCGTACGTCGGGCCGCCGTTGCGGACGCCGCTGCTGGACTTGGCGCGTTGGGATGCGTGGCGGCCGGTGCCGTTCGGGCGGGACGCTCGGGATCGGCGGGTGGATCTGCCGTTGGTGTGGACGTCGCTGCTGGTTGGGGCGATTCCTAGGCAGGGCAAGACGTTCGCGGCCCGACTGGCGGCGGCCGGGCTGATACTGGACCCGTTCACGCGGCTGTACGTGGCGGACTTCAAGGCGGGCAAGGACTGGGACGCTGCTGCGCAGGTGGCTCACCGGTTCATGTCCGGTGACGAGTCAGTACACGTCCGAGCGCTGATCGACTGGCTTGTTGAGCTGGTTGGCGAGGTTCAGGGGCGGTATCGCCGGATGCGCGAGTTGGACGACGTGACGTGTCCGGAGTCGAAGGTGACGCCGGAGATGTCGCGGGATCGGGCGCTGAACATGCCGGTCACGGCGATCTTCGTCGATGAGGTGCAGGTGCCGTTGGAGGACCGGACTCAGGTGGCCGTCGAGGGGCAGAAGGTCGCGGCTGGTGAGTACGTCGGCGAGTTGTTGACGTGGTTGGCGAAGAAGGGGCCGGCGGCGGGGATCGTGCTGGCGTTGGCGACTCAGCGGCCGGATTCGAAGACGATTCCGTCTGGGTTGCGTGCGGTGATCGGGTCGCGGTTCGCGCTGCGGGTGATGGACTGGCGGGACAGCAACATTGTGCTCGGCGAACAGATGAACACGCGTGGCTATGACAGCAGTCGGTTGCTCGCGTCGCACAAGGGCGTAGGCATCTTGCGGCCGGACGGTGACGTTGCGGATGGGTTGGCGTTGACGGTTCGTACGTACTACATGCCGAATGAGGATTGGCAGGTCATCTGCCGTCGCGGCCGGGAGCTACGGGAAGCGGAGGGGACGCTGACCGGGCACGCGGCAGGGGATGATGTTCCGCTGCTGGAGCGCGTTGCGGAGGCGGCGCCGGTGGAGCTGCCGGAGCCGTTGGCCGCGGTGGTCGAGTACCTGGGCGAGGACGGGCGTCGGTTCGTGCCGAGTGCTGAGTTGGTCGAGGCGTTGGGGGTCGAGGCGACGGCGTTCGGGCGGCAGATGGGCGAGTTGGGGTGCCGGCCGACCAGGGATCGTGTGCCGGGCGAGGACGGGCGGACGAAGCAGGTCCGCGGGTATCTGGCGGCTGATATCAGGCGTGCGGTGGAGCGATTGGGTGACAGCCGTGGCCAGGGTGAGCGATCGTGAGCGCCGCTGGGTTCGATGGGCGGCCTGTTCGGGTTATTCTGCCTGGTGAGATGCCGGTGTTGACGGTGGCCGCTGCTCGGGTGCTGCTGGCGATTCTGGTCGAGCTGACCGAGGTTCCGGTGCTGGATGTGCCGGGTGAGGGGGTGTCCGATGACGGCTGATTTCAACAGTGATCCGTGGTCCGTGCTGGATGAGGTTCTGGGTGTTCAGGCAGTCGAGTCGGTCGACCAGGGAATCGGGGCGCTCGCCTTCTACGGGCGCTGCTCGACCGAGGACAACCAGGACCCGGAGACGTCGCTGGGCTGGCAGTTGGGCAACGCGCGGAAGTTCGTCGAGCCTCTTGGCGGTGAGGTGGTCGCCGAGTTCTTCGACGTGGGGCAATCGCGGTCGGTGCCCTGGGAGCGGCGCACGGAGGGCAGGCGGCTGCTGGCGGCGTTGAAGGACCCGCGGCGGGAGTGGGATGCGGTGGTGGTTGGTGAGGGGACGCGCTGCTGGTTTGGTAACCAGTTCTCGTTGATCGCTCCGCGGTTCGCTGCGTATGGGGTGGATCTGTGGGTGCCGGAGCTGGGCGGGAAGTTCGACGCGCGGAATCCGTCGCACAAGATGTTGATGAGTGTGCTCGGTGGGATGAGCGAGTCGGAGCGGCAGCACGTTCAGGCGCGGGTGCGGGCGGCGATGGATGCGCAGGTGGTGAACGAGGGGCGGCATCAGGGCGGCCGGGCTCCGTATGGGTATGTCGTGGTCGATGGTGGGCCACATCCGAATCCGCGGAAAGCGGCGGAGGGGTTCCGGCTGAGGGTTCTGGAGGTGGAGGACGAGTCGGCCGAGGTGGTGCGGCGGATCTTCGCGGAGTACCTGGACGGCAACGGCGACCGGGCGATTGCGAATGGGCTGAATCGGGATGGCGTGCCGTGCCCGTCGGCTCGGCGGCCGGATCAGAATCGGCATCGGTTGGCTGATGGGTGGCAGGGCAGTACGGTTCGGTCCATTTTGGAGAATCCGAAGTACACGGGCTTCGCGGTATTCGGGCGGTGGGCTCGGCAGGAGATGTTGCTTGATCCGGATGACGTGGCAGCGGGGAACGTGGTGCGGTTCCGGCGAGCATCGGCGGAGTGGGTGGTGCGGTCTCGGCGGCCGGCGCATCCGGAGATCGTGAGCGTGGAGGACTTCACGCGCGCACAGTTGAAGCGGAAGGCGAAGGCGGCCAACGGGTTGAAGTCCGCGCGTACGACGGAGCGTGCGAGTAGGAAGACGCAGCGGGCTTACCTGTTCCGCGGTCTGCTCAGGTGCGAGATCTGCGGCCGGAAGATGGAGGCCAGCCCGCGGGCGCATGGGATGTACTACCGCTGTCCGGCGAGGACGCTGGCGCCCGGCTCACACGTGTTGGCCGATCACCCGCCCACGGTCTACGTCCGTGAGGACCCGCTCCGGGAGGCGGTGAACGGTTGGGTTGGACAGCTGTTCGGGCCGGAGCATGTGGACCGGACGGTTCACCGGATCGTGAGTTCGCAGCAGACACCGACGCGAACCCGCGACAGCGTGCTGTCGGCTGAGCGGCTGGCCAAGGCGGAGGCGAAGCTGGTGCGCTTCCAGGCGGCCATTGTGGCCGGGATCGATCCGGCGGCGTTGGTGGAGGCGATCAATCAGGCGCAGGCGGAGCGAGCTGCGGCCAGAGCTGATCTCGGAGAGCGGGACGAGACTGGAGCGATCACCGAGGCCGAGGTGTACGCCATGGTCGACTCGCTGGGTGACGTCGGTGCCGCGTTGACCGGTGCCTGCGTGGAGCGGCTGTCGCGGCTCTACCAGGAGTTGCGGCTTGACCTGCGGTACGACAACGAAAAAGAGACCGTCTGCGCGACGGTCTCTCCTCGGGTGAATAATGTGCGTGTCCGAGGGGGGACTTGAACCCCCACGCCCGTTAAGGGCACTAGCACCTCAAGCTAGCGCGTCTGCCATTCCGCCACTCGGACTTGCTGAGGAACAGATTACTCGATGCGCCGACCGCCGTTAACCGGGGGGCCGGTTCATGCTGCCGCGGGCTGGTGGCAAGATCATCCGGCTCGGCGGGTGGTAGAAACGCGGGGTGACCGAACCGAGCCTGATCGATACAGCCGCCGCTGAGGCAGTGACGCTGACCAGCGAACTCCTGCGGATTGACAGCACGAACACCGGAGACCCCGAGACGCTCGTCGGTGAGCGGGAGGCCGCGGAGTACGTGGCCGAGAAGCTGACCGAGGTCGGCTACGAGATCGAGTACGTCGAGTCCGGCGGCAAGAACCGGCACAACGTGATCACGCGCCTGGCCGGGGCCGACCCCAGCCGCGGGGCGCTGCTGGTCCACGGCCACCTGGACGTCGTCCCGGCCGATGCCTCCGAGTGGTCGGTCCACCCCTTCTCCGGCGCCATCCAGGACGACTACGTCTGGGGCCGCGGCGCGGTCGACATGAAGGACATGGTCGGCATGACGCTGGCCCTCGCCCGCCACTACAAGCGCAACGGCATCGTCCCGCCCCGCGACCTGATCTTCGCCTTCGTCGCCGACGAGGAGGCGGGCGGCAAGTTCGGCGCCCAGTGGCTGGTCGACCACCGCCCCGACCTGTTCGAGGGCGCCACCGAGGCGATCAGCGAGGTCGGCGGCTTCTCCATCACCCTCAAGGACAACGTCCGCGCCTACCTCATCGAGACCGCCGAGAAGGGCATCCGCTGGATGAAGCTGCGCGTCCGCGGCACCGCGGGCCACGGCTCGATGATCCACCGCGACAACGCCGTCACCAAGCTCTCCGAGGCCGTCGCCCGGCTGGGCAACCACCGGTTCCCGCTGGTCATGAGCCCCTCGGTGCGGGAGTTCCTGGACGGGGTGACCGAGATCACCGGCTGGGACTTCCCCGACGACGACATCGAGGGCGCGGTCGCCAAGCTCGGCAACATCTCGCGGATGATCGGCGCCACCCTCCGTGACACCGCGAACCCGACCATGCTCACCGCCGGGTACAAGTCGAACGTGATCCCGTCGGTGGCCGAGGCGGCGGTCGACTGCCGCATCCTGCCCGGCCGCATCGAGGCGTTCAACCGCGAACTCGACGAGATCCTCGGGCCGGACATCGAGAAGGAGTGGATGGAACTCCCGCCGGTCGAGACCACCTTCGACGGCGCGCTGGTCGACGCCATGACCGCCGCGGTGCTCGCCGAGGACCCCGGCGCGCGCACCCTGCCGTACATGCTCTCCGGCGGCACCGACGCGAAGGCGTTCCAGCAGCTGGGGATCCGCAACTTCGGCTTCGCGCCCCTGCAACTGCCCGCGGACCTGGACTTCTCGGCGTTGTTCCACGGCGTGGACGAGCGCGTGCCGGTGGAGGCGCTGAAGTTCGGCACCCGGGTGCTGGACCGCTTCCTGCGGGCGTCCTGACCAGCGGCGGCGGCCTCGGTCGAGGCCGCCGCTCAGCGGTGTCCGGCGGGACGCAGTCGCCCGGAGAAGGCCGGTTGCTTGAACACAAGGGTCGCGCCGAGGGTGATCACCAGCCCGGCGCCCGCGGCGAGGGCGAGCACGGTTTCCCCGGCGGCTGACGCCCCGCTCACCACCCCGGCGAAGGCCCAGACCACCGCCGCGGCGTAGGACAGCAGGCCCGCGGACCAGCGCAGGAGGAACACCGCGGTCGCGGTGGCGCCGGCGAGGATGGCGAGCTGCCCGCCGATTCCGGCCGCACCGGCGATCGGGGCGCCGCTCTCGGTCAACGCGGTGGTCAGGTTGAGCCAGATGGCGATGCTGCTCCAGCCGGTGTAGATCCCCAGCAGGGCCCAGAGGATCACTCGACCGGGTGTCGGCCAGGTCCGGATGCCTTCCCGGTCACTCAGGGCGATGGTGAGTGCGCGCAGCAACGCGGCGACCATGACCAGGAACACCGCCAAGGTGGTCCACACCGGCTCGATGTCCGAGGCGACGATCCACAGGCTGAACCCGGCGAACACCACGGCCAGCGGGTACGCGAGCCGGTCGAGCAGAGGACGGGCGGCCTCGGGGGCGAAGAAGACCCAGATCGCGTAGACGACCGACAGCACCTCGACGAGTCCCCAGATGGAGAACGCGTAGCCGGACGGCACGATCGGGGGTTCACCCGCGCGGTCCGCGGTGGTGAACTGGCCGCCGCCCAGCGCGGTCGACAGCACGGGGGAGAGCACCTGGCCCAGCGCCAGCACCAGGACGACCACGTGCCGTCGCGAGTTAGTTCGACCATCGAAAAGTCCCATAGTCGAACCGTAAGCCCGGTCTTCGCGGCTCGCAACTCGCGATGCGATGCAGAACCGTTGCAACTACGTTGGGGTGGAGGAGGTGGCCGTGGAGCACGACGTGGTGGTGATCGGCGCGGGACTGGCCGGGCTCGCGGCGGCAGGCGAACTCACCGCCCGCGGGGTGGACGTGACGGTGGTCGAAGCCGCCGACGAGGTGGGCGGCCGGGTCCGCACCGATGTCGTCGACAACTTCCGCCTCGACCGCGGTTTCCAGGTGCTGTTGCCCGCCTACCCGGAGGTCCGGGCCAAATTCGACCTGCCGGCGCTGCGGTTGCGTGCTTTCACCCGGGGCGCGTACACCGACGACCGGCAGCTGCTGGCACCCCCGTCGCGGGCCGCGGCGATCGCTGGACTGGCCCGCCTCGGGATCACCGGACCGCTCGCTTCAGCAGGCGTGGTCGCGATGTCCGCACGCGACCTGGCGCTGCCGTCGGCGCGACTGCGCCGACCCCTTTCCAGGTCCACCGCCGCGGAACTGAGCCGGTTCCGCGTGTACGGGGCGGTGCGCGAGCGCGTGCTGCGCCCGTTCCTCGCCGGGGTGTTCCTCGATCGCGACCTGACCACCGACGCCCGCCTGCTGCACCTGATCTGGCGGTGCTTCCTGCTCGGCGGGGGAGCGGTGCCACAACTTGGCATGGGTGAACTGCCCCGGCAACTCGCGGCCGGGCTGCTCGCCGGAACTGTCCACTTCGGACGCCCGGTGGCCCGTGCCGAACCGGGCCTGGTCCAGTTCGAGGACGGTCAGCGGCTGCGGGCGCGGGCGGTGGTCGTCGCCACTGACGGGAGCACGGCGGCGGAGTTGCTCCCGGGGCTGCCCGAACCGCGGTGGCATTCGGTGACCACCTACTACTTCACCGCGGCGGCCTCGCCGCTGCCCGAACCGACGCTGGTCCTCGACGGTTCACCGGACCTGCTGCTGAACACCGCGGTGATGAGCGAGGTCAGCCCCAGCTACGCGCCGGCCGGGCAAGCGCTGGTCGCCGCGTCGGTACCGGAGCGCACGGACACCACCGAGCACGACGTGCGCGAGCGGTTGGCGCGCCTCTACCGGAGCTCCACTCGGGACTGGCGGCTGATCAGGAAGTACGTCATCGAGCGCGCTTTGCCAGTCATGGGGCCCGGCCACCCGCTGACCCGGCCGGTGCGGTTCGGCGCGGGTCTGTACGTCTGCGGTGATCACCGCGACACCAGTTCCCTGCAGGGCGCCCTGGTGTCCGGGCGCCGTGCGGCGCGGGCCGTGCTGGCCGACCTCGGCGTGGCGGGCTGACCCGCGGGTGGCGGTGTCACGCGAAACCACCAGAGTTTTCCGCCACGAGGGGCCGTATCGACGAATCGCTGGCACGCTCACCAGCGTGAACCTCGATGCCTATCGATCAGCGACGTACTTCCTCGACAGCGATTCGGCCGAGGTCCGCGCCTTCACCGCGCGGGTCGTCGGCGCCACGGCCGATCCGGCCACCCGGGCCGCGTTGCTGTTCGAGCAGGTGCGCGAGAGCATCCGGTACAGCCCGTTCGCGATCAGCCCGGACCCGGCCGACTACCGGGCGAGCGCCGTGATCGGCTCGGGCAGCACCTGGTGCGTGCCCAAGGCGGTGCTGCTGACCGCGGCGGCCCGCGCGGCGGGAATTCCCGCGAGGCTGGGCTTCGCCGACGTGCGGAACCACCTCACCAGCCCGGCGTTGCGGGCCCGGATGGGCGACGCCGCCGACGTGTTCGTCTACCACGGTTACAGCGAACTGTTCCTCGACGGCCGTTGGGTGAAAGCGGCGCCCACGTTCGACTCCGGGGTCTGCGCGCGCAACGGGGTCACGCCGATCACCTTCGACGGCAAGCAGGACGCGCTGTTGCACGAGTATTCCCCCGACGGCAGGTTCATGGAATACGTCGCGGACCGCGGGGTGCACGCCGATCTCCCGCTGAAGGAGATCATGTCCACCCTGCTGGCCACCTATCCGGTGATGCGCGGGGGACCGAGCACGGTCTGAGCCGTCACGGTTCGGGCAGGTCCTTGGTGCGCAGGGCGTAGCGGCGTTCGGCGTAGGCCAGGTCGTCGCGCCACAACCGCGCGGCGGTCCACGTCATCAGCGGGCGCACGAGCGGGGCGGCCTTGCGGGCCACGGCGAAGCCGGGCCGTGACGAACTCGCGATGGTCGCCTCGATCACGGCGGTCCGGGGCCGCCCGTCCGGACCGCGACCCCTTGGCGTGGCATGGGTTTCGACCACGCTGCCTTCGCCCTCGCCGTCGGTGATGCGCATGACGACGGTGCGGGGTTCCGGGCAGGTGAACTCCGCGCGCACCGGCACGCCGAGCCGCCCGGCGACGCGGAACGTCACGTCCACGACGAACCGGTCGTCGCTTTCACTCGGGACCTCGACCACGGTGAGCCTGGTGAACGAGTAGGGGTGGAACCACGCGCCGTGCCAGGGATCCAGGCGGTTGGCCACCACGTCCTCGGGGTGGCAGGTGCCTTCGAGGGTCGCTACCGCCGCCAGGCTCACCGCGGTGCCGGGGCGCGTGGGCACCACCGGGCGGTCGAGCGGCGGCTCGGCGCCGACGTCGTCCAGCCGGACCCAGGTGAGCACGCCGTCGTCGAAGGCGGGCAACGGACTCCAGCCGCGGCCGCCCGCCCCGGACAGTGCCAGGCCGTGCCAGCGGCAGACCAGATTCCCGTCGGCCACCCTGGCGTCGCTGAGCGGCGCTCCGAGGTGCGGGCAGGCGCCCGGGCCGACCCGCAGGGTACCGGTGGCGTCGCGCCAGGCGACCAGTTCGCGCCCCGCGACGGTGGTGCCGTAGGGGCGGTCCGGGCGGATGTCCCGGCTGGCGGCGAACACGAACCAGTTGCCGGAGGGCCGGTCCAGCGCGCGGCTCAGCGCTGCCTCGATCACCCCCACCTTGGCGTCGGCGAAGGTGGGGCGCTGGGCGGCCCAGCGCTCGCGGGCCAGCGGCTGGATGGGCCACTTGCTCGGCCAGGTCGGGCGGATCACGTCAGGTCCCTTCTGGTGCGCGACCGAGGAAGGTGTGCACCACACCGCGTTGCCAGCCGGACACGGTTTCGCGGTGCACGTCGGTGAAACCGTTGTCGCGCAACCGATTCTCGAATGAGCCGGCGCTGTCGAAGGTGGTCACGCTGCGCCAGAGGTGGCGGTACAGCGCGCCGTCGCCGGTGACCAGGCGTCCGGCCGGGATGATGATCGACCAGCACACGGCGTGCCAGACCAGCCGAGCGCGCAGCGAGCCCGCGACCGAGTACTCGTGCACCGCCAGGGGAGCGCCCGGTCGCAGCAGGGCGGCGAACCGGCGCAGCTGCGCGTCCGGGTCCTCCAGGTTGCGCACCAGGTAGGCGGCCAGGATTCCGTCGAACGGGCCGTCCTGGAGGTCCTCCACGCGGGTGTGAGCGAACCGGACCGAGTCGGGCCAGGACTTCGCCCGCGCCTGCCGCAGCATTTCGGCCGAGGCGTCGATCGCTAGGATGTTCGCCCGCGGGGCGGCCGCGAGCAGGGCGGCGGTGGACGCGCCGGTGCCGCACCCCGCGTCGAGCAGGGTGAGCCCGGCGCCACCGGCGGGCAACCGCAGCCGCCCGGCGGACAGCCGCAGGTGCGCGTGGTAGCCGGGATTGGCGCCGACGAGGCGGTCATAGGCGGACGCGCCGCCGTCGAACGCGGTGGGCACGTCGGCGCGGGGCAGGCCGCGCGGGCCGAGCTTCACGTCGTCTCCTTCCGCTTCTGGCGGACCCAGAGCAAGAGTGTGGCGGTCACCAGCGAGAAGCCGAAGAGGAAGTCCTCCACCGGGACGTCCCACGGGAACCGCACGCCGCTGAAGTGCTCGGGCGCGTACAGCACGATCGGCGCGCTGAGCTTGGTCAGCCAGCCGTCCACCGGGATCTGGAAGGCGGTCACCACCACCATCGTCAGCCAGTAGGCGGGCTGCCGGAACAGGCCCGTGCGCAGCACCAGCAGTTCCAGCGCCACCACCGCCGGAACGGAGAGCACGGCGGGCAGGGTGTAGCCGATCACCGGTTCCTCCAGCGGTTCACCGTGGCGGTGACCGCTTCGAAGGTGAGCAGGCCGCACACCGGGATCACCAGGAAGAACAGCATTTCCTCGACCGGGAGGGAGAACGGCAGGAGCACGCCGGTGGTCAACTCCGGGTTGAAGCCCCAGACCCCGCCGGCGATCGCGATCAGGTCCCACACCAGGAACACCGCGGCGGCCGGCAGCACCGCTCTGGCCAGCCGCCGCGGCCGGCGGTACACCGGTGCGCCGAGCCACTCCAGCGGTGCGGTGATCAGCAGGCAGACCGCGAGCACGGCCAGGTAGGCGAACTGGTTCACCCACCACCTCCGTCAGCCGGTTGCTTCGATGCGCAATCGATACGGGGAGCGTAACCGCGCTCCGATGCCTTCGCAGGGTCTGGGTTTTCCCGCCGCCTCATCGGGTATGCCGGGCGGAACGTCCACGAACCGAGGGAGTTCCCATGCCTGCCGTGACCCGGGTGCTCGGCGCGGTGACCGCCGCCTACAGCGCCACCATCATCGCCGCGCCGAAGGTGCTGGCCCGGCCCTGCGGCCTGACCACGCCGGCCGGTGAGGTGGTCCCGGCGGTGCGGACGCTGATCGCCGCGATCGGCGCGCGGGACACCGCGATCGGGCTGGCGATGGTGTTCGCCCCCGAAGGTCTCGCGCTGCGGGTGGCGCTGTCGGCACGCGTGGCCGCGGACGCGGCGGACGCGCTGATCTTCGGGCTCGCGCTGCCGGACCGCTCCGCGCGCAAGAAAGTCGCGGGCTTCGCCGCGGGCTGGGCGGCGTTGTGCGCGGCGTCCGCACTGCAACGGTAAGCGCTGCGCGCCCGGGCCACTGGCCCTACGCTGACCGGTGCAACGCTTGTGCATCGGAATCCGGTGCCGGGTCCGTGCTCCACCCGCTCGCGGAGGAACTGTGGTGCTTCGAACGATCCCGGGCCCCACCGAACGGGTGGTGGTCGTCGGTGCCGGGCTGGCCGGGCTGTCCGCGGCAGCCCACCTGGCCGGCCGCGGCCGGACGGTGACCGTGCTGGACGACCGCGAGGGCCCCGGTGGCCGGGCGAGCGCGCGCCCGCTGGGGGAGTACTCGATGGTCACCGGGCCCACGGTGCTGACCATGCCCGACATCCTGGCCGGCGTCTTCGGGGCGCTCGGCGAGGAACTGGGGGACTGGCTCGACCTCGTGCGCCTCGACCCGGCCTACCGGGCGTCGTTCGCCGATGGTTCCACTTTGGACGTGCACGCGGACGGTGAGGCGATGGCCGAGGCGGTCCGGGCGTTCGCCGGACCGGCGGAAGCCCGCGGTTACCTCCGCCTGCGCGAGTGGCTGAGCGAGCTGTACTCGGTGGAGTTCGACCGGTTCATCGCGGCCAACTTCGACTCGCCGCTGTCGCTGGTGTCGCCGCAGCTGGCCAGGCTGGTCGCGATGGGCGGGTTCCGCAGCCTCGACGGCGCGGTCGGGCGGTTCCTCCGCGACGAACGCCTGAAGCGGGTGTTCAGCTTCCAATCGCTGTACGCGGGTCAGTCGCCCCGGCGCGCTCTGGCGCTGTACGCGGTGATCTCCTACATGGACACCGTGGGCGGGGTGTTCTTCCCCCGCGGCGGGATGGGCGCGGTGCCCGCCGCGCTCGCGGGGGCGATCACCAAGGCCGGGGCCACCATCCACCACGGCGATCCGGTCACTTCGCTGGACATCCGCGGCGGCCGGGTCCGCGCGGTGGTGACCGCGGCCGGGCAGCGGGTGCCCTGCGACGCCGTCGTGCTCACCACCGAACCCGAGCACAGCTACCGGCTGCTCGGCCGGGCACCCCGCCGTCCGGTGCGGCTGCGGCCCGCGCCCTCGGCGGTGGTGCTGCACGCCGGCACCGTGCGCGCGCGGCCCGAGGTGGCCCACCACAGCATCGTGTTCGGTCAGGCGTGGCACCGCACCTTCGACGAGATCATCACGAAGGGGTCGCTGATGAGCGATCCGTCGCTGCTGGTCACCCGGCCGACCGCCACCGACCCCACGCTGGCGCCACCGGGGCACGACCTCTACTCGATCCTGGCGCCGGTGCCCAATCTCGACCGCGGCGGCCAGCGGTGGGCCGCGCTGGGACCGCGTTACGCCGAAGAACTCGCCCGGCACGTGCAGCGGCGGCTGGCCCCCGGGTTCACCACCGAGATCGACCGCACGTTCCTGCTCACCCCGGAGGACTGGGCGGCCAGGGGCATGGTCGCGGGCACCCCGTTCAGCTACGCGCACACCTTCGCCCAGACCGGGCCGTTCCGGCCGGCGAACCTGGTGCGCGGGGTGGACAACGCGGTGCTCGCCGGCGCGGGCACGGTGCCCGGGGTCGGCGTGCCGACGGTGTTGCTGTCCGGCCGCCTGGCCGCCGACCGGATCACCGGGAGCGGGCGATGACCCGGGCCGAACTCGACGCGGCGGGCATCACCGGGGCCGAACTGCGCGCCGCCTACGCCCGCTGCCGCGAACTCAACGCCCGGCACGGGCGCACCTACTTCCTGGCCACGCGCCTGCTGAGCCCGTCCCGCCGACCGGCGGTCCACGCGCTCTACGGCTTCGCGCGCTGGGTCGACGACCTGGTCGACGAACCCGAATCCGGCACCACCACGGCCGCCCTCGACGAGCGGCTGGCCAGGGTGGACAAGGATCTCGCGGCCGCGTTGGCCGGTGCGGCGGTCGACGAGCCGGTACTGCTCGCGGTGGCCGACACGGCCCGCCGCTATGCGCTGGACCACGCGCTGTTCGAGGCCTTCCTGCGCTCGATGCGCATGGACCTGACCACCACCGGGTACGCCACGCGCCCGGAACTGACCGAGTACGTGCACGGTTCGGCGGAGGTGATCGGCCTGCAGATGCTGCCGGTGCTGGGCACGGTGACCGACCGCGAGGCCGCGGCCGGGCCCGCCGCAGCGCTGGGCACGGCGTTCCAGCTCACCAACTTCCTGCGTGACGTGGGGGAGGACCTCGACCGCGGCCGGGTGTACCTGCCCGCCGACGAGCTCGCCGCCTTCGGCGTGGACCGGGATCGGCTGCGCTGGTGCCGGGAACACCGGCGGATCGATCCACCGGTGCGGCGGGCGCTCGCGGACCAGATCGCCTTCACCCGCGCCGTCTACCGCCGCGCTCGCCCCGGGGTGGCGATGCTGCACCCGGCCGCGCGTCCCTGCATCCACACCGCTTTCGAGCTGTACTCCCGCATTCTCGATCGGATCGAAGCCGCCGACCACAACGTCTTCGCGCGGCGAGCCACGGTCCCGATGCGGCGCCGGGCGGCCGTCGCCGGCGTCGCGGCCGCCCGGGTCCTGGCTTCGCGGGCGGTACCGGGGCGTATCGCGTGAGCGCGGATCCGCGGCGGGTCGAGTACCCGCCCGCTCCCGGGCTCGCGCACGCCGGTGAACTGCGGTGGCGCCCGCGGGTGGCGGTGGTCGGTGGCGGGATCGCCGGACTCACCGCGGCGACCGGGCTGGCCGAACGCGGTGTCGAGGTCGACCTGTACGAACGCGAGTCCTACCTCGGCGGCCGGGCGGGCGGCTGGGACACCACGCTCGGCGACGGCACGCCGGTGACGATGAGCCGGGGTTTCCACGCGTTCTTCCGCCAGTACTACAACCTGCGGTCGCTGCTGCGGCGTACGGATCCGGGGCTGCGCCGGTTGAAACCGGTCCCCGACTACCCGCTGCTGGACGACCGCGGCCGGGTCGACACCTTCCGCGGCCTGCCGCGCAGGCCGCCGTGGAACGCGATGGTGTTCGCCCTGCGCAGCCCCACTTTCCGGCTGCGTGATCTGGTGCGGATCGATCCGGCCGGGGCGCTGCCGCTGGCCGCCGTTTCGGTGCCGGAGACGTACCACCAGCTCGACGACATCGACGCGGCGTCCTTTTTGGACCGGCTGAACTTCCCGCCGAGCGCCCGGCATCTGGCGTTCGAGGTGTTCTCGCGCAGCTTTTTCGCGTCCCCGGCGGAACTTTCGGCGGCGGAACTGGTGACGATGTTCCACCTGTACTTCCTCGGCTCGTCGGAGGGGTTGATCTTCGATGTGCCCGAGGACACCTATCCGGCGAGTTTGTGGGATCCGTTGACCGCGTACCTCACGGACCTGGGCGTGCGGATCCACCGGGGTGTCCGGGTGGACGCGGTGGAGCCCGGCGAGCGCGGCGGCTTCCGGGTACGCGGTGCTCCGGTCGACGGGGTGGTGCTGGCTTCGGACGTTCCTGGCCTGCGCGAGGTGGTCGGGGCGTCACCGGAGTTGGGCACGCCCGCGTGGCGTGAGCGGATCGAGAGGTTGCGGACCGCGCCCGCTTTCTACGTGCGCCGGCTGTGGCTCGATCGTCCGTTGCGGGTCGAACGGGCGCCGTTCCTCGGTACCGGGAGCTTGCCGCCGCTGGACAACATCAGCGTGCTCGACCGGTTCGAGGCCCAGGCGGCGGAGTGGGCCGCGCGCACCGGCGGGGCGGTGGTCGAACTGCACGCCTACGCCGTGGCCGAACGGTCGGCCGACCTGCCGGACCGGTTGCTCGACCGGTTGCACGAGATCTACCCGGAGACCCGGCAGGCGCGCATCGTGGGCGAGCTGGACCAGTGGCGGCAGGACTGCCCGCTTTTCGGGCTGGGCGACTTCGCGCGCCGGCCGGGGGTGGAGACCCCGGTGCCGGGGCTGGTGCTGGCCGGGGACGGGATCCGGGTGGACCTGCCGGTGGCGTTGATGGAGCGGGCCGCGACCACCGGCTGGCAGGCGGCGAACCGGCTGCTGGCGGGATGGGGGCTGCGGGGACACCCGACCTGGTCGGTGCCGAACCAGGGGCGGCTGGGGCTGGTGCGGGCACTCGCCCGGCGGCGGGCTGCTGGGGCCGGGTGACAGCCTGCTTCGGGCAGGCCGGTTGGTGGAGGATCGCCGACCGGCCGCTGGGAGAGCTTCGCGGCCGTTGACCGGTTGCTGGGGATCACTGCCTGCCGCGGCTGGAGGCGACTGCGCGCAGCAGGTCTTCGCCCAGTGCCTTGCGTCGCTGCCGGTGGGCGATCGCCTCGCCGAATCGCGGCTGGGGTGGGCTGCTCAGGTGGGCTCGAGGGTCCGCGGCACCTGCTCGGGCGGGGGTAGGCATGCCCGAGGGGTACCCATTCGGCAGCCGGTCAATCCGGCGATTCGTTGCGAAACCGATGCGACCGGGGCGCGATGTGGGAACATCCTGACCATGACGACGAAGTCCGCACCGGGCCGGGACGAGGTCTCGGCGCGCAACGTGTGGACGCCCGGGCAGGTCGCGGACCTCCTGGGCGTGTCACCGGTGACACTGCGCAGCTGGGACGCCCGGTACGGGATCGGCCCGACCGTGCGCGAGTCGGGGCGGCAACGCCGGTATTCGACGGCCGATGTGGCCGGGCTGCAACGGATGCAGAGCTTGATGAGCCGGGGTGTCCGGACTCGGGAAGCCGCCCAGCTCGTGCTCTCCGGACGAGACGATCCGCTGGTGACCGGGCAGGCCGAGCGCACCATGCAAGCGTTGCACGAGGCCGCGGACGGCCTCCGGTACGCCACCATGGCCGCGTTGCTCGACGATGCTCTCGCGGCCGGCGGTGTGGTCACCACGTGGCAGGAGATCCTGGTCCCGCTGTTGCTTCGGCTCGAAGAAAGCTGGACCGCGGGCGAGCCGTGCTTCGCCGCGGAGTGGGCGCTGGCGCGCGAGATCTCCGCGGCGCTGGAGCGCTACGCCCGGCCCCGCAGCACCGCGCTGGGCGGGGCGCCGTTGCTGCTCGCGTGCTGCCCGGCCGAGCGGCACACCCTGCCGCTCGAAGTGCTCCGCGGCGCACTGGCGGAGCTCAACGTCGCGGCGATGTACCTTGGCCCGATGGTGCCGCCGGACACCATCGTCGCGCTGACGAAGCACCTGTCCCCGGCCGTGGTCGTGCTGTGGTCGATGGCCCCGGGCACCGCCGACATCGGTGTGCTGCGCCGGATTCGGCGGGCGGGCGGACGGCCCTGCCTGGCCGGACCGGGCTGGAACCAGTTCACCGGGCGGCGCACCCCGCGTGTCGACGACCTGCCCGGCGCGTTGACCCGGATCACCGAGATGATCGAGTAGCGCTCAGGGAGGGACCGGTTGGCAAGCACACGGGTGATCATCGCGGGTGCCGGTATCGGTGGTCTCTGCCTGGCGCAGGGACTTCGGCGCCGGGGCGTGGACGTCGCGGTGTTCGAACGGGACAGCGGCTTCGACGCGCAGTGGAGTGGCTATCGGCTGCACCTGACCGGGGAAGCCAACCGCGCGTTGTACGACTGCCTGCCGCTGCGGAACTACCTCGGGGTGCTCGCCGCCGCGTCGGTACCACTGGACGCGTTCCACCTGCTCGACGAATCGCTGACCGAGCTGGCCGCCATTCCGTTGGGTGGCTCGGAAACTCTGGTCGACGACGACGTGATGGTCAGCCGCCGTGCCCTGCGCTCGATGCTGCTGACCGGGTTGGACGCGGAGGTCCACTGGGGACGTGAAGTGACCGGGTACCGGGCGCTGCCCGACAACGGCGTGAGCGTGCGACTCGCTGATGGGGACGAAGTGGAAGGCACGCTGCTCGTCGGCGCCGACGGCCGGGCCTCCGCGGTTCGCGCGCAGTTGCTGCCCGGATCGGAACCGTCGGCGTGGCCCACCCGCTGTGTGGCCGGCACGACCAGCCTCGACATCGCGCGGACGTTGTCCCTGCCGCCGCCTTTCCTGCGGGGGACGGGGTTCGTGCTCGGCCCAGGGGGTGGAAACCTGTTCTTCTCGTACCACCAGCCGAGCGACCCGGAGGAGCCGTACGTGCTGTGGGCGGTGGCGGCACCACCGGACCGGTGGCAGGCCGATCCCCGGGAGCTGGGTCCCGGGGAACCCCTGCGAGCGCCGGTGCTGGGACTGCTCGACGCCTGGGACCCTGCCGCCGCCGAACTCGTCGCGCACGCGGATGCCGCGTCGATGGTGCCCCTGACGTTCTGGGCAGCGCCGAAGACCCCGGCCTGGCCGACCTCGCCCTCGGTCACCCTGCTCGGGGACGCGATCCACGTCATGCCGCCGACCGGCGGGATCGGGGCGAGCACGGCGTTGTGCGACGCGGTCGACCTGGCCGACGTGATCGCGCTGATCGACCGCGGGCTCGCCGACCCCACGCGCGCGCTGGGCGGCTACGAGTCGCGCATGCTCAGCCGTGGCCGGAAGGCCGTGGCGGCCAGCACGTCGAACTTGCGGTGGGCCCAACGCCTCGAGGGGCCGGTGGCCTTCCGGCTCGGCAAGTTCGGCTTGAAGGCGGTCACCGGGACCCAGAACGCGTTCCGTTCTCTCGCGGGACGGCTGGTAGGGGCTCACCGCCGAGCAGGCAGCCGGTAGTGCGTAGGTCGGCCGTCGACCAGGACCGGGGTGGCGCCGGCGGCCTCGGCATCGGCTCGTTTCATCAGCCGGATGCGGGCGCCGTCCTGGACGGCCACGCTGTGCCACGGGGTCAGCCACGTGTCCGGGGTGTCGGCCAGGAGTACGCCGAGCTTCGCCGAGCCGCACGGCTGCGGGTGGATCGACAGCCGGACCGCGTCGGGGAAGTGCTCGGCCAGGAGGTTCGACCAGGCGTTGCTGCGCGAGATCACGCCGTACGCGCGTTCACGGCAACGGCGTTGCAGCGCCGCCCGGCTCTCGGTGCGGCCGGGAACCGACTGGTCCTCGACCAGGAACCGGGTGATGCCCCGGTACATCCCGAGCAGCGGCCCACCGGCCCGGACCTCGGCGCGAATCCGCTCGACCGGCTGGCCGTGGCGGCGCACCAGGTCCGCGCGCATCTGTTCCGGTGAGCGGCCCGCGGCCGCGTCGTCCAGGCAGAACTGGCCCAGCCGCCCGCCGCCGACCCGCGCGATCATCCGGTCGAGCTCCGCGCGGTAGGCCGACACGACCTCGTCGGAGACCCCGATGAGATCGCTGAACACCCGTCCGTCCGAGCAGATCAGCACCCGCGCGCCGGCCGGGTGGAGCTCGCCGATCCGGTCGGCCAGCGACCGCAGGAAGCGCAGCGCGTGCTCCTCGGCGAGGTCGGGCAGGACGCCCAGCACCTTGGCGGGATTGGGCGACTTCACCGGGAACGCCGGGAGCACGAGGTCGATCCGGCGGCCCGCGGCCACCAGCGCCCGGACGGTGCCGAGGTGGTGGTCGAGGCACCGGGCGCACACCGCGCCGGTGCACGCGGCGTCCCGGGTTCTGCGCTGGTGGGCCAGTACGAGGCGCAGCACCGAGGCGGCCCGCCGGTCGACCGCGGGCACCGAATCCTGTTCGATCATCGTCCGTCCTGGATCTCGTCGGGAAGGAACAGCGGCTCATAACATCGGGGGATGGAACTGGAAGTCCGACACCTGCGGGTGGTGTGCGCGGTCGCCGACCACGGCAGCCTCAACCGGGCCGCGGCCGCGCTGGGCATTTCGCAGCCCGCGCTGACCAGGCAGGTGCAGCGGCTGGAACGGGCGCTGGGCGGACCGCTGTTCACCAGGGACGGCAACGGGACCACGCTGACCGCGCTGGGTTCCTACGTGCTGTCCCGGGCGCGGGCCGTGCTCCCGGCGATGGACGAGCTGAACAGCGGCGCCGCGCACCACGCGTCCGGCACCCCCGCCCGGCTCCACTACGGAGCGGTGCTCGGCCCGCTCGCCGCCGGACTGCTCCCCGCGCTGCGGGAACTGCGCCCGGACGCCGAGATCCGGTTCCGCACCGAGCAGTCCAACGCGCTTTTGGTCGACCTGCTGGCGGGACGGCGGCTGGAACTGGCCGCCCTGCTGGAGTTCCCTGGCTACGAAACGGAACTCCGCGCCGGGGTGCTGCGGCACGTGGTGGCCACCGAGCCGGTGTTCGTGCTGCTGCCGGAAACCCATCCCGCGGTCGGGCTGGAAGCGGTGCCGCTGGCCGAACTGGCCGACGAGGAGTGGGCGCTGGAACCGCCGGACGACAACCGGTTCCGGGAGTACTTCACGCTGGCGTGCCACGATGCGGGCTTCCCTCCGAAGGTCGGTTACGAGGCGGAGGCCGGGAGTTACACCGACCTGATCAGCAGCGGCCAGGCGATCGGGCTGGGCCAGGCCACGTTCCGCCGCCACGCCGGGGTGGTGGTGCGGCCGCTGGCGGGCGATCCGATGTGGGCCAGCCACGTGCTGGTGTGGCAGAACCACGGGCCGCTGGCCGCGGTGGCGGGGGAGCTGGTCGCGGCGGCGGAGCGGGTGTACCGGACCGCGGTCGACCGGAGTCCGGTCTATCTCGACTGGCTGGCGGCGATGGGCGAGAGCGAACGCAGGTAGCCGGTGATCGCCGAGGTGTCCTCAGTGGACGATGCGGCGGCGATGTGGGAATCGGGGCGGACGAGGAGCAACTGGTTCGAGTACGGGCATTCGGGGGCTCTTGGGAACCGCAGCGTTTTGACGAAAGGGGGCAGGTCGATGGGCGGGTGGTGGTCACCGAAGACGAGGAGCGTGAAGAACCGGTAGTCGAGCAGCGAGTAGATCCGCGGACCGTCCGACTCGACGAGGAAGTCGAAGAGGCGGGTACCGGCGAGGCCGCTTTCGCCGTAACGGATTCCCATGCCGGTGATGTTGCCTGCCCGCCGTTCCACGGTCTTGACGTAGTCGACCGCGTGAGTTCCGTTGTCGGAGTACTTGGTCGCGCGTACCAGTGCACCGGAGGACTCGACCACGCTCAGCGCGACCGGCTTGCGTTCCTCTTCGTACGAGCGCAGGATTTCCGGTGGCGCACCGGCGTTGACCACCATGCCGAGCTTCCACATGAGGTTGAACGCGTCCGACAGCCCGGTGTTCAACCCCTGGCCGCCGTTCACCGAATGGACGTGGCAGGCGTCCCCGGCCAGGTGGACCCGCTCGTCCACCGAGAACCGCTCCGCGACGGATTCCTTGACGGAGAAGCGGGAGTACCACTCGACCCGCTCGACGGCCAGCCGGTGCGGGTGCAGGGCGCGGTTGATCTTGGCGACGACCTGGTCGAAGGTGAACTCCTCCACATCCATCCGGACGTAGAACCGATCGAGGTCTCCCTCGCGCGGAATCCACGCCACGTCGGAGGTTTCGGCCTGGAAGACGATGATCTCCGGAACCTTGGGGAAGTCGGTGGCCATGACACCGTCCAGCACGGCCCAGATCATTTGCGGCCGGATGAGCGCGAACGGGATGCCGAAGGCTTCCCGGACGAACGAACGGGAGCCGTCGGCGCCGATGACGAACTTCGACTCGACGACCTCGCCGGACGACAGCGTGGACCGGCAGCCACCGTCGACGAGGTCCACCGCCTCGACCGACGTCCCGCGGCGTACCTCACCCACCCGCCGATCCAGGAGGCCTTCGACGTGGGACTGGCCGAGCATCAGGAAGTGCTTGTGGAAGCAGCCTTCCAGCTCCTCCCACCAGGTCGACTGGCGGGAGACGAACCGGCCGCCGGACCAGACCGAGCTGGTGTCGCAGGTTTTCCCGAGCGGGTAGAGGTCGTCGAAGAGGCCGACTATCTCCAGCAGTTGCAACGAGCGTGCGTTGAGCGCGTCGGCCCGGCCGGTGCGAAGCGGCCCCGGTGTCTTGTCGGCGATCAGGACGCGCAGGTTGTGCAGCCGTCCGAGGAAGGCGCACAGCAGGCCGACCGGACCGGCACCGACCACGAGGACGTCGACCTCCGTGGGAGTCTCCGCTGTCATCGGAGCGCGGGGTTGTCCAGCGGCGGGTCACCGAGCACGTGCACGCGGCGCAGGTGCCGCGGGGCGCGGCTGGTGAAGGCCTCGCGTCCGTGGAGCAGCGTGTAGTTGTCGGCCACGACGACGTCGCCGGCTTGCCAGGCGTGCGCGTAGAAGTGCGCGGGGGAGTAGAGGGCGGCGCGGATGCTCTCGTGGAAGCGGTCGTCGGCGCCGGTGAACTCGAGGTCGGGGTGGTTGATGAAGTCGGGGTCACCGGCGATGGCGGGTTCTCCGTAGCGCAGCACCGGGAAGCCGGCGACGGGGTGCGTGGTCACCACCGGGGAGACGGCCTTGCTGTCGTAGAACTCCATCTTGCGCCGGTAGGTGCCGGTGACGCGTTCCCAGAGGCGTCTTGTTTCCGGCTCGGCGTCGGCCACCGCCGTTCGGGAATTGGCGAAGGTGGTCCGGCCGCCCTGGTGCTCGGCCGGGGCGGTGACGCAGTGGAAGATCTGGAACTCCGGTACCTGCGGCCGGTACATGCCGTCCCAGTGCAGGGGGACGTAGCTGTGGTCGAAGATGTGGTCGCCGGGGTTGTCGTGCTCGACCAGTTCGAGCACCGCGCCGAAGGGCCACATGCTGATCTCACCCCAGGTGCCGCTCCACTCGGTGAGTTCGGCGGGGGTGCCGAACGGCGGGAAGTCCCTGAGCAGCAGGAGGTGGTGGGTCCTGACCAGTTCACGAAGGTGGTCGACGGGCAGCTCGGCGAGCTGGGCGGCACCGGGGCCGGGCCGCACCACCACCCCGAACGAACTCAACTTCTCGACGACGATCATGGCTTCCATCCTGACCGCGCGGGATGGCCTTACCTACTGTCGTCTGGGGATAACATCGCGTTATGCGCCCGGGTGAGGGCGCCGATGGCAGACGCCGCGTGCGGCCCGTGCCAGGGCACGAACGGGCAGGCTATCCGTGGGAAATCACTCCAGTCGGCCAAGCCGATTCGGGGGTCAAGCCGCCTGCTGTGTCCACAACGGACGCCGGAGAGCTGGCCGCCGTTTCCGGCATTGCGCTTGGCCGTTGAAGGGACTGCCGGTATTCAAGAGGGGTGCAACAAGCGGGCGGTATCGGCGGGCAGCCGGATGTGGGTGTTCTCGGGGAACTGGAGGTGCGTTCGGCGGGTGAGCCGGTACCGGCCGGGCACAGCCGCAGGCGGGCGGTGCTGGTGGTGCTGGCGGTCGAGGCCAACCGCGTGGTGACGGTGGACAGCCTCATCGACCGCGTCTGGGGTGACGAAGCGCCGAGCCGGGTGCGGCCGGTGTTGCGCACCTACCTGACCCACCTTCGCCGGGCGGTTGCCGAGGCCGGGGCGGCGATCGAGCGCCGCGACACCGGGTATGTGCTGGTCATCGAGAGCGACCGCGTCGACGTGCACCGCTTCCACCGGTTGCTCGCCTTGGCCCGGGAACAGGAGGACCCGCACCGCTCACTCCAACTGGTCGACGAGGCACTGGCGCTCTGGCGTGGCAAGCCGCTCGCGGAGTTGGCCACGCCTTGGGCAGACAGCGTCCGGGAGCGCCTGGAACTCGAAAAGGCCACCGCCGATGCCGACCGCGTCGACTGGGCGCTGGAGTGCGGCAGGCATCAGGAACTGCTCCCCGAACTGACCACCCGGTCCCACGACCGCCCACTGGACGAGCGCGCCGCCGCGCAGCTCATGCTCGCGTTGTACCGCGGTGACCAGCAGGCCGCCGCGCTGGCGCACTACCGGCGGACCCGGCAGGCCCTCGTCGACGAGCTGGGTACCGAACCGGCGCCGCCGCTTCAGGAACTGCACCAGCGCATCCTCGTGGCGGACCCTGCTTTGACGCCGAGACCCGACTCGGCACCCCGGCAACTCCCCGCGTCGCCGTCGTTGTTCATCGGGCGCGAGGCCGATCTGGCGGAGCTGGACAAGGCGGCCCAGAACTCCGGGACGACCAGGCTGGTGGCCGTGACCGGCATGGGCGGCGTCGGGAAGACCTGGCTCGCGCTGCGCTGGGCCCACCAGAACCTGCACCTGTTCCCCGACGGCCAGCTCTACGTCGACCTGCGCGGGTACACCACGTCCGGGCCGCTCCGCCCGGAGGTCGCGGTGCGCGGGTTCCTGGAAGCGCTGGGCGTCGCCGCCGACGCCGTCCCGTCCGGTCTCGACGCGCAAACGGCGTTGTTCCGCAGCCGCGTCGCGGACAAGCGGCTGCTGGTCGTGCTGGACAACGCCCGCGACAGCGACCACGTCCGTCCTTTGCTTCCTGGTTCCGGCTGGTGCACGACGCTCGTCACCAGCCGCAGCCAGTTGACCGCGCTCGCGGCCGAGCACAGCGCCGGGCGGATGACGCTGGACACGCTCTCGCCGCAGGATGAGCACCGACTGCTCGCCAGCAGGCTCGGCGAGGAGCGCGTCGGCGCGGAACCGGAGGCGGTGTCGGTCATCCTCGATCGGTGTGCGGGATTGCCGCTGGCACTGGGCGTCGTGGCCGCGCTCGCGGCGAACAACCCCGAGTTCCCGCTCCAGGCGACCGCCGACGACCTGGTGGCCGCGCCCCTCGACGCGCTCGAAACCGGCGAGCTGACTTCCGGTGTGCGGGCCGCCTTCGCCGCGTCGCTGGCGGGGTTGTCCCCGGCCGCGCGCCGGATGTTCGCCCTGCTCGGCCAGGCGGTCGTGCCGGAGATCAGCGGGGAAGCCGCCGCCGCGATCGGGGATCAGTCCCTGGTGGTGGCGCGGGCTTCCCTGCGCGAGCTGGCCGCCGCCAGCCTGGTCCGGCAACCTCGCCCCGGCCGGTTCACCCTGCACGACCTGGCCCGTCACTATGCCGCCGAACTCCCCGCCGAGGACGGCGCCGCGTTGCGCCTGACCGAGTTCTACCTGCACACGGCCTTCGCCTGCGAGCGCGTGCTGGAGCCGAACCGTCCGCCGATCGAGTTGCCACCACCGGCCGTTCCACCGTGGAATCCGGCCGATGCCGCCGCCGCGCAAGCCTGGTTCGCCGCCGAACGCGCCAATCTGCCCGCGGTGCAGCGGCTCGCGTTCGACCGGGGCTGGTATGCCCATACCTGGCAGCTGGCGTGGGCGCAGGCCACGTACTCCTGGATGCGGGCCGATCCGCACGACCACGTGGCCGCGTGGGAACTCGGGCTCGCCGCGGCGGAGCACGAGCCGGAGGTCCGCAACCTGTGCCATCGGCTCGCCTCTCGTGCGTACGTGCGGGCCGGTCTGCTGGAAGAAGGACTGGCGAACTCGCGGCTCGCGTGGGAGTACGCCCGCACCACCGAGGAGAAGGCCCACACCCAGCACTCGCTGGCGTGGGTGACGGGTCAGCAGGGGGACAACACCGCGGCGGTGGAACACGCCGAGCACGCGCTCGCGTTGTTCCGCGAACTGGGGAATCCGGACTGGGAAGCCAATGCGCTCAACATGATGGCGTGGTACCTGACCGGGCTCGATCCGGAACGGGCGCGCGTGTGCGGCGAGCAGGCCCTGGTTTTGCTGCGTGCGCACGGCAGTCGTGGCGGTGAAGGCGCCACTTTGGACACACTGGGGCACATCGCCGCGACCTCCGGCGCGCACCGGGACGCGGTCGGGTACTTCCAGGCGGCGCTCGTGGTGTACCGCGAACTCGGGTACACCGCCGACGAGGCCGACACCTTCGACCGGATCGGTGACGCGTACCGGGAACTCGGCGAGCTCGCCGAGGCACGCCGGGCGTGGGATGAGGCGATCACCCGCTACCGGCAGCACAACCGGGGCGAGCAGGTGTCGCGGGTAGAGGCGAAGCTCGGTGCCGCGCGGTGAGGCTCCTACCTGCGGATTCAACGCGGATTGTGCGGGCGTTGTGCGCGGGGACGGCATCGTGGGCGGGGTCCACGATCAGGAGGGGGTCCCGTGACTGCCGAGCGGAAACAGAGCGTGGTGCCCGCTGACCAGCCCCCGCAGCCCCGGGAAGCGGGCACGGCGACCGAATTCGTGGCGGCGTTGCGGGCGCTGCGCGTGTGGTCCGGGCTGACCTTCCGCGAGCTGGAGGGAAAGGCCACGGCGAACGGGGACGTGCTCCCGTCGAGCACCATCGCCGCCGCGCTCGGCCGGCCGACGCTGCCGCGCGAGCAGATCGTGACCGCGCTGGTGCGGGCCTGCGGGCTGGACGAGGCCGTGGTGCAGGACTGGCTCTCGGCTCGCCGTCGGGTCGCGATGGGGAACCCCCCGGTCTGGACCGAGCCCGTGCCCGCGGCGGCGCCACCGCGGCGATGGCCGGGCGCCGCGCGGGTGGGGGTGGTGCTGGTGGTCGTGCTGGCCGCGCTGGGGGTCGGCGGGTACGCGGTGTTCTCCGACCAGGCCCACGAGCAGGCTCCGGCCGCCGGGGCCGGACTGCCGATCCCCGGGCTGACCATGGGCACGGTCGGGAGCTGGGCGACGATCCGGGCAGCGGCCGCCGCCGATCTCTGCCTCAGCGAGGGGCGCGATTCCACCGGTGGCTACGAGCACGCCGTGGCGGCGCTGAGGCCGTGCGACCAGGCCGTGCCGCCCCGGACGTACTTGCGGCCGGTCGGCACGGGCCTGGTGCAGATCCAGTGGCACCACCCGGAGCACGGCGTGGGGTGCCTCGTCGTGCGGACCGATGGGGCCGGCAAGGACCTGGTCGAACCATGGGACGACTGCAGCGAGAGCCGGTCCGCGCAGGTGTTCCGCCTGAACCCGGTCGGTGCCCCCGACTCGCGGCGGTACCGGCTGCAGCCCGTGCACAGCGAGCTGTGCATCGGGATCGCGGGCAAACAGGCCGTCGCGGACCGGGAGGCGCGGCATGGTCCTTGCACCGGTCAGGCCGATCAGGAGTACTTGATCGACCTGATCGCGCCGTAGCTTTCAGTCGGGGATGACCGTCCCTTGGTGGTATTGAGCCTGCCAGCCGGAGGGTCGGCGAGCCCACACGGTCGCCCGTCTGGTTCGTCGGCCTCGATGCAGGAGTTCGTAGGTGACCAGGAACGTCGCCTCTCCGAGGGCGCGGCAAGCGAAGTCGTGGACCTCCCAGGTGTCGGATTCGGCGTAACCGTCGGTCGAATAGCGCTGGTCGAGCTCGCTCAGGATGCGGTCACGGCCGTACTTCGCGCCGGACGCGCCGACCTCCCAGTAGTCCGGGGCCATCATCTGCTCGAAGTCTTCCCGGCTCGTGCCGAGCTCGGCGCGGTGGAAGAGGGGCTCGTGCCCCCTGAGCTGTTCGCCCACGGCGTCTGATGCGTGCATTTCAGGACTTCCCCTCGTTGCTGCCGATGGTTCCGATGTGGCGCAGCGCCACGGCGGACACGACCGCCAGCACCAGGATGGCCACGCCCGCGACCAGCGTGGCGGTATTCAGCCCTGCTGTCGCGGCCTCCCGGGCGTGTCCGAGCAGTTCCGGGCTGATCTGGTCCGCCACCGACGACGCGCCCGCGATGCTGTCGGCCACCGCGGCGGGGGTGCCCGGAGTCACCTGGTCGCCGATTTCCCCGCGGTAGACCGCCGTGGCGAGGCTGCCCAGGACCGCCACGCCCAGCGCCAAACCCAGCTCCTGCACGGTTTCCGACAGCGCCGAAGCCGAACCCGCCTTCTCCGGCGGCGCCGCGCCGACCACCAGGTCCGTGCCCAGCGCGGCGATCGCCCCGAGCCCGAGGTAGACCAGGCCGAACCCGACCACGACCAGCGCGACACCACCGGTCGGGCCCACCACCGCCAGCGACAGGTACCCGATCGTGGACAACCCCAGCGTGACGGCGACGACGATGCCCGGCGGCACCCGGCGCGCCACCAGCGGCGAACCGATCGCGGCCACGAACATCATCAGCGCCGGCGGCCCCAGCCACGCGCCGGCCGCCATCGGGGACAACCCCTCGACGAACTGCAGTTGCTGCGTGACCAGCAGCATCACCCCACCGACGCCGACCAGCCCGACCAGCAGGATGCTCAGCGCGGCGCTGAACGTGCGACCGGCGAACAACCGCACGTCCAGCAGCGGGCTGGCCAGCCCGCGCTGCCGCCGGACGAACAGCACCGCGAACCCCACGCCGAGCCCGGTCGCCACGAGCGCGGGCAGGTCGAAGCCCTCCTTGGCGACCCGCTTCACCGCGTAGACCACCGGCAGGATGGCCAGCAGCGAGAGCACCACGCTGACCAGGTCGAAGCGGCCACTACGCGGCGCGCGGTACTCGGGGACGAGGAACGGCGCGGCGACCAGCAGCACCACCACGATCGGCACCGCCACCAGGAACGCCGAACCCCACCAGAACACCGACAGCAGCGCGCCGCCGACCAGCGGACCGGCGGCCATGCCGAGCGCGAAGCTGGTCGCCCACACCCCGATCGCCAGCGCGCGCTGACGGGCGTCGGTGAACATGGTGCTGATCAGCGCCAGCGTGGACGGCATCAGCGTGGCACCGGCGACGCCGAGCAACGCGCGCGCGGCGATGAGCAGTTCGGCGCTGGTCGAGTACGCGGCGACCACCGAGACCACGCCGAACGCGGCCGCGCCGATCATCAGCAGCTTCCGCCGCCCGACGCGGTCCCCGAGCGTGCCCATGGTGATCAGGCAACCGGCGATCAGGAAGCCGTAGGCGTCCATGATCCACAGCGTTTCGGTGCTGCTGGGGCGCAGGTCTTCGGCCAGCGAGGGCAGGGCGAGGTACAGCACGGTGACGTCCAGGCCGAGCAGCACGGTGGGCAGTGACAGGACGGCGAGCCCCGCCCACTGCCTCGGCCCGGCGCGCCGTGCGGTCGATGTGCTCATGGAACTCCCTGGTTGACGAGAACGGACGGGAGCCACGCTGACCGGCGGCGCGCACGGTTTCCTGATGATCGCCTGGCGATAGGCTGCGTCCATGCGCTATGGCGTGCTCGGCCCGCTGGCCGTCTGGGACGCGTGCGGGCAGCCGGTCAAGGTGCCCGAGGTGAAGGTGCGCGCCCTGCTGGCGAACCTCCTCGTGCACCGCGGCGGGCCGGTGAGCGCCGACCGGCTGATCGAGGACCTGTGGGCGGGCCGTCCGCCGGGCGGATCGGCGAACGCCCTGCAGACCAAGGTTTCCCAGCTGCGCCGCGTGCTCGGCCGCGAGCAGGTGGTCCGTGAACCGGCGGGGTACCGGCTGCTGGTCACCGGGGACCGGATCGACGCGCTGCGCTTCGAGGAACTCGTCGAGGGCGCGCGAGCGGTCGGGGATCCGGCGGTGAGGTGCGGGTTGTTCGCCGACGCGCTGGCGTTGTGGCGGGGCCCGGCCTACGGCGGGGTGACCGAGGCGCTGTTCGCCCGGGCCGAGATCACCCGGCTGGAGGAACTGCGGCTGACCGTGTTCGAGGACCAGGCCGAGGTGCGCCTGGAACTGGGGGAGTACGCCGCGCTCGCGGCCGAACTGGGCGAGGTGGTGACCCGGCACCCGCTGCGCGAACGGCTGCGGACGATCCACCTGCGCGCGCTGTACCAGGCCGGACGCCAGGGCGAGGCGATGCGGAGCTTCCACGACCTGAGGCAGCGGCTGGACGACGAACTCGGCGTGCCGCCGGGCCCGGCGGTGACCGCGCTGCACGAGGCGATCCTGCGGCAGGAGTCCCGGCTGGCCCCGCCACCCCGGCGCACCAACCTGCCCACCCCGCTGACCCCGCTGATCGGCAGGCGGGAAGCGGTCGGCCGGGTGCGCGAACCGCTGAGCGCCGATCCGGACACGCGGCTGGTGACGCTGACCGGACTCGGTGGCGTCGGCAAGACGCGGCTGGCGATCGCCGCGGCGCGGGAGATGACCGCGCGGTTCCCCGACGGCGTGTGGCTGGTCGAGCTGGCGGGACTCGGGGCGGCGTCGACCGTGGACGAGATCGCCGAACGGGTGATCACCACGCTCGGCCTCTGCGACACCGCGGCCACCGAGCCGGACCTGGCCGATCTGGTGGCCTGGCTGTGCCAGGCGGTGGCGGACAAGCGGTTCCTGCTCCTGCTGGACAACTGCGAGCACCTGGTCGAACCGGTCGCCGCGCTGGCGGGCGCGGTGCTGGCCGCGGTGCCGGGGGCGCGGTTGCTGGCCACCAGCCAGGAGGCGCTCGACATTCCCGGTGAAGTCGTGCACCACGTGCCGCCGCTGGACCTGCCCGAGGACACCGACCCCATGCGGTCGAGCGCGGTCGAGTTGTTCGTGGCGCGGGCCTCCGCCGCGGCACCCGGGTTCAAGCTCGACGCGGGCAATGCCGAAGCCGTGGCTGCCATCTGCCGGCGGTTGGACGGGATCCCGCTGGCGCTGGAGCTGGTGGCGTCACGGCTGCGGGCGCTGAGCCCGGCGCAGCTCGCCGACGCGCTGGCCGACCGGTTCACCCTGCCCGCCGTGCGTGGCCGCGGGCTGCCCGCCCGGCAGCGGACGCTGCGGGCGATGCTCGACTGGAGCTGGGAACTGCTGACCGCGGAGGAACAAACCCTGCTGCGGCGGCTGGCCGTGCACGCGGACGGCTGCACGACGGCCGGGGCCGAGGCGGTCTGCGCGGGCCGGGGCCTGCCCGCCGCCGACGTGCTCGACCTGTTGTCCCGCCTGGTCGACCGCTCGCTGGTGGTCCGCGACGGGGAGCGGTTCCGGCTGCTGGAGTCGGTGGCGGCCTACAGCCTCGAACGCCTCGCCGAGGCCGGGGAGCTGGCCACCACCCGCGCGGCGTTCGTGCGTTACCACACCGAGTCCGCCGAGCAGGCCGACGACCGGCTGCGCGGGCCGGACCAGCGGCGGTACCTGGAACGACTCGACACCGAGACGGTCAACCTCCGGCGCGCGCTCGAACTCGCGGTGGCCGATGACGACAGCGAGCACGCGCTGCGCCTGGTGAACGCGCTGGCGTGGTACTGGTTCCTGCGCAGCAAGCTGACCGAGGCGCGCCGGTCGCTGCACGCCGCGCTGTCCACCGGCGCGTCACCGCACTCGGTGGTCGCGCGGGCGTGGCTGGCCGGGATGGAACTGCGCTCGCTGCCCGCCGTGTCCGCCGGTGGCGATCCGGCCGAAGGCGTCGGTGATCCGGTGCTGCGCGCGCGGTTGCGGTGGTTCGTCGGGACCGGATTGCACAGTGCGGGCAGGCCGGACGAGGGACGGCGGATGGTCGAGGAGAGCCTGGCCGGGGCGCGGGCGGCGGGGGACCGCTGGGCCGAGGCCGCGGCACTGGTCGAACGGGTGCACCCGTCGACGGCCGACGCGGAACTCGGCGCCGCGTTGTTCGACGACCTCGGCGATCGCTGGGGCCGGCTGCGGGCGGCCCGGTCGCGGGCGCTGATCGCCGAACGCGACGGCGATCCCGCGCGCGCCGAGCGGCTGCACCGGGAGAGCCTGCCGGTGGCCGAGGAACTCGGCTTCTGGACCGAGGCGGTGGAAATCCTGACCTGGCTGGGCGAAGCCGCCGTGGCCGGTGGAAACCCCTTGCGGGCCAAGGAGTTCTACGAGCGCGCGCGGTCCATCGCGGCCGAACGCTCCTATGCGCGCGGGGAGAGCAGGGCCGCGCTGGCACTGGCCGAACTCGGCACGGTCGCACCGGCTTGACGACCTCTGTCAGGAGCGCGTCCGGATTCGCTGGGTCAGCTGGTGTGCCTCGTGCAGCAGCAGGGTGCCCAGTTCGGCGCGCCGATCGGGGCGGAAGCGGGTTTCGACGCCGGTGAGCGTCAATGCCCAGTCGGGACTGCCGGACGGCCCGAACACCGCGGCGGCCATGCCCCAGCTGCCCTCGACGATCAAGCCGGGGTTCACCGAGTAGCCGGTTTCCCGCGTCCGGCCGATGCGTTCCCACACGGCGTCGGGGGAGTGGGTGTCTCCCCAGCGCGTGGTGAGGTCGACGCGGCCGAGGTACTCGCTGATCTCGCGGTCGGACCGCATTGCGAGCAGCACCAAGCCCGCGGAGACCACGCCGAGCGGGAAGCGCGCGCCCTCGTACAGGACGAACGACCTGATGGGGAAATCGCCGTCCTCGCGCAGCAGGCACACGGTTTCCTCGTCCCGGCGTGCGGAGAAGAACGCGCTCTCGCCGGTCGCGGTGGCCAGGCGGTGCACGCTGGCGCGCGCGTACCGGGTGGCGTCGAACCGCCGTGCCGCCACCTCACCGAGCAGGTACAGCTCCGGGCCCAGGAACCAGCGGCCGCTGCGCTGGTCTCGGTCGACCTGGCCTTCTTCGGCCAAGGCCACCAGCAGCCGGTGCACGGTGGGCCGCGCGAGGCCGGTCTGCTGGGCGAGCCAGGTGGTCGACGCCCCGTCGTCCCGCGCGGTCGACAGGGCGCGCAGGACCGCGCTGACCCGTCCGATGACGTGGGAAGCCGGCGTGCTCATGCCCGCAGCCTACGTCCACTCAGTGAACGCGACCTGCACCCGGGGTCCATCAACCGAGCAGTTGTTTGACCAGAACACGGGGTTTCCGCTGGACTCGCGCTCGTTCACCCAACGGACGACGTGGAGGGCGCGGAGTGGCGAAACGCTATGCGGACGCGGCGGAGGCGCTGGGCGGCTTGCTCGCCGACGGCAGCACCATCGTGGTCGGCGGGTTCGGGCTGAGCGGAGTTCCCTACGACCTGATCGAGGCCGTGCGGGACTCCGGGGTGCGCGAGCTGACCATCGTGTCCAACAACATGGGCGTCGACGGCAAGGGCCTGGGCGTGTTGCTGGACAACCGCCAGGTGCGCAAGGTGATCGCCTCCTACGTGGGCGAGAACAAGCTGTTCGCCCAGCAGTACCTCGACGGCGAACTGGAGATCGAGTTCACCCCGCAGGGCACCCTGGCCGAGCGGATGCGGGCCGGTGGCGCGGGCATTCCGGCGTTCTACACCGCGACCGGCGTCGGGACCGAGGTCGCCGAGGGCAAGCCGCACGCGCGGTTCGACGGCCGCACCTACGTCCAGGAACGCGCCATCACCGCGGACGTGGCACTGGTGCACGCGCACACCGCCGACCGCGCCGGGAACCTGGCCTACCGCAAGGCGGCGCGCAACTTCAACCCGCTCGCGGCGACCTGCGCACGGGTCTGCGTCGCCGAGACCGAGCACCTCGCCGACGGGTACCTCGACCCGGACGCGGTCACCACCCCGGGCATCTTCGTCGACCGGCTGATCGTGGCCCGGCCCCGGGTGAAGGAGATCGAGAAGCTGACCGTGCGCGAAGTGGAGGCGTGACCATGGCTTGGACCCGCGAGCAGATGGCGGCACGGGCCGCCACGGAACTGTCCGACGGCGACCACGTCAACCTCGGGATCGGCATTCCGACGCTGGTGGCCAACCACGTGCCGCCCGGCATCGAAGTGACCCTGCACAGCGAAAACGGCATTCTCGGGCTCGGCCCGTTCCCCTTCGCCGGTGACGAGGACGCCGACCTGATCAACGCGGGCAAGCAGACCGTCACCGTGTTGCCCGGCGGGAGCTTCTTCGACGCGGCCACCTCGTTCGCGATGATCCGCGGCGGGCACATCGACCTCGCCGTGCTCGGCGCGCTCCAGGTGTCGGCCACCGGCGACCTGGCCAACTGGACCGTGCCCGGCACCATGGTCAAGGGCATGGGCGGCGCGATGGACCTGGTGGCCGGGGCGAAGCGGATCGTGGTGCTGACCGACCACGTGGCCAAGGACGGCACCCCGAAGATCGTCGGCCGCTGCACGCTGCCGCTCACCGGCACCGAGGTGGTCGACCGCGTCATCACCGACCTCGCCGTTCTCGACGTCACGCCGGCCGGGCTGCGGCTGGTGGAACTCGCCCCGGAGGTCACGCTCGACGAGGTGCTGGCCAAGACGGACGCCGAGGTGGACGCGTCCGCCTGGACGAGCGCGGCACGGTAGCGCGCGGGCTGGGCGGTGCCATCGGCGCCGCCCAGCCCGCGTTCGTCACCCGGCCGGGGCGCCCGCGGCGACCGGTTCGGTGACCTTCACCGGGTCGGGACCGGCGCTGTGCCGGGCCGCCCAGTTCTCCAGCGCGGTGCGGCAGGCGTGGTCGAGGTGGTGCAGGCCGGACAGGTCCAGCTCGATCGGGCGGTCGCGGGGAAGCGCCTCCAGGTCGTCGAGGATCTTGGGCAGGCGCAGGAAGGTCGCGTTGCCCGACAGGTGCGCCTGCACCGGACCGGCGCCCTTGTCGACCACCTCCAGCTTGATGTGCGAGGCCTCCCAAGCCGTTTTGATCACCGACAGCGCCAGCCCGATCAGCACGCCTTCGAACATGTTCACCGCGACGATCGACAGCGCGGTGACCACCAGGATCAGCGCCTCGCCGCGGTGTTCGCGCCACAGCGTGGCGATCGAACGCAGCGGGATGAGCTTCCAGCCCGCGTGGACGAGCAGCCCGGCGAGCGCGGGCAGCGGGATGAGCGCCAGCGTGCCGGGCAGCAGCGCGGCGAACAGCAGCAGCCACACCCCGTGCAGGACCCGGGAGGCCTTCGTTTTCGCCCCGGCCTGGACGTTCGCCGAACTGCGCACGATGACCGCGGTCATCGGCAGCGCGCCGAGCAGCCCGCACACGGTGTTGCCGGTGCCCTGCGCCATCAGTTCCTTGTCGTACTCGGTGCGCGGGCCGTCGTGCAGCCGGTCCACCGCGGCCGCGCTGAACAGGCTTTCGGCCGAGGCGATCAGCGTGAACGCCAGGATGGTGCCGAGCAGGCTGAGGCTCGCCAGTTCACCGAAGGCGGCCAGATCGGGCAGCTGGATGGAATCGAGCAGGCCCTGCACCTGGACGGTGGCGACCGGCAGGCCGAACACCGCCGAGACGGCCGCCGCCAGCCCGATCGCGGCGAGCGGGCCCGGCACGGTGCGCACCCGCTTCGGCATCCACTTCCACAGCACCAGCACGGCGATGGTCCCGGCGCCCAGTGCGATCGAGGCGAGCGCGGTGGTGTTCCCGATGACCTCGGTGACCGCGCCGGGAAGCCCGGCCAGCTTGCCGAGCCCGGAGGCGGGGGCGGTCAGCCCGGCAACGGTGTAGAGCTGGCCCGCGATCAGCACGAGCCCGATGCCCGCCAGCATGCCCTCGACCACCGACACCGAGATGGCCCGGAACCAGCGGCCCAGCTTCAGCGCGCCCATGGCGAGCTGGAGCAGCCCGGCGGCCAGCACGATCACCCCGAGCGCGGGCACGCCGAATTCCTGGACGGCTTCGAAGACCAGCACGGTGAGCCCGGCGGCCGGCCCGGAGACCTGCAGGCTGCTGCCGCGCAGGAAGCCGGTGACGAGCCCGCCGACGATGCCGGTGATCAGGCCGAGTTCGGCCGGGACGCCGGAGGCGACGGCGACCCCGACGCACAGCGGCACGGCGACCAGGAACACCACCAGGGAGGCGGTGAAGTCCTGGCGCAGATAGGGGAATTTCGTTCGAACGTCCACAGTGGTCCTCACAGCGCCTGGAAGGTGTCGGAGTCGGCGTGGTGGGTCAGCACGGTGCCCGTGTGCACCTCGTAGAACCAGCCGTGCAGCCGGACCGCGCCCTCGCTCAGGCGCCGGTCGATGCCGGGGTACGAGCGCAGCCGCAGCACCTGGGTCAGGACGTGGTTCCGCACCGCGTCGGCGACGGCCGGGTCTTCGACCGTGCCTTCCGGACGCGGGGTGGCGTGCACGAGCCAGTCGCGCACGGCGGGCACGGCGTCCAGGTCCTCCTGGCGCACCAGCGCGCCGACGGCACCGCAGTGCGAGTGGCCGCAGACGACGATGTCGGTCACCCCGAGCACCTCGACCGCGTATTCGATGGTGGCCACCTCGCCGCTGGGGTGGCCGGAGGCGTACGGCGGCACGATGTTGCCCGCGGTGCGCAGTTCGAAGAGCTCACCGGGCCGGGCGCCGGTGATCAGGGCCGGGACGACCCGGGAATCGGAGCAGGTGATGAACAGGACCTGCGGTGACTGGCCCTCGGCCAGCCGGGCGAATTCGGCGCGGTCTTCACACTGCCGTCGGAAGGAACGGGCGTGCTCGATCAGCGACTGCATTTTCGGGTTTCCTCCTGGCGCGCCATCCGGTGGCGCGTCGGTGATGGACAACGGAACTGCGAAAAGGGCACAGCGGCGTGCCCCCACGCCGGCGTCGGTGACGGGCGTGGCGGGGGATCGGTCGTGGTGACCGGATCAGCGAAGGTAGACCTGGAGCACCGCGGCGGACTGCGCCGCGGACGCGCCGAGGTGTGGCGGCCGGGCGAGCGCGAGGTCCGCTGTTGGCGGGCGTTCGGCCGCGGCGGTGCAGGTCAGCGCGGGTCGCGCGAGCGGCTGGGGAGTCAGGTCGGCCGCGGCGCGGTAGCGGTCGCGGGCGCGGGGAAGACCGTTGGGAGCGGCGGGATCGGGCGAGTCGCACCCGGCCTGCTCGGGTCCGGGCCGCTCTCGTTCCGGATGCGCGGCGGCTTCGGCGATGCCGCCGAGGCCGTCGAGCGCGGCCGCCGGGGTGCCCGGGGCGAGCGCGGGGGCGAGGAACTGCAGAGCGAGCAGCCCCGCCAGTACCAGCAACCGGAATTTGACCGTGCCCAGCACCATTCGCCCCCTTTCCCGTGGTTGTGCCGCTGCTTTTTCCGCCGTTGATCAAGGCTAACAGGCGAAATGAGTACGGCTCCGACTCCGCAGTTAACTCTGCGTGAAAGCCAGGATATGCCCGGCGGATCGGCGACTTTGCCCGCTGACCACTGCCAGCTCCATGATCAACAAACCGGAAACCGGGTAAATCTCAGGTAAAATGACCAGATCGTGAGACGGTCCGCCGCGCACATAACACGATCGGGTGAAACGGTCGCTCTCATCTTGGGGCGGCCGCGAATGCTACCGCAAAAAACGAATCGGGCAAAGGTTCTGTCCTTAGTGGTCACGGGATTCGGCCGGTGGCCGGTAGTGGGCTTCCACCCAGTACCGGCCGCCGGATTCGCGCCGGGTGACGGTGACCTCGGCCGGGGCGCGGACGGACTCGGGCGGCGGGGCGTCGGTGACCACGCTGACCGTCACGGATCCGGCCGCGCCCAGCAGGGTCACCCTGGCCTCCCCGACGGTGGTGGCGAGGCACGCCATCACCGGCTCGGTCAGCGCCCGGCGGATCGCCACCGGCAGTTCGGGCCGCTCACCCCAGGTGCCGAGGAACACCCGGACCCCCTTGCGCTCGGCCACGTCCGCGCAGGCACGCAGTTCGTGCAGCAGCGGGTCTTCGACGTCGTCGTTCTCGGCGAACAGCCGCCGCATCCGGGCGGCTTCGACCGCGTAGGCCACCCGGTCGGCCACCGGCGCGCCCGCCGCCAGCCCGGCCAGCAGCGGGACCGTGGTGGTGGTGAGGTTCGCCAGGCGCAGCCGCCGATCGCGGTGTAGTTGTTCCGCCACCGCCTCGGCGGTGCGCACCCGGTCCTCCTGCGCGGCGGTCGCCGCGGCCTCCTGTGCCATCCGGCGCACCGCGGCGGTCGCCGCCGCGACGGTGAGCTGGCAACCCAGCACCAGCACGGTGATCATCGCCAGGTCCACCAGTGTCGCGCGGTCGCCCCCGCCGGTGAGCACGAGCTGGCCGAAGCTGAACACCTGGTGCGCGGCGAGGGCGGCGAGCACCGAGACCAGGCTGCGGTCGGCCAGCAGCAACAGGCACAACCAGCCGATCGTGCCGTTGGACCACTCCGTCGCCGTGCCCACGTATTCCGTTGGCACGGCGAAGACCGCGGCCGCCGAGGCGCCGAACACCGCGGCGAGCGCGGGCCACCGCCACCACCTCAGCGGGCGATCGCCCCACAGCCGGACCCCGGCGAACCCGGTGACGAGCACGAGCACCGCGAACGCCGTCACCTCGGCCGCGAAGGAGTGGTAGGCGTCCGCGTTCGCCAGCAGTAGCGGCAGGTCGAGCGCGAAGAGGAAGACCAGGGTGATCAGCAGGGTGGCCAGCCGGAGCACGCGGAACAACCGGGCCACCGTGGCTTCAGCCATGCGCCCGCCACTCCAGCTGGACGCGGGTGCCCCGGCCGGGCGCCGCGACCACCGCGGCGGACCCGCCCGCCCGCGCCATGCGGTCCACAATGGACTCCGACAGGCCGCGGCGGTGCGGGTGAACCGCCGCCGGGTCGAAGCCCCGGCCGGTGTCGGCGACTTCGAGGCGGACGACGTCGTCCGTGTGGGACAGCGAGATTCGTGCGGTGGTCACCCCGGCGTGGCGGGCGACGTTCTCCAGTGCTTCACCCGCCGACCGGCACAGGGCGATCGCCGGGACGGCGGGCACCGGGACCGGGCCGGGGGAGTCGAAGTCCACGCTGACCCGGCTCTGCCGGGCCAGTTCGCCGACGAGCTCGGTCAGGTCGAGGCGGCCGTCCGGGACGTCGAGCCGACCGGAGAGCACACGCAGGTCCCTGGCGGCGCGGTCGGCCAGCCACGGCTCGCGGCCGGTGACCATGCCGGTGCCGATGGCCAGCATGGTGGCCGCCACGGTGTCGTGCATGGCGGCCAGGTGCTCCCGTTCGTCGGCCCGCCGGGCCGCGGCGATCTCGGTGGCGCGGCGGGTGCTGGCAGCTCCCGCCGAGGCGAGGTCCACCGCGCGCCCCGCCCGCACCACCAGTACGCGCAGCCCACGGGACAACGCGGCTTCGGCCAGGATCCACAGGCACAACGGGAGCAGGTCGGGCCAGCGTGCCGGGTCCGCGATGGCCGTGCCGGTCAGGTAGGCGGCGACCAGCACGACGGTGAGCACCGCGCCCGGCACCGGGGCGCACAACCACTGGTGGCACACCACGGTGATCGACACCGCGACGACCACCCAGCTGGTGCTGTCGTGGGCCAGGACCGCCGGGTCGATCCACCGCGCGCCGAGGCAGACCGCGGCGATGACGGCGGTGTCGGCGGCCAGCACCCGTGTCGCGCGCGGCCAGTAGAACGCGCTCCACACCGCGAGCACGGCGACCACCGGCGCGGATCGTTCGAAGGGGGCGACGAACACCGTCAGCGAGGCGGCCAGCAGCAGCACCACGGTCCGCACGAGCACCGCGTACCGCCGCCCGGTGCGTTCGATCTCGCGCTCGGCCGGGCCGCCCGACGTGGGTCGATCGACCGGCACCTCGCCTCCACCACCGTCGCTAGTGTGGGGAAGTTTAGCCAACTCGGGGTTTCACCCGTCGGTGTCCGCCAAGAGGAGGCCGGCGAGGGCACCCGCGGCCCAGTCCCGCCACTGCTCGTGTGGCCAGCCGCGTGCGCCGACCAGCAGGTTGTAGGTCTCCGGCGAGAGCAGCGCGAGCGCGACGTCGGCGGCGGTCTCGGCGGTCAGGCCGCCGCGCAAGGTGGTCTTGCGGGCCAGCGCGCCGGTGAAGGCGCGCTGGACGGTGAGCCGCTGCTGGATGTTGGTGGTCCAGACCTCGGCGAGGTCGGGGTCGGTGGCGGCGGCGCTGCGCACGACGTCCAGCAGCGGCGCGGCGCGCAGGTAGATCTCCCCGGCACCGGCGACCTGACGGCGCAGCTGGCCGAGCGGGTCGGGGTCGGCGAGCGCGTCGCGCACCCACGGCCGGTCGAGGGTGGGCACGGGTTCGTCGTCACCGGCGATGGCCAGGTCCAGCGCGGTGGTGAGGATGGCTCGTTTGGTGCCGAAGGAGTAGTAGACGGTCGGCTCGCTCACCCCGGCCTTCGCCGCGATCGTGGTGACGCTCGTGGTGGTGTAGCCCGCCGTGGTGAACAGCTCGGTGGCCGCGCCGACGATGCGGGCGCGGGTGGCCCTGGCCCGTGCCGACCGTCCGTCTTCCTTCACCGGTGGTGTTTTCTCGCTCACGAGATCACTATAGCGCCACTATGGAAACATTCTTATAGTGACACTATGAAAACTGTCCTCATCGTGGGTGGCTACGGTGCGGTCGGCCGCGAGGCCGCGCACGCGCTCACCAGCCGTCCCGGTACGAAAGTCGTGGTCGCCGGGCGGAATCCGGCTGCGGCCCAGCCCGTTCCCGGCACCACGGCGATGCGGGTCGACGCCACCGATCCCGCCGGTCTCGCCCGGGCGCTGGACGGCGTCGACGCGGTGCTCATGTGCGCGGAGACCGGCAATGTCGACGTCGCCAGGGCGTGTGTCGAGCGCGGTATCCACTACCTGGACGTGACGGCTTCGCATTCGGTGCTCGCCGAGTTGGCGCGGCTCGACGGCGCGGCCAGGGCACACGGCGCCACGGTCGTGCTCAGTGTCGGGCTGGTTCCCGGCGTGTCGAATCTGCTGGCACGCGTGTGTTCCGAACGCGCGCCGTCGGAGGATCTGGTGATCGGCGCGCTGCTGGGTTCGGGGGAGGTGCACGGGCCCGCGGCGCTCGCCTGGACGTTCGACGGGCTGGGGCAGCTGGCGGGTTCGTGGCCCCTGAGGTTTCCCGCCCCGTACGGCGAGCGCGTGGTGCACCGCTTCCCGTTCTCCGACCAGTACACGCTGCCCGAGACCCTCGGAGTCGGCGTTCGTACCGGGCTGTGCCTGGATTCCCGCCTGGTCACCCGGCTGATGTCGCTCGCGGGACGCCCGGCCGTCGCGCGGCTGCTGCGCCGCCCGCGGATTCGGCGCCTGCTGCTCTCCGCGCTCGGTGCGGTGCACGTCGGCGGGGATGGTTTCGCCGTGGTGGTGCGCGCCGGCGCGGTCCAGGCGTCATTCGCGGGACGGCGGCAAAGCCGCGCCACGGGTCACATGGCGGCGTTGCTCATCCGCGAACTGCCCGAGCTGCCGTCCGGGGCGCACCACGTCGAGCAACTCGTGGATCCAGTCCGCTTCCTGGACGACCTCGCGGCCGGTGGCTTCGACCTCGACCTCGGCGAACCGGCATGACGGCTGTGGGCTCACGAACCGCGGCAGATGGCCGTACCGGACGCACCCGCCCCCGTGCCTGCTCGCGGACTGGGGTGGCGGCCGCCTCCACCCGCCCCTTGACAACTGTCCACAAGCGACTGTTGGACCTCGCCAGGGAGTCACGATAGGATTGGGAGCGCTCCCAGATCGCGTCCCCCACCCTGCTCGAGGAGCTCAACCATGTCGCGACGGCGTTGTCGCCCGGTCACCCTGCTGGCCGGCCTGTTCGTGCTGGCCCTGTCCGCGTTGCTGCTGCCCCCGCTCGCCGCGGGCGGCGCACCCCCGCCACCCCCGGTCCCGCTCACCGAGCTGACCGTGAAAACCGAACAGGTCGCCTTCGGCCTGAAAAGACCGATCGCGATCACCGGCCTCCCCGACGGCCGGATGCTGATCGCCGAGAAGAACGGCACCGTCCGCGCCTACCACCCCGACACCGGCCTGGCGCCCGAACCGGTGCTCGACCTGACCGCCCGCATCGACCCGTCGGACAACGAACGCGGCCTGCTCGGCATCACCCCCGCGCCGGACTTCGCCTGGACCGGGATGCTCTACGTCGCCTACACGAGCCTGCCCGCGGGCGAGCTGACCCTGGCCCGCCTCCCGCTCCACGCCCCCGACAAGCTGCAGGTCCTGCTCACCCAGGAACACGCCGAATACGGCAACCACAACGGCGGCCAGGTGGCGTTCGGCCGCGACGGCTACCTCTACTGGTCCCTCGGCGACGGCGGCCACGCCTTCGACCCGTTCAAGGCCGGGCAGAACCTCGGCACCCTGCTCGGCAAGATCGTCCGGATCGACGTCAAGCGCGCCTGCGGGGCCAAGCCCTACTGCGTTCCCGGCAGCAACCCGTTCGTCGGCGTCCCGGGCGCCCGCCCCGAGATCTGGCTCTACGGCCTGCGCAACCCGTGGCGGTTCTCCGTCGACCCGGTCGACGGCTCGCTGTGGATCGGGGACGTCGGGCAGGGCCTGGTCGAGGAGATCAACCACATCCGCCCGTGGCAGGGCGGGGCCAACCTCGGCTGGTCCTGCCGGGAGGGCACCCCGGTGTTCGACCCGGAGCAGTGCACCCCGGGCGGGAAGTACACCGACCCCGTCTTCGAATACGACCACTACAACGACAACTGCTCGGTGACCGGCGGCGTGGTGTACCGCGGGTCCAAGACCCCGGAGGCACGGGGCACCTACGTCGCGAGCGACTACTGCTCGACCCGGGTGTTCGCCGTGCGGCCCCAGGGCGGCGGCTACGAGAACGCCGTCATCGGCAACTTCCCGACCCAGCCCACCGCGATCGGCACCGACGTGCACGGTGAGCTGTACGTGCTCAGCGACCTCCCCGGCTGGCTGAACAAGGTCCGGTTCGAGCGGGTGCCACCGGCTAGCTGAGCTTCCGCACCAGCGCCGAGGCGATGAGGGCCACCGGCCGGTCGTCGTCGTGGGCCAGGCGCCGCAGCACGGGGAGTGCGGCGGCGCCTGGCATCTCGCCGAGTGCCTGGGTCAGCCGCCGCCGTGCCGCCGGGTCCGCGGCGGGCGCGCCGAGCCGGTCGACCAGCGCGTCCAGGATGCGGTCCGTCCAGTCCGCGTCTCGCGCCAGCGTTCCGAGCAGTTCGGCCGCTTCGACGTCGTTCGGTCCTTCGGCCACGGTGGTGAGGAGCGTGGGCACGGCCTCGGTCACGCCGCGCGCGCCGAGTGCGAGCGCGGCCTGCCTGCGGATCGCCGGATCGCTGTCACCGAGCGCGTCCGTGAGTGCCGCGGTGGCCTCCTCGCCGGGCAGCTCGGCGATCGCCAGCACCGTGCGCCGCCGGATGTCGACGTCCTCGGAAGCCATGCCGGAGGCCAGGCTCGCCACGCCGTCGGCACCGGTCCGCGCCAGAGCCCACCGCAGGGCCCCGGCGACGTTCGGATCGGCTTCGGTGAGAACCGCTTCGGCCAGCAACTCGGCGGGCACCGGCTCGGCCGGGGCCAGGACCGCCTGCTGCCGCCGCGCGGCGTGCGGTGAACCCAACCCGTGCAGGAGTTCGATGATGCGCGCGACGTCCTCCCAGCCGGTGGGCGCGGCCGCGTCGACCGCGTGCAGGCGGTCGAGCAGCTCGCGCTCCCGGGTCAGCCGCTCCTCGGTCTTCCGGATGAGGTCACCGACCAGCGCGGCCGGGCTGAACCCCGGATCGTCGAGCGTGCGGGCGATCTGACGCAGCGACAACCCCAGTGACCGCAGGCCCTCCACGTGCAGGATCCGCCGGACGTCCTCGGGGGTGTACTCGCGGTAGCCACCGACGGTGCGGCCGGTCGGCCGCACCAGCCCGAGGGTGTCGTAGTGCCGGAGCATCCGGGCACTCACCCCCGAGCGGCGCGCCACCTCACCGATCAGCACGCGGCGGCCTCCGCCCGGTCGGGGCCGAGCGCGTTGACCCGTTTCGCCGCGTCGACGGCGAGGTCGAAACCGGCGTCCGGGTCGCGCAGGAGCCGCTCGGTGGCGCCGGCGTGCGCACGCACCACCGGGTCCTGATGGGACATCGCCGTGCGCAGGACGGGCTCGACCACCTCACCGAGTGCGACCAGGGCCCGGCTCAGGCTCAGCCGCACCTCCCGGTCACCGCGGCCGAGTTGCGTGGCCAGCTCCGCCGCCAGCGCTGCCTTCTCCCCGTCGGGCACGAGAACGACGGCGGCACGCCAGGCGCTGCGCGCGACCTCGTCGTCCGGGTCGCGCAGCAGCGACGGCGTGATCTCCGGCCAGGCACCGGCGTCCCCGATCTTGGACAGGGTGTGCAGTGCCTGGCTGCGGGCCTGCCCGCCGCCGGACCGGAGCTCCGCGCGCAGGCGGGGGACCGTGAGCTCCGGCGGCAGGCGGGTCAGCGCCCACGTGAGCATGTCGCGCACGAAGAAGTCGGGCTCGACCGCGCACCGTGCCACGAGCGGGTCGAGGAAACCGGGCTCGGGACGCGTGCCGATCGCCAGCGCCGCCTTCAGCCGCGTCGACGAGTTCCCCGCGGCCAGCGCTTCGAGCAGCCGCGTGTGTGGCGAGTTCATGGGACCACCTCCGAGGGAGAGTCAAGACCTTGTCACAGTGACAAGGTCAAGCCCGCGCGAGTGCGTGCCCCGTCACGCGATGCGGCGATCCCCTTGACCCGAACGGATGCACTGCCGGTGTGCCGGTCCGCCGCGGGCGGCTTCGCGGCCCGCCACCGTGGTTGGCTCCCCGCCGATCGACGCCGGAAGACCGGCCGTCGCCGGAACAGGAGGAGCTGACATGACCACCATCGAGCAGCACGCGACCGAACGGGAAGCGGCCGTGGCGGAAGTACTGGCCGCGCACGCGTCGATGACCCTGGCCACCGCGGGGACCGACGGTCCCTGGGCGGGCGGGGTGTACTTCGCCGAACTGGACCCGTTCACCCTCGTTCTCGTGCTGGAGCGGAGCGGGCGCACGCTGGCCGCGATCCGGCAGAACCCGGCGGTGGCCGTGGTGCTGAGAGACGCTTCGCCGATGCGGCCGTTCCTCCAGGGGAAGGCCACCGCGCAGATCGTCGAGGGCGACGACGAGCGCGAGGTCCGGGAGCGGCTGCTGGCCAAGGTGCCCGAGTGCGAACCGTTCCTGCAGGCTCCGGTCGCCGCCGTGCGGCTGGCGGTCACGGGCTGGCGCATCACCGACTTCGCGCGGAACTGGTTCCCCGGCAAGGACGTGTCCCCTCGCTGACGGTCAGCCCCCGGCGAGGAATCGCGGCTTCCCCATCCACCAGTTGCCGGGGGCGTCCGGGTCGGCGCTGGTCCAGTACTCGACGACCGCCCGGGTGAACTCCTCGCCGGACAGGTGCCCGTCGCCGTCGGTGTCGAGGTGGGTGAACGCCTCGGCGAGGTCGGCGTCGGTCAGGTGGGGGAAGTGGCCGCGCTGGAACGCGGCGAACTCCGCCGGGCCGACGCCGCCGTCGGCGTCCGTGTCGGCGATGGCGAGGAACGCCTGTGCCAGCGCCCCGACGGTCGCCGACGCGGCGGCGGGGTCGTCGGCGAGGCCGCGGGTCGAGGTGACGAACTGCTCCTTGGCGATCGACGTGCCGCCGTCCGGGATGTGCGGCAGGTGCAGGTCCCGCCAGATCGTCAGGTAGGCGTCGATGATCTTCTGCTCGGCGGGCGAACCGGGCTCGTGCCCGAGCGAGGCGGCCGCGCGCCGGCCGTAGAGCACGTGGTCGTGCTCGGTGAGCAGGCCGTCGCCGTCGACGTCCAGGTGGTCGAAACCGTGGCTGATCTTGGCGGTCACCAGGTCCGTCATGACGTCTCCCCGGGGTCGGTTCCAGCGGTCCACGGCCCACCTTGCCGAGAACCCGGGCGCGGGGGTGCCGCTGAACGCGTGACCGCAGTACCACCACCGGGTGATGCCGCGACAGTGTCCATAGTGGACACAGTGGCGAAGGTCAGGAAGTCATGATCACCACGCTAGGCCGGGCCCACTGACACCTCCGGTCAGTGACCGCGTCACGCGGGGGCCAGGCTCACCACGGCCTTCCCCTCACCGACGGCCACGGCTTTCAGTTCGAGCCCGTTCATGACCGTGGCGCGGCCGGTGTCCAGCGGCGAGGTCAGCGAACCGCCGCCGCTCTTGGCGCCCAGTTGCAGGACGCCGTCGGAGATGGCGCGCACCCGGATGAGGTCGAAGCCGAACCGTTTCGGCGCGGGCACCACGTCCCCGGCGGTGACCAGCACCTCGCACCGGCCGTCCGAGCAGGCGGACAGGTTTTCGCCGTCCTTCGCCGCGGGCAGTTCGACGGGCGCGGTGGACGGCTTGCCCTCGTCTTGCACCGGACGGCAGCTTTCGGCTCGCTCGTACGCCTGCGCGACGGTGCCGTCCGCGGCCACCAACGCGGTGAGGTCGAGTCCCTGTGGCTTCACCGTCTTGAGCGCCTCGGTGGTCTCGGTGACGTACCCGCGCAACACTTCTTCACCGGCGGTGTACTGGCGCGAGTACTCGTCGACCTTGTCGCTCAACGGTTTCGCCGCCGTGGTGTAGGCGTCGACCAGTTCCTTGCCACGCGGGAACGCCTCCGGGGCGAGCGAGGTGGCCTGGTATTCCATGTTGCTCAGCGAGGTGCTGACCGTGCTCAGGTAGGAGCTGAGGTCCATCGCGGTGAACTCGTCGTGCAGGTCCTCCGGCGGTTCCGGGGGCAGCAGGAACACCTTCGCCGCCTGGCAGAAGCGGTTCAGCCAGTCCACCTGTTCCGAGGTGGGCGGCGGCGGGGGCGGGGGCGGTGCGGCCGGTGGTGCCGCGGGTTCGGCGGGCGCGCCGCAGGCGGCAAGACCGCACAGGATCAGGGAAGCGGCACCGAGCCGCAGGTCGTTCCGCATGGTGCCGGTCTACGCGCGGGCGGTCCACCGGCCGTACATTCCCGGTACACGGCCGGTCAGCCTGGGGATCGGCGTGTTTCCTCGGCGCGGGAGAGGGCGGTCAGCGTGGTGAGCAGCCCGGGGAACCGCCGCTCGAAGGCGGTTCGGCGCAGGCGGACGAAGGTGCCGTTGCCCGCGTCGCGCTGGGTGATGAGGCCGGCTTCGCGCAGGGCCCGCCAGTGGTGGGTCTTCGTCGACTTGGTCACCGGCATGGGGAACGAGGAGCACGCGCGCTCGCCGTCGGCCGGGTCGGCGGCGAGTTCGGTGATCACCGCGCGGCGCAGCGGATCGGCCAGCGTGCGGAGCACCTGCCCGAGCTCGACCTCGTCGATCGGCGGTACGGCCATCTCCACCAGAGCCTCCTCGACAAGGGTACGACGACTATCGTACCTTGCTGGTACGACATTCATCGTACCTATGGAGGCTTCCGTGCTGTGCGTGTTCGACGTCAACGAGACGCTGCTCGACCTGGCCGCGCTCGACGAGTTCTTCGACGGTGTCACCGGCGACCCGGCGGCTCGCCGGGACTGGTTCGACCTGATGATCCACAACGCGCTGACGCTCACCGCCGCCGGTGGTTACCGCCCGTTCGGCCAGATCGCCGCCGCGTGCCTGCCGCCGATCGCCGCGGCCCGTGGTCGCACGGCCACGCCCGAGCACCAGCGCGAACTCGGGGAACGCCTGCGCACCCTCCCGGCCCACCCCGAGGTGGGCGACGCGATCACCCGCCTGCGTGCCGCCGGCTTCGGGGTGGTCGCCTTGACGAACTCCGTGTCCGAGGTGGCCGAGGCGCAACTGCGCAACGCCGGCCTGCGCCCGCTGTTCGACGCCGTCTACTCCGCCGATGAGGCCGGGCGGCTCAAGCCGGCCCCGGAGCCCTACCGGCTGGTGCTGCGGACCGAGCAGGTCGCCCCGGCCGACGCCGTCCTGATCGCCGCCCACGGCTGGGACATCACCGGAGCCGCGGCCGCCGGTCTCGGCACGGCGTTTGTGTCGCGGGACCAGCGCTTCCCGCTGCCCGCCGCCGACGCGCCCGGTCTGACCGCGGTGGACATCGACGACGTCGCCACCCAGCTCATCGGCCGGTGAGCTGGGGGTCGCGCGCGGCGAAGACGGCTCGTACGACGGCCTCGTCGCCCTCGATCTCGACGAGGGCGCGCGCGTCGTCCAGGGCTAGCGCGCCCGCGGCGAGGCCGAGCACGATCGCGGCGTCGGCGCGTACGACGGCGTCGAGGTCGCGCCCGTCCCGCGGGCTCACCTCGATGCCCGAACGCGTCGCCCGGAGCTGGAACAGCTGGCCGTCCACCTCGATCCCCACCGTCGACGACCGGCGTGTGCCCGGCTTGCCGGTCAGCAGGGCCCGGAGGGCGACGACGAGCCAGCCCGCCTGGAAGCGGTCACCGCCGGGCCCGCTGACCATGAGCGGGGTGGACCAGCGGACGAGGCCCTCGATCGGCTCCCGCAGTCCGGCGCCCCACGGCGTGAGCGCGTAGACGACGGCGTTGCCCTCCTCGGCCAGGCGTCGTTCGACCACCCCGGCGGCTTCGAGGTCGCGGAGCCGGTCGGCGAGCAGGTTGGTGGCCATGCCGGGGAGCCCGTCGTGCAGTTCGCGGTAGCGGGCGGGCGCGATGAGGAGCTGACGCACGATGAGCAGGTTCCACCGGTCGCCCACCACGTCGAGGGCGCGGGCGAGCCCGCAGTACTGGCCGTAGCTTCGACTCATACCGTCCACTTTACAATCTCAAGCGAACCTGACAATGTCATGCCCCGCAGCCGAGAGGAGGACGCAGTGCACCTGACTCCGGTCCGGACGGCGTTGCGGGAGGTCGTGCCCGGCCTCGTCGCACTCGTGCGGAACCTGGGAGAGGCCGACCCGGTTTCGGTCGGCACGTGGACGACGAGCGAGGTCGCGGCCCACCTGTCCCACGTCTTCCGCTTCGACATCGACGCCATCGCCGGGAATCCGGTGCCGGACGCCACGGTGACTGCGGCGGGCATGGCCGAGGTCAACGCCAAACTCCTGGCCGACGACGGGGAACGGGACCCGGCCGCACTCGCGGATCGCCTGAGCGCGCTCGCCACCGAGTTCGACGATGTCGCGTCGCGAGCGGGCACCGCTGAGTTCGACGATGTCGCGTCGCGAGCGGGCACCGCTGAGTTCGACGACGTCGCGTCGCCCTCGCGAGCGGACACCGTCGAGTGGCTGCAAGGTCTGCGCCTGCCGTCGTCGGTGGTCGCCGCGCACCTGCTCGAGGAATGCCTCATCCACGGCCACGACCTCGCCAGTGCCACCGGCCGCCCGTGGCCGATCCGGCGGGACCACGCGCTGCTCGCCGTCGAAGGCGGGGTGCTCCCGCTGATCACGGCCCTGCCGCCCACCGCGTTCGTGGACCAGGAAAAGGCCGGGTCCTTCCGCGCCCGCTTCGACGTGCGCCTGCGCGGCGGCGGCCGCACCACCATGGTCTTCGACCGCGGTTCGCTCACGCTCGACGAGAACTACTCCGGTGCCGTCGACGCCTGCCTTTCCGCCGATCCCGCCGCGCTCATGCTGGTGTTCATCGGACGGCAGAGCATCGGGAAACCGTTGCTCGCCGGGAAACTCGCCGCCTGGGGGCCACGGCCGTGGAAGCTCGCCCGCCTGCTCACCGCGATCAGCCCGCCGTAGCGGTCACCGAACTGACGGCGCAGGGACGGCCACGTTCACCTTGAGCTGGACGACCCGGCGAGCGCGTGGAAGGTGTCCGCAACCCAGTCGGTGATGAAGTCGCGGACGTACGGGAAGTGGTCCAGGCCGATGTGCTCGGTGCCGCCCTCCTCGGCGGTGAAGATCCGCAGTTCGCGAGCCGGGCTGTGGACGGCCTGGTCGTAGGAGCGGTGCGCGTACTCCAGCGGGATCTGGCGGTCGCCTTCGCCGTGGCAGATGAGGAAGGGGACGGTGATCTTCTCGACGACGCCGTCGAGGTGGACGCCGTCGGCGTAGTCGAGGAAGGCGTCGAGGTCGTCGAACCCCCAGACCCACCGGACGTGTTCCCAGTAGTGCGGCACGGGGCGTTCGCCCTCACGCTCGACGCGGCGGCGCTGCACCGCGCCCCAGTTGTGGTTCGCGCCCCACGCGACCACGAGCGCGAGGCGCTTCTCGAACGCGGCGGCACGCGGCGCGTAATAGCCACCCAGCGACCATCCGGCCAAACCGATCCGGGCGGGGTCGACGTCGTCGCGGGTCTCCAGGTAGTCCACGCAGGCGGCGGCCCAGCCCTCGGTCTCGATGCGCGCGGTCAAACCACCGAGCCGCAGGGCCTCACCGCTGCCCGGGGTGTCGACCATGAGGGTGGAGATCCCGCGCGCGGCGAGTTCCTCGCCCACCCCCGAGGCGTAGATGTGCTCCTTGGTGGAGTCCAGGCCGTTCCACATGATCAGCACCGGCCCGGCGGCCGGGCTCCGGGTGAAGTACGCGGGCAAACTCGTGCCCTCGAAAGGGATCGCGACCCGGGTGGTGTGCGGATCGCCGTTGTCGAAGGACTTCTGCTGCAGTTCGAGCACCCGGCGATAGGTGGCGAGGCGGTCCGGGTGCGAGGCGCTCTGCAAACGCTCGGCCTGGCAGAGGTAGTTGGTCGCGCGCTGGTACAACTTCCCGGCCGTACGGTGGTGCCCGGCCCGCTCGGCTTCTTCGGCCCGCGCGGCGAGCTGGTCGGTCAGCGCGGTCCAGGCCCGCAGGAAGTCCGGGGTGCCCGCGTCCTCACCACGCGCGGCGATCTCGCGGATGGGACGGCACGCGCGGTCCACCTCGTCGATGAGCCCGCCGCTGTTGAGGGTCGCGACCACGCCCAGGTTCCAGACGTAGTTGCCGGGGAAGTACTCGAACACGGATCATCCTTTCCTGACGCGCACGCGGGAGCGGGCGCGGGCTGGGCGGACCGGGGGCAGTTCGGGACCGGCGACGACGGTGTTGCGGAGGGTGCCGATCCCTTCGACGGTCATCTCCACGACGTCGCCGGGCCGCAGCGGTGGCGGGTCCTGCGCCCCGCGTCTGCCCCAGAGTTCGGCGAGGCAGCCGCCGTTGCCGCAGGTGCCGGAACCGAGCACGTCCCCGGCGCGGACCCGGGTGCCGCGGCTGGCGTAGGCGAGGAGTTCCTCGAACGGCCAGCCCATGTTGGACAGCAGGTCCTGGCCCACGAGTTCGCCGTTGACGAGGACGCGCAGATCGAGGGCGAGGAAGCCGTCGTCGTCGCGGAAGGGCTCCAACTCGTCGGCCGTGACCAGCCACGGGCCGAGCGTCGTGGCGGAGTCCTTGCCCTTGGCCGGACCGAGCTGGACCTTCATCTCGCGCCGCTGGAGGTCACGGGCGGACCAGTCGTTGAAGATCGTGTACCCGAAGAGGGCGTCTCGGGCCTGCTCCGGCGTCAGCGAGGAACCGTCGCGGCCCACCACCGCGGCGACCTCCAGTTCGAAGTCGAACAACCGCGAACCCGGCGGGATCGGGACGTCGTCGTGGGCGCCGATCAGCGCGTGCGGGCTGGTGAAGTAGAACGTCGGCGCCTCGTACCACTCCGGCACGACATCGCCGCCGTCACCGACGCTGGCGACGACCCCCTCGACGTGTTCCTCGAAGGCGACGAAGTCCCGCACGGACGGCGGATCCAACGGCGGCAGCAGCCGGACCTCGGCCAGTGGTACCGCTTGTCCATTGAGGACGGCTCTACCCGCGTCGAGGGCGGCGGGAAGCCCGGCACGGACGAGGTCGAGCACGGTGGTGCGCGCGGGAAGCGGGTGGATCCCGTCGTCGGTCGCGACGCCCGCGCCGGTGGTGCCGTGGTGTTCGTAGGTGGCGAACCGCATGGCGATCACACCGGCGGGGGCACGAAGAGGCCCCGGTCGGGATCGTTGAACGACCGGGAGGCGACGAACTCGTTCATCGCGTTCGCCGTGCCCCACTGGTCGGACACCTCGGGCCGGGTGAAGTCGTGCAGGTTCGGGTGCCAGGTGTCCTCGTCGACCAGTTCGAGTTCGGTGGTGTATTCGAGGGTGTTCCCGTGCGGGTCGAGGAAGTAGCTGAAGGTGTTGTTCCCCGCCAGGTGCCTGCCGGGACCCCAGATCTTCTCCACCCCGGCGCGCAGCAGCCTGCCGGTGCCGCGCAGGTACTCGTCCAGGCCGCGCAGTTCGAACGACACGTGGTGCAGCGACGGGTGCGGGCAGCGGGCGATGGCCAGGCTGTGGTGCCAGGCGTTGATCCGCAGGAAGTACATCATCTCGCCCCGGTGCGGGTGCATCAGCGTGTCCGACAGCCGGAACCCGAGGTGCCGCTCGTAGAACGCGCGCGTCTGCTCGGGCTCGGCGGAGTTGACCACCACGTGGGACAGGCGCACCGGGATCGATTCGCCCGCCTCGATCCTGCGGTGGTCGCGGGTGGCCACGTCCGCGCTGATCTCGATCGTGCGGCCCTCGTTGTCGAAGAACCGGAAGCCGTAACCACCACCCGGCGTCGCCAGCGTGCCGGGTTCGCTGACCAGCCGCACGCCGCCGGTCGCCAGCCGTCCGGCCAGTGTGTCCACATCGGACGGCGTGGCGGCGCCGAAGGCGATCAGGTCGATGCGCTTGTCCTCGGCCTGGCGCAGCCGGACCACGTACTGCTCGGGCGAGCCCTCGGCGGCCAGGAAGGACAGCCCGCCGTCGGTGTGCTCGGTCTGCAGGCCCCAGGTGCCGGTGTAGAACTCGAGCTGCTTGCGGTGGTCGGGCACGGCCAGGTCGACGTGCCGCAGATGGGTGATCAACCGATCGGTCATCAGCTTGCCCTTCGTGATCAGGCGGGGTGGGAGACCAGTGCGGCGACGCGGCCCATGAGGCCGGGTACGTCACCCTGCTCACGGTCGAGCAGCCACTGGCCGAGCTGGTTGGAGGCTTCGACGACGGTTCTGGCCCGGTCGAAGCGGCGGGCGGTGAACGCGCTCAGCAGTTCCTCGGTGACGGAGCCGGTGTCGAGCAGGAGCTCGGCGAGGACGGCGGCATCCTCCAGTGCCTGGGCGCCGCCCTGGGCGAGGGTGGGCGGGCACGAGTGCGCGGCGTCGCCGATGAGCACAACGCGGCCGCGGTGCCACGGCGGTGGCAGCACGTGCGTCTCGAACCGCGTGTAGTTCACCCGGTCCGGGTCGAGGAGCGTCTCGCGGATTTCGTCCCACGGCCCGTGGTAACCCGACGCCAGCTCCCGCATCACCGCCAGCCGCTGCGCGGGAGTGAGCCCACCGCGGTCCCGCGCGTCCTCCACGAGGTAGGCGTAGAGCGAATCCTCCCCGGTGGGGCAGTAACCGGCGATGTGACACGGGCCGCCGTAGACCAGGTCGGTACGGGTGACCGAAGCCGGTCGCGGCCCGAACGCACGCCAGATACCCATGCCGGTGGGCCGGGGTTCCACCTCGATGCCGACCAGGCGGCGGGTCGCCGAGCGGATGCCGTCCGCCCCGACGACCAGGTCGTACCGGCTCGTCCCACCGTCCGAAAAGGACACGTCCGCGCCGGTGCCGTCCTGGTGCAGCCCGGTCGCGGCCACGCCGTACCGGATCTTCGCGCCCGCCTCCCGCGCGCGGGAGGTGAGGATCCGTGCCAGTGCGGGCCGCGGCATGCCGAGCGTGGCGGGCAGGCCGGGGCCGCCGGTGCGCGCGTCCGGGATCTCCGCCAGCAGGGTGCCGTCCGGTGCGCGCAGGCCCAGGTCGTCGAAGGCGAAGCCCTCGGCCCGCACCCGGTCCCACACGCCGAGGTCGCGCAGCACCCGCAAGGCGTTGCCCTGCAGAGTGATGCCGGAGCCGAGGGCGGTCACCCCGGGATCGACCTCCACCAGGTCCACCGCCACGCCACGCGACGCGAGCAGGATGGCGGTGGCGGTACCGGCCAGGCCGGTACCGGTCACCAGCACGCTGTCGAGGGGCACGGGGCCTCCGTTGTGGACGTTCACTTGATCGCGAGGGGGTTGACCGGGCTGCCGACCGCGCCGGTGACCGGCAGCGGGGCGGCGACGAGGAAGAACTCCCACACCCCGTCCGCCACGCAGTCCGCGGCCAGCGCGTCGAGGTCCCACATCTCGCCGACGAACAGCCCGAGGTGCGGGATGACGACCTGGTGCAGCGGCTGGAACGCGTGCTCGAACTCGTTGGGCCGCACCTCGAACCCCCAGGTGTCGGTGGCGATCCCGGCGATTTCGGTGCGGTGCAGCCAGTCCGCGGTGGTGAACGACAGGCCCGGCGAGGCACCACCCGCGTAGTCGCCCCAGCCTTCGCGGCGGGCCCGCGCCAACCGTCCGGTTCGGACACACACCAGGTCGCCGCGGCCCACGCGGGCGGATTCGCCCTGCGCGGCGATGGTGCGTTCCAGGTGTTCCTCGGTGATGGCGAACCCGTCCGGCAACTCACCGTCGTCGCCGACCGCGCGTCCCACATCCAGCAGCACGCCACGACCGGCGATCACCGCGGCGGCCGTCTCGATGCCGGTCACCTGGTCGCCCTCGCTGGTGACGACCTCGCCCGCGCGGCGGCCGTTGTAGGCCAGGCCGTGATCGAAGATGTGCCCGAGCCCGTCCCACTGCGTCGAAGCCTGCAACGGCATGAAGACGACGTCGTCGGCACCGCCGAGCCCGTGCGGGAAGCCCTGGGTGCCGCGCTCGGCGTCGGTTCCGGTGTCCAGCATCGTGTGCACCGGGTTCGTCCGGCGCCGCCAGCCCTTCTGCGGGCCGTTCATGTCGAACGACTGCGCCAGCGAGAAACTGCTACCGCGGCGCACCAGCGCGGCGCCCTCGCGCCGGTTGGCTTCATCGAGGAAGTTCAGCGTGCCGAGCACGTCGTCGGCACCCCAGCGGCCCCAGTTCGAACAGCGCTTCGCCGCGGCGGCGATGGCTCCCTCGGGATCGGTCCGGTCCAGCACGGTCGTACCTCCTTGAGCGACACCACCAGGTTCGAGCACCGCGGCGGTATCAGGGAAGACGAATTCGGTGATAGGCGATATCAGTCCGGTGGATGTAGCCTCGCCGGGTGAAACTCGCCCGCCTCGACCTCAACCTGCTCGTGGCGCTCGACGCGTTGCTGGCGCAGCGCAGCGTCAGCCGGGCCGCCGAGCAGATGGGCCTGAGCCAGCCCGCGGTGTCGGCCCACCTGGCCAAGTTGCGCCGCTACTTCGGCGACGAGCTGCTGGTCCGGGTCGGCAACTCCTACCGGCTGACCCCGCTCGCCGCCCAGCTCAAGGAACGCGTGCGCGTGGCGATCACCGGCGTGGAACGGGTTTTCGCCGCCGAACCCGACTTCACGCCCGCCACGTCGGCACGCGAGTTCTCCATGGTGATCAGTGACTACGGCGTGGCCGTGCTCGCCCCGGCCATCGTCGAACTGCTCGCCGCGGAAGCGCCGGGCGCGCGGCTGAAGTTCATCGCCAGCGTGCCCGAGGTGGTAGACGCGGGTGCGCAGGTGCTGACGAACATCGACCTTTTGCTGCTCCCGCACGGGTTCGTCACCGACCTGCCGCACCAGGACCTCTACCTCGACGACTGGGTCTGCCTGGTCTCGGCGGACAACGAGGAGGTCGGCGCCGAGCTGACCGTCCGGCAGCTGGAGACGTTGCCGTGGGTGGTCACCTACCACGGCCCGACCGCGTCGACCCCGGCCGCGCGGCAGATGCGCATGCTCGGCATCGAACCCCGCGTGCAGGTCGTCACCGAGACCTTTCTCGGCGTTCCCGCCCTCGTCAGCGGTTCGAACCGGGTGGCGCTGCTGCAACGTCGGCTCGCCGCGCGGATTCCCGCCGAACTCGGCGTGCGGGCGCTGCCTTGCCCGTTCGAGGCCGGGCCGCTGGTGGAAGCGCTGTGGTGGCATCCCATGTACGACAACGATCCCGAACACCGGTACTTCCGGGACCTGGTGGTCCGGGCGGCCGCGGCACTCACCGCGGCCGACGGCTGACCCATGGGGGACGGAGCCGGCGAATCGCTGGTGTCACGGGTGACGCGGATCGTCGAGGCGTTCGCGCCGGAGGAGCGGGCGCTCGGCGTCTCGGAGATCGCGCGGCGGACGGGGTTGCCCGTGCCGACGGTCTCCCGGCTGGTCGAGCAGCTGGTGCGGTCAGGCTGGCTGGAACGGCAGGAGGATCGCCGGGTCCGCGTGGGCGTCCGCCTGTGGGAGGTCGCGTCGCGGGCGGCGCCGACACTGGGGTTGCGGCAGGCGGCGATGCCGTTCATGGAGGACGTGCACGGTGTCGTCGGCCACCACGTCCAGCTGGGTTTGCGCGAGGGCAGGGAAGTTCTTTTCGTGGAGCGGTTGTCCGCGCCGGGAGCCGTGGTGAACGTGACGCGGGTGGCCGGGCGGCTGCCGCTGCACGCCTCGTCGGCCGGGTTGGTGCTGCTGGCTTTCTCCCCGGCCGAGGTCCAGGACGAGGTGCTCGGCGGACGGCTGCGGCCCTACACCGAACACACGATCACCGAACCCCGGCGGCTGCGGCGCGTGCTGGCCGAGATCCGGCGCACGGGCGCGGTCGTCTGCCCCGGGCACATCCACCCCGACGCGACCGGCGTGGCGGTCCCGGTGCGCGACGCCGACGGGGTGGTGGACGCCGCGCTCGGCGTGGTGGTGCCGAACGACGGCGCGGCGCGCCGGGCCGTGCCCGCGTTGTCGACCGCCGCGCTGGGCATCCAGCGGATCCGGGCCGCGCTTTCTCGCTGAGCGAGAATCGGGTGGTGGCCGCCGCCGCGGGTCGCCGATCCTCACGGGATTCCCGGAACGAGGAGCGCCCATGGCGGAACGGCTCGAACTCCAGGTCCGCGCGAAGGACGTCGTGTCCGACGGCGTCGTGGCCGTGACGCTGGCCCACCCGGACGGCGTCCGGCTGCCGGACTGGACCCCGGGCGCGCACATCGACGTGGTCCTCGCGAATGGACTGTCGCGCCAGTACTCGCTCTGCGGGGACCGCTGGGACGCCCACCACTACCGGATCGGGGTGCTGCGCGAGCCGTCCGGCAGCGGTGGATCGGCCTATGTGCACGACCACCTCGCGGTCGGCGACCGGGTGGCGATCGGCGGGCCGCGGAACAACTTCCCGATGGTGCCCGCCCGCCGGTACCTGTTCATCGCCGGCGGGATCGGCATCACCCCGATGCTGCCCATGGTGCGCCAGGCCGTGCTCGTCGGCGCCGACTGGCACCTGCTGTACGGCGGGCGCACCCGGGCGTCGATGGCCTTCACCGGCGAACTGGCCTGCCACGGCGACCGGGTCACGGTGGTGCCGCAGGACGAGCGCGGACTGCTCGACCTGGCCGCCTGGCTACCGGAACCCGCTGCCGACGTGAAGGTCTACTGCTGTGGTCCGGCACCACTGCTGGCCGCCGTCGAGGCCCGGTGCGCGGACTGGCCGCCCGGTCTGCTGCGCACCGAGCGCTTCGTGCCCGCCGTCCTGCCCGAACCGGTGCGGAACGAACCCTTCGACGTCGAACTGCGCCGCTCGGGACGATGCGTGACCGTCGCAAGAGGACAGTCGGTGCTGGACGCGGTCCGCTCGGCGGGCGTTCCCGTGCTGTCCTCCTGTCGTACGGGAACCTGCGGCACCTGCGAGACCGCGGTGCTCGCGGGCGCGCCCGACCACCGCGACTCGATCACCGACGACCGCGGCCGCGGTGATCGCATGTTCCCGTGTGTCTCGCGTTCCCTCACCGATCGGCTGGTGCTGGACCTGTGAACCTCCTCGACCCGTTCTCCCCGGAAGTGCTCGCCGACCCGCACCGCGTCCACACCGCGCTGCGTGACGCCGGACCCGTGGTGCACCTGCCGAAGTACGACGTGTTCGCGCTGGCCCGGTACGCCGAGGTGCGCGAGGTGCTGGCCGACTGGCAGCACTTCGAGTCCTCTTCCGGGGTCGGCCTGGCGAACTTCCGCGACGAAGAACCCTGGCGGCCACCGAGCCTGCTGCTCGAAGCCGACCCGCCCCACCACGACGCCCCGCGCGCGGTGCTCTCCTCGGTCGTCGGGCCGCGGGCGCTCGGGCGGCTGCGCGAATCCTGGTTCGCCGAGGCCGAACGGCTGGTGGGGGAGTTGCTGCCCGGCACGGGCACCCAAGTCGAACTGGACGCGGTGCCCGCGCTGGCCGAGGCGTTCCCGTTGCGGGTGTTCCCCGACGCGGTCGGAATCGGCCGGGACGGCCGGGAGAACCTGTTGCCCTACGGCGATCACGCTTTCAACGCGTTCGGCCCGCGCAACGCGCTCGTCGCCAAGGGCGAACCGCGTGTCCCGGAACTGTCGGGCTGGGTCGCGGCGCAGTGCGCCAGGGAAGCCCTCGCGCCGGACGGTTTCGGGGCGCGGATCTGGGCCGCGGCCGACCACGGCGACATCACCCCGGAGCAGGCACCGCTGGTGGTCCGCTCACTGCTCACCGCGGGCGTGGACACCACGGTCCACGGGCTCGCCGCCGTCCTGTACGCGTTCGCCACGAATCCCGAGCAGTGGCAACGTGTGCGCGAGCAGCCGGGGCTCGCCCGCATCGCGTTCGACGAGGCCGTGCGGTGGCAGTCCCCGGTGCAGACGTTCTTCCGCACCACGACGAGCGAGCGGACCGTCGGCGGCGTGCCGATCCCCGCCGGGCGCAAGGTGCTGATGTTCCTCGCCGCCGCGAACCGGGATCCGCGCCGGTGGCCGGACCCGGACACCTTCGACCTGACCCGCGACCCGTCCGGGCACGTCGGCTTCGGCATGGGCCTTCACCACTGCGTCGGCCAGCACGTGGCGCGCCTGGAAGCCGAGGCGCTGCTGACCGCGCTGGCCCGCCGCGTGGCGCGGTTCGAACTCACCGGCCCGCCACGCCCGCACCTGAACAACACCCTGCGGGCGTGGCGTTCGCTGCCGATGACCGTCCACGCGGCGTGATCACCGGCGTTGCTTCGCCATCCACTGCCACAGGCGGGTGCCGTTCGCGCTCGGGTCGTTGTGGGCCACGTAGATCCACGACCAGTGGCCGGGGAACTGGTGGCCGTCCCAGACGACGTGGTCGTAGAGGGTGGCGAGGGAACCGGGGATCAGTTCGTGCGCATGGACGGTGTTGGCCCGCGGGTCCACCGTGGTGTCGTCGAGGGAGGTGACCAGCCAAGTTGGCGTGCTGATCGCGGTGAGCTCGGGGTCCGGGATCAGCGGCGGGTCGCCCGCCCGCCGCGCGGTGACGACCCCGCAGATCGGGACCGACGCGGCGAAGGCGGCCGGGTAGACCGTGGTCATCTTCAGGCTCATGTAACCGCCGTTGCTGCACCCGGCGACGTACACGCGGTTCGGGTCGACGGGACGCGTGCGGAGCACGTCGCGGATGATCTCGTGGATGAGCGGGGCGAACCGGGGGCCGTCGTCCATCCAGGCGGACGTGCTCTGCGGCGCGACGACGTAGGCGCCGCCGAAGATCTCCTGCGCTTCCTCGGTGGCGAAGCCGAGCGCACCCCGGTTGGCGCGCAACGTGGTCTCGTTGTCGTAGTACCCGTCGGGCAGGGAGGCGCCTTCACCACCGCCGTGGAGCCAGACGATCAAGGGCCGCCTGCCGTGGTGCGACCCGGGGGAGTACAGCCGGTACTTCATGCCGGACCGCGAGGCGTGGTGGGTGAAGGCGTCGACCTCGGGATTGGCCAGCTTGCCCTGGGTGAACCGGGTGAGCGTGACCGGCTTGCCGTGCCGCAGGCGGAACGGGCTGTGCTGGGTGATGGTGTAGACGAGGTCCAGCCGGACGTTGCGGCCCTTGCTGCCGACGTAACCGAGGGTGCCGCCGCCGGGCTGGCCCTCGGCGTGGCTCAGTTCGAGCACGATGTTCCCGCGCCGGTCGAGCCGCGCCGCGGTCACCGCCCGGTCGAGGTCGTAGCCCACGTTCTGGCCGCCGGTGTCGATCGGGCTGGTGGCCTTCGCGTGCACGCCGAACGTGCCGGGGGTCAGGCTCGCCGGGTCGATCGGCCCGAGCCGCGAGGTGTCGAGGGTCAGCGACGTGACCTGCTCACCGCCGTCGAGCGTGTCCGCGTCGAGCACGAACCGGGTGCCGCTGCCGGGCGGGGCGGCGTGCGCGGTGACCGGCAGCGCGAGACCGGCGGTGACCCCCGCGCCGGCGACCAGGGCGGCCCGGCGGCTGAACACCTTGTCCATGCGGTACTCCTTCGAATCGGTGACGGCTAACCCAGCTGGAAATCCGCGACGCGGATCGGGGACGGGGTGGTTCCGGTGGAACGCTGCTGGTAGAGCACCGACAGCACGCCCTCGGAAGTCACCCGGGAATGGTCGACGGTGACCTCGCCGAAGACGTTCATGCCGGGGCGGTCGAAGACCAGCGTCCAATCGGTCCAGCCGCTGGCCTTCGAGGCGGTGACGATCCGGGCGAACGGCATGATCAGGTAGAGGTTGTCGTCGCGGTCGAACACGGCGCGGGTGCGCCCGGTGGCGTTCGGCTGGATGGGGACCTCGCGTTTGGTCCACGACCCGTCCGGGGTGCGGAACACGTGAAAGGTGCGGCCCCACCGGGTGCGGTCGGCCGCGTAACCGGTGACGCACTGGGTGAACCGGCCGGGCACGTAGCTGATCACCGCGTGCGGGGCGCCGGTCCGGTCGACGGCCTGGCTTTCCTGGTTCATCAGGCCGTGGTCGGGGTCGAGCGGGTCCACCACGAGGTCCGGTGACACCGAGACGGGCGTGCCGCCGGTGGTTCCCGCGACCTGCCCGGTGTTCCGGCGCCAGGTGCGGCCCCGGTCGTCGCTGTAGACGTAGCCGGTGTCGTGGTTGGTCAGTCCGCCCGGGTGGCACAGCACCCCGGAATTCCCCTCGCGCCAGGTGAACGCGGCGTGCAGCCTGCCGCCCTGGCCGTAGGTCAGGCCGTGCAGGTACATGTTGCGGGTCGTGCTGGTGACGCCGTTCGGCGCGGTCCACGGGCCGGTGGCCGACGACCACTTGCCGAGCTTGCGCCAGGTCGTGCCGTCGTACTCGGCGAGTTCGTTGGTGCCGTTGCCGGAACGGCCGGTGCGGTAGCTCAGCTGGAGCCGCTTCTCGGGCGTGACGACGAACTGCGGGTAGCTGATCCCGCCGAGGTCCACCCCGTCGAGCGTGCGCTGCACCGGGCCGAACCGGTCCGCCGACCAGGTGCGCGACGCGGGCGCGGAGACCAGGCCCGCCTCGGAGCGGGCGTAGAACACCGGGGTGTCGTGCACGTCCATGGCCACGTGCAGGCGCCCGTCGGCGGGGGAGATGCCGAGCGAGATGACGTTGTGGGAGTCGTTGACGGTCAGCGCGTGCGGCAGGACCGCCTTCTCCCACGTGCCGGCGGGCAGCTTGCGACGCGCGACCACGGCGGCGCGGTTCGCGGTGTACCAGGCGGCGTACTGGTAGCCGGCGTGGCTGAGGATCGCCTCCGATTGGTAGGACTGGTTGTTCACCAGCCCGTCGTAGGAGACGAAGTACAGCGCCGACGCGTCGAGCTGGGTGTCCCGCAGCAGGGTCACCCCGGGGCCGCGGACCTCGGCGTGGGCGGGGGTGACCAGGGCGAGCAAGCCGGCCAACAGGATCACCGCGCGGCGCATGATCAACCCCTTCGCCCAGGTGGAAAGCGCTTTCTCGGGAGCCTAGCGACTCGACCTGATCGAGTGGAACCGCCACCTGGTCCGATCTTCCGCCGGTGTGCTATCTGGAGTGGAGACGACAAAGGAGTCACGGATGAACCCCGACCTTCTGCGTAACTACCTTTCCCGGCACAGCACCAGCCGCCGGACCACGCTCCGGCTGGCCGGGGCCGCCGGGGCCGTCGCGGTCGCCTCGTCCGCGGGAGTGGCGTCGGCGAGCGCCCCCGCCGCGCCCGCCGCCTCGGACGGGTTCGACGACACGCCGTTCGATTACGCCGATCCGGCGAACCTGGCCGACTGGGCGCCGAGCCGGTACGGCGCGGGGGACCAGCGAGGCGCGTTCAACGAGGTGACCCCCGGCAAGACCGCGTCGGCGCTGAGCGTGCTCAAGCCGGGCAGACCGGTGCGGACCTACAACCTCGGGGAACTCATGTGGAACGGCTTCCCCGCGTTCAAGACCAATCCCCGCCGCATCCACGAACTGCGGCTCACCATCGCCGGGTACGAGCCGCCGCCGGGGTTCCTGGACGCCGGCGGCGTGCTGATGACCACCGAACCGCTCGGGGCGAACAAGCTCAGCTACCACGAGGAGCGGTTCGCCGCGGAGCTGTCGCCCCAGCACCCGGTACCGCTGGCCACCACCTACCAGATCGCCTCGCAGCTCGACAACCTCTGCCACGTCGGTGCGGCCGAGTACTACTACAACGGGTTCCGCGGCCCCGAGTTCGCCGCCGCCCACGGCGCCACCAAGCTCGGCAACGAGCACATGGGCCCGATCGTCACCCGCGGGGTCCTACTGGACATTCTCGGGGTGAAGCTTGCTGAAGGCGCCTCCGGCGACCTCGCCGAACCGGCGAGCAACGGCAAGCCGCTGCTGCGGGAGAACTACCGGATCACCGTCGAGGACATCAAGAAGGCGATGGACTTCGGCGGGATCAAGCGGATCACACCCGGTGACGTCGTGCTGTTCCGCACCGGCTGGAACCAGCTCCTCGCCCGCCGCGACCCGGCGGACGTCCTCCGGTGGGAGGGGCCGGCCGGGCTGCCCGGGATCTACCTGCGGGAGGCCCGCTGGCTGGCCCAGTTCCGGCCCGCCGTGGTCGGCAGCGACACCTGGGCGCTGGAGGTGGTGGGCAATCCGGTCAACGACAACGGCGCGGCCTTCCCGGTGCACCAGGAACTGCTGATGCGCAACGGGATCCGGATCGGGGAGTCCTATGTGCTCGACGGGCCCGCCGACGACCGGGTGTACGAGTTCGTCTTCGCGGTGACGCCGCAGTTCACCGAAGGGGCGACGGCGGGCAACACGCCGCCGCTCGCGATGGGGCAGCCGCGGCGCCACTGACGCACCGCCGAGGAGGGGCATGGACCAGCTGGAGGATGTCGAGCAGGCCATCGTGGACACCGTGCGCGCGTTCGTCGACCGCGACGTGCGGCCGGTCGTGCGCGAGCTCGAACACGCGAACACCTATCCCGGGGAGCTGATCGAGCAGATGAAGCGGCTCGGCGTCTTCGGGCTGGTCATCCCGGAACCGTACGGCGATCTGCGGGTCTCGGCCCGGTGCTACGCGATGGTCACCGAAGAACTGGCGCGCGGCTGGATGAGCCTGGCCGGTGCGATGGGCGGGCACACGGTGGTGGCCGAGTTGCTCCTCGCCTTCGGTACCGAGGAGCAGAAGCGGCGGTACCTGCCGCGGATGGCGACCGGGGAACTGCGCGCGACCATGGCGCTGACCGAACCCGGCGGCGGGTCGGATCTGCAGGCGTTGCGCACGACCGCTGTCAAGGCCGACGGTGAGTACGTCGTCAACGGAACCAAGACGTGGATCAGCAACGCCCGCCGGGCGGGCTTGGTGGCGTTGCTGTGCAAGACCGATCCGGGGGCCGAGCCCGCCCACCGCGGGATCAGCATCCTGTTGGTGGAGAAGGTTTTCACCGTGTCGAAGGACCTGCCGAAGCTCGGGTACAAGGGTGTCGAAAGCTGCGAGATCAGCTTCGCGGACTGCCGTGTGCCGCGGAGCGCGTTGCTCGGTGAAACCGAGGGCGAGGGGTTCGCGCAGATGATGCGCGGGCTGGAGATCGGGCGGATCCAGGTCGCCGCCCGCGCCACCGGTGTCGCCCGCGCCGCCTTCGACGACGCGCTGCGGTACGCGCAGGAGCGGGAGTCGTTCGGGAAGCCGATCTGGCAGCACCAGGCGATCGGTCACCGTCTCGCGACCATGGGCACCAAGCTCACCGCCGCCCGGCAGCTGCTCCTGCACGCCGCCCGCCGGTACGACTCGGGCGAGCGCGCCGATCTGGAGGCCGGGATGGCGAAGCTGTTCTGCTCGGAAACCGCGATGGAAGTGGCGCTCGACGCGATCCGCGTGCACGGGGGTTACGGCTACTCCACCGAGTTCGACGTGGAACGGTACTTCCGGGACGCCCCGCTGATGATCGTCGGTGAGGGCACGAACGAGATCCAGCAGAACGTGATCGCCCGGCAGCTCATCGCCCGCGGCTTGCCCTGACTTAGGTGGGTGGGCGGGTGGTGAGCAGACGGACCGAAGTGGACAGACAGGTGACGCAGCCGGCCACGTGCTCGTCGAGGTGGCGGTGGGAGGGGGTGCCGTCGAACCAGGTGCGCAACTGATGGTGGGTGGAGCAGCAGCCGGACTCGTGGACGTGGTGGGTGGAGTGGCGGTCGGGCTGGCGGATGTGGCGGCCGTCGGGCTCGTGGACGTGGTGGGTGGGGCGGCGGTCGGGCTGGCGGATGTGGCGGCTGCCGGGCTCGTGGACGTGGTGGGTGGAGCGGCGGTCGGGCTGGCGGGCGTGGCGGCCGTCGGGCTCGCGGTGGTTGTGGGTGGGGCGGCGGTCGAGCTCGCTGAGGTCTTCGCGGGCGCGCCGGATCAGCGCGGCGGCGCCACCGGGCGAGGTGCCCAGCACGGCGGCGAGGTCCGTGGTGGCTGTGGGCCCGGCTTCGAGGTGCCAGAGCACGAGTTGCCAGCGCGGGGGCAGCTGCCGGAAGGCCGGGTCGGCGAGCTGGGCGTGCCACCGCCGGACCGTGGCTTCCGCCGCTTGCGACGCGGCTTCGGCCCAACCTCGGGTCGCCAGGCCTGCGGCGGCATCTTCCGCTGCCAGGCCTGCGGGATCTCCGGCCGCCACGCCTGCGGCGGGATCTTCGGTGGCCAGGCGGCGAATGGTGCCCAGCAAGTGCGGCCGCAGGCTCCACCGCGGACCGTCACCGCGGCGAAGGGCGCGCACCGTTCCGGTCAGCGCCCGCGCGGTGAGGTCGTGCGCGGCGCCGGGGTCACCCGCCAAACGGAGGGCGAACTCCTCTGCGGGCCCGGCGTGCCGCTGGCACAACACGCCGTACGCCAGCAGGTTTCCCGCGCGCACCGCGTCCAGCAGGGTCGCGTCGGTCAGTTCTTCGTGGATCGTCGGCAACGCGGGTGCTCTCCTCGGGGTCGCGCCGGGCGGTCCGCCGGAAAGTACCCGGGCACCCGGTCGGCGAAGATCGTCAGCCGGGCGAAAAACCTGGAGTGGTTCTTTGCGGGCCCAAGTGTGACCGGACGTGGGCGAGCCGGGCGGACGGCACCGGGCGCCCGCGACCCTGCGTAGAATTCGGCGCAAGACCAAGCTTTCCCGCACCGGCGTCCGGCTCACGCCGAGCGCCGCGTCCAGCTCGTCCCCCGACAGCGGGCCCCCGCCGACCCTAGCCAGCACCCCCGCCACCGCGGTCGGACCGCTGACCGGCCAATGCTTGTCCACCAGCACTGGAACACCGGAGGTGTCGATGCTGAGCACCGCACTCGCCCGGCCGAATCTGCGCGGGTGAGCGGGTAAAGCTCGTCCGCACCCAGCCGAGGTGCCGCTCGCCACCCATGCGGACGTCGATCGCTTGCCGGAAGGTGCTCTTGTCGAGGCCGTCGTACTCGTGCCGGATCACCGCCCGGTAGACGTCTTCGGACGCCACCACCACCAGTTCGGCGGGTGCGGCGGCGAGGGCGGTCTTGAGATCCGGTGCCTCGAGCAGCCGGAAGGTGAGGTCGACGGCGTCGCCGTAGCAGCCGTGGCGGTCGTAGTGCACTTCGCCGGTGTGCACCGCGGCACGCAACCGCAAGCGGTGGGCGTGGGAGGCGAGCGCCGCGGCCAGGGCGGGGAGCATCCGGCTCAGGATGATCGCCTTGGGCACGGAGTCGGCGGGGTGGATCAGGATGAGGATGCCGTCGCCGCGGTCGATCAGCGGATCCCGGTGGCGTTCGAGAATGCCCGCGGCCAGCAGCGCGTACTCGACCACGTCGTAGAGGGCCTCGCGCATGTCGCGCCGGCGGTGGTTGGTCCGCCGGGTGGAGCCTTCGACGTCGACCGCGACCACGGTCCGGTGGCGGGGCAGGGCGGGGAACGGGTCGCGCGCCGAGGGGAGCGCGCGTGCGGTCTCGATGAGCGTCATCCGGGTCACCCCGTGCTGCGTCGCGGACTTCCCGCGGCGGACCGGCGGGCCGCCGGGAGCTGGCAGGGTCGCCCCGGCCGTTCCAGACGGGGGTCGTGGAACGGCCGGAGCCGCGCGGTCGCCACCGCGGGAACTCCCCTCGACCGGTGTCGCGGCCGGCTCCTGCGCACCCTGTTGCCGAGCTGGCCGTGGACACCGGCACGCGTTCCCGTGGCCAGGAGCGGCGCCGCGCCGCCTCAGGTCGGGTGCCGGAACGACGCGCGGTCCCGGCCGCGTGGTGCGAACATCGGGGCCTCGTTCCGGCTTGGCGGTCTTGACCTTGATAGGATATTCTCAAACTATTCGCCAGTTCCATCGACCATTCAGGTTCTATTCGCGTACTACCATCGAGTTATGCGCAATGCGCAGGGTGCGGAGGGTTGCCGTGAGTGCCTCGCGAAGCGACCGGGCCCGGCTCGCCGCGAAGCTGCGTGAGCTCCGCGCGGTGACCGGGAGGTCCGGCAACCAGTTCGCCGCGCACCTGGGCTGGCCGCAATCGCGGGTGTCCAAGATCGAGACCGGTGCGCAGTTGCCGACCGACCAGGACGTCACGGACTGGCTGACGGCGGCGGGCGCGCTGGATCAGCGGGACACGGTCGCGGCGCTGCTGGCCGACGCCCGGATCGAGCAGGTGAACTTCCGGAAGGTGGTCAGGGAGTCCGGCGGCGCGGGGTCCCTGCAACGACTCGCCGGGAGCCGTGAGCAGCGGGCGGCCCGGGTCCGCACCTTTCTCCCGGCGATGATCCCGGGCCTGATGCAGACCCCGGCCTACGCGCGGGAGTTGCTTTCACTGCCGTCCGGACCCGCCATCCTGGGCGGGGCGATGACCGACGCCGATCTCGATCGGCTGGTGGCACTGCGGATCGAGCGGCAGACCGTGCTCTACGAGGGCGGCCGGAGCCTGGCGTTCGTGCTGGGGGAGGCGGCGCTGTGGACGCGGATCGGCGGCCTCGACACCCAACGCGGGCAGTTGGACCGGCTGCAGGCCGTCGCCGAGCTCGGCAGCGTCGACCTCCGGATCGTGCCGTTCACCACCGCGACACCGGTCTGCCCGCTGCACGGGTTCAGCATCTACGACGACGAGACCGTCACCATCGAGATGATCACCGGGTCGCAGGCGCTCGCGGATCCCGAGGAGGTGACGAGCTACGCGAGGCTCTTCGGCCACCTGCACACCGCGGCGCTCGCTGGACGCGAGGCGACGCAACTCATCCAGCGCGTCTCGCGCCAGTTGGGCGAATGACGCTCAGGCCGCGTTGCAGAGCGAGCACTGCGGGTGCGGGCGCTCGACGCTTGTGATGAAGCTGTGGTCCATGGTCGCCAGGCTGTAGCCGTACTGGCAGTTGACCGGCAGCGGGGGAGCGCCGGTCAGCACGCTCATCACCACGTGCGCCACCAGGTTGCCCACCATGCCCGCGGTGGCCGCGTTCGCCGCGTGCACCTGGGGAGTTTCCTCGGCGGGCAACCACATCCCGGTCGCCGGCCGCAGCGCGTCACGCTCGCGGTCGGCGGCGTTCGCGCACTCGAAGCACGGCCCGGTGCCGGGCCGGTACAGCCCCAGGCTGGCTTGGGGGCCGTGGTAACCGCCGAACACCCACGGAGTACCCGTGGCGAGGCAGGCCCGGTTGGCCCACGACCTGATCGCCCTCGGCCGGTCGGCGCCGACCACCAGCACGTCGCAGTCCGCGGCCAGCGCCCGGATGGCCTCCAGGCTGTCGACCCGGGTGGGTTCGCCGGTGACGGTGATGGTGGAGTTCGCCGCCCGCAGCCGTTCCACCGCCACCTCGACCTTCCGGCGCCCCAGGTCCTGCTCGGAGTAGAGGATCTGGCGGTTGAGGTTGGACAACGTGATCACGTCCGGCTCGACGCAGTGCAACTTGCCCACACCGGACATGGCCAGTGCCAGCGCCGCGGTGCTGCCCACCCCGCCCAGCCCGATCAGGACCACCCTGGCGCGGGAGAGCTTGACCTGGAACTCCCAGCTCGAATCCCGCCATTCCCGGTCCACCCACTGGTTCAGCGCCCGGCCGCGCCCGTAGCGCTCCCGCTGCCACGTGCTCAGCGCGGCGCATTCGGGCTCGTCGACGTCTTCGAGGTAACCGGCCTTGGCCAGCGTCTCGATGCCGTCGAGCACCATCCGCACCGAGCGATCGGGGAAGCGGTGGATCAGGTCGGTGACCACCTGATCCACCGTTCGCGAGCCGTCGAGGACGCCCAGGAGCGCCCAGACCGCGCCATCCGGGTCGGGCAGCCGTCCGGCGATGCCGAACACCTCGCCGCCGATCTGGATGACGCCGTCGGAGAACCGGACCGGGCGGTGTTCCAGCTTGATCCGCAGACGCATCCTGTGCCTCGTTCATCCCTCGTGGTTCGACTCAGTTGTTCGACTCGCTGTACACGTGGCGTTTCGCGTCCTCGCGCTCCACCATCGAAATCTCGATCATGGCGGCACTCCTCCCTCCCCTTCTTCGTGGCGAAGGGTGCGCATGCCGGGGGACCTCATGACCGAACTGTACTAGTCGTCTAGAGGAGTTCCTAGCGCCTGGACGAGTCATGCGGGTGCACTCGTTCGGAGTAAGAACGGTTACTTGGCGGGAAAGTCGTATTCGAGGACGTAGGACGAAGCCGCCTTGACGATGTCGCAGACCTCCACCACTGCCCCATCCGTGTCGAAGGCCGTGCGGATCACCGTCAGCACCGGTGAACCCTCGGGAAGGCCCAGCTCACGCACCTCGCGCGAGTTCGGCATGCGCGCGGTCACCTCCTCGGTGAACGAGGCCAGTTTGTGCCCGCGTTCCTCCAACCGGGCGTAGATGCCGCCGGGGCCGGGATTGATGTCGAGGATCTGCGTGCCCTCGGCCAGTTCCGTGGGCACGTACGAGGTGGCCATCTCGATGGGACGGCCGTTGGCCAGGTAGCGGCGATCGCGCACCACCACCTCGTCGTCGGGGGCCACGCGCAGGCGCTCGGCCACCGGCGGCGGCGCGGTTTCGCGCCGGACCTGGATCCGGTCGACGCTCGGCTGGTAGCCGAGTTTCTCCGCGTCGGCGAGGAAAGCCGCCTTGCCGGCGTCGCGGTGCTTGCGGGCGAACCGATCGGAGGCCACCCGCCGCACCGGCAGGGTGGGCGAGGGCGCGCGCACGAACACCCCGCGCCCGTGTTCGGCCACGACCAGCCCCTGGCGGCGCAACTCCTGCGTGGCCTGCCGGACCGTCATGCGGGCCACGCCGAAGTGCTCCATCAGCGCGGCCTCGGAGGGCAGCTTCTGTCCTGGCTCCAATCGGCCATCATCGATGGCGTCGATGAGCATCGCGGCGATCTGGCGGAAGGGCGGGGTGTCCGCTCCTCGATCCACCTGGCCAAGCTGCAGCATGTCTGCCTCGCTCCTGTAGACGGCTAGACATCTTCAGAGTGTGCCACCTGTACGCAGAAAGCCATAGCGCAAACAGCTACATCACAGACTGCATCGAGAGGTCGGCACCGTGGCAGTCAGCGAGTTTCGCCCGGATCTCGTCCACTTTTCACACCCTAACGGCAGATCGCGACACCAACGGACGAGTTACGCGGATGGCCCAGCGTGCGAATCCGCGGTCACAGGCTCGGCGTGTTGGCCAGCAGTTCCTCCGTGTAGGGGTGTTCCGGCGCGTCGAGCACCCGGTCCACCGGTCCCGTCTCGACGATTTCGCCGTGGTGCAGTACGGCGATCCGGTCGGCCACGTGCCGGGCCAGTGCGATGTTGTGCGTCACGAACAGCATCGCCATGCCCAGTTCCGTCCGCAGCTCGCCGAGCAGGTCGATGATGGTCGACTGCACTGACACGTCCAGCGCCGAGGTCACCTCGTCGCAGATCAGCACGCGGGGCGCGGTCACCAGCGCCCTGGCGATCGCGGCCCGCTGGCGCTGGCCGCCGCTGAGCTGGTCGGGGAGGCGGTCCGCCAGCGCCGGGTCCAGCCGCACCCTGGCCAGCACCTCGGCCACCCGCTCCCGGCGTTCTGCCCGGTCCATCGAGGTCAGGTGGACCAGCGGCACCTCCACCGACCGGGCGATCGTCCGCCGGGGGTTCAGCGAGGAGAACGGGCTCTGGAACACGTACTGCACCGCGCCCCGCTGCTCGGCCGTCCGGGAGCGGGTGGCGGGCGCGAGCACCACGCCGTCCAGCGAGACCGAACCGCGGTGGTGCGGGGTCAACCCGGCCACGCACTGGGACAGCGTGGTCTTGCCCGAACCCGACTCGCCCAGCAGCATCAGGCATTCGCCCGGCTCGACCGCGAGGTCCACCCCGCGCAGCACCGCCTTGTCCCCGTAGGACACCTCGATGCCGGAAGCCGCCAGCAGGGGCGCGGCGGCTAGTTTGTCCACAGTGGAGTACCCAGCCGGGCCGGCGAGCGCGGGCACGGCGGCGATCAGCTTCCGCGTGTAGGCGTGCCGCGGCTGGTGCAGCACGTCGGCGGTGCTCCCGCACTCCACGATCCGGCCCTCGTGCAGGACCGCCACCCTGGTCGCGATCTCCGCGACCACCGCCAGGTCGTGGGTGATGTAGAGCGCCGCCACCCCGTGCTCGGCCGCCAGCCTGCCGACGGTTTCCAGCACCAGCGCCTGGGTGAGCACGTCGAGCCCGGTGGTCGGCTCGTCGAGCACCACCACCCGCGGGCGGCAGGCGAACGCCATCGCGATGCCGACGCGCTGCTGCTGCCCGCCGGACAACTGGTGCGGGTACCGGCGCTGGAACGGCTCGTCCGCGGGCAGGCCCACGTCCGCCAGGACCTCGTTCACGCGGGCCGGGATCGAGCCGTCGAACCCGTGGACCTCGAGCACCTCGGCGATCTGCTTCCCGACCCGCAGGCCCGGGTTCAGCGAGAGCGCTGGATCCTGCGGGATGTAGGAAACCGTGCTGCCACGGAACTTCCGGCGGTCCTCCACGGACAGTGCGAGCAGGTCCACCTCGCCGCCCACCAGCACTTCACCGGCCCGCGCGGCCAGGCCCCGCCGGAAGTGGCCCAGCGCGGCCAGTCCCGCGGTGGTCTTGCCGGAGCCGGACTCGCCGACCAGCGCCAGCACCTCGCCGGCGGCGATCGAGTACGACACCCCGTGCAGCACCGGCTCTCCGGCCACAGTGGACACTTCGAGGCCGGACACCGCCAGCGCGGTGGTCGGGGGAGCGGTGGCGGTCATGCCGGGCCTCCGGTCTCCCGCCGGGCCGCGGCGGCGGCCAGCGAGTCGGTGATCAGGTTGGTGCCCACGGTCAGCACCGCGATCGCCAGCACCGGCAGCAGCACGCCCCACGGCTGCACGACCAGCGCGATGCGGTTCTCGTTGATCATCAGCCCCCAGTCCGCCGCGGGCGGCTGGATGCCGAGGCCGAGGAACGACAGCGAGGCGATGTAGCCGATCGAGTAGGTCAGCCGCAGGCCGGTCTCCACCATCAGCGGGCCGGTGATGTTCGGCAGCACCTCGCGGAGCAGGATCAGCCACCGCGGTACCGCGTACATCTCCGCCGCGCGGATGTAGTCGCTGCCCGCCACGGCCACCGTCGCCTGCCGCGCCACGCGTGCCACCCGCGAGGCGTGCGTGATGCCGATGACCAGCACCAGCAGCCAGCCCTCCGGCCCGATCACCGCGATCGCCAGCAGCGCGAACACCAGCTGCGGGAAGGACAGCAGCACGTCGTTGCCGCGCATGAGGAAACCGTCCAGGCGCCCGCCGCTGTACCCGGCCAGCATGCCCAGCGCCGCCCCGAGCGCCACGCCCAGCGCGGTCGCCAGCAGCGCGTAGAGCAGCAGCGAGGTGCCGCCGGCAAGGAAGCGGGTGACCACGTCCCGGCCGAGCCCGTCGGTGCCGGCCGCGCCGTCGGGCTTGAACGGCTTCCCGGAGAAGTCCCCGGCCTCGAACCCGGTGAGAAGCGGGCCGAGCCACGGCCCCAGCACGGCGATGAGCACCACGACCGCGGTCAGCGCGACCCCGATCTTCGCCTGGCGCTGGGCCCAGGCGCGGCGCAGCAGGGTCGCCGGTTTCGCCGCCACGGCGGTGGTCATGCCGCCACCCCCAGTCCGGTCCGGAGCTTCGGATTGGCCAGGATGCCCACCACGTCGGCGAGCAGGTTCACCACGATGTACAGCGCGGCGATGAGCAGGGTGATCGCCTGGACCACCTCGACGTCGCGGTTGTTCACCGCGTCGATCAGCGCCTGCCCGATGCCGGGGTAGCGGAAGAGGAACTCGACCACCACCACGCCACCGGCCAGCCAGGCCAGCTGCAGCGCGACCACCTGGGCCACCGGGCCGATCGCGTGCGGCACCGCGTGCCGCAGCACCACCACGCGTTCCGGCAGGCCCTTGAGCCTGGCCATCTCCACGTACCCGCTGTCCAGCACGTCGATCATGGTCGCCCGCATCATCCGGGTGATGTACGGCGTGACCACCAGCACCAGCGTGGCCACCGGCAGCACCAGCTGCACCGGCCGCGCCCACACCGCCTCGCCCGGCGCGGCCAGGGTGACCGAGGGCAGCACCGGGAACACCGTGGTGGACAGCAGCACGATCAGCGCCACGCCGATGACGAACTCGGGCAGCGCGGCGATCACCAGGCTGACCCCGGACACCGCGTGGTCGGCGCCCCGGCCGCGGCGCAACGCCGACCAGGTGCCCAGCGCCAGTCCGATCGGGGCGCTGAGCACCGCGGCGGCGACCAGCAGCACCCCGGACGCGGCGATCCGGTCGGCCAGCAGTGCGGTGACCGGGCCCTGGGTGGCCGCCGAGGTGCCCAGGTCGCCGGTGACCACCCCGCCCAGCCAGCTCAGGTACCGTTGCCACACCGGCTGGTCCAGGCCGAGCTGGGCCTGCAGTGCGGCGATCCGCTCCGGGGTGGCCTGCTGGCCGAGGATCGCCCGCGCCGGGTCGCCCGGCAGCAGCAGCGTCGCCAGGAACACCAGCAGCGTGACCAGCCACAGCACCGCCAGGCTGATCAGCACGCGCCGGAGAATGAGCCTTCGCATCTCGTGCACACCTCCTCGGGCCGGTCAGCCCAGCCAGGCTTGCCGGAACTGGTAACCGCTCAGCGAGATCCCGGTGCGGTCGGGCACCAGTCCCGCGACGTAGACCTGGTGCGCGTCGACCTGGTCGACGAAGCCCCAGACGATGTTGCCGCCGCGCTCGTACTCGATCCGCTGCGCCTGCCGCAGCAGCGCGTTCCGCTCGTTCGTGTCCACAGTGGACCGCGCGCGGGCGATCAGGTCGAGGAACTCCGGGTCCGCCCAGTGGGTCTCGTTGAACGGGGCGGTGGGCACCGCGCCGGAGGCGACCTGCGGCAGGTAGTTGCGCGTGTACCAGAAGGACTGCGCGAAATCCCAGGACAGGTAGTCGTCGCCGAAGAAGGTGGTGGTGTCCACGCGCCGCAGGTTCACCGTGATCCCGGCGTCGGCGGCCTGCCGCTGGAACACCTGGGCGGCCTCCACCGCCCCGGCCTGGATCGGCGCGGTCACCAGCTCCACGGTCAGGTTCGCGTGGCCCGCCTCGGCCAGCAGCCGCCGCGCCCCCTCGACGTCGCGGCGGCGCTGCGGCAGGTCCGCGGCGTAGGCCGGGTCGAACGGGGCGTACAGGTCGTTGCCCACCCGGCCCTGGCCGCTGAGCACCTGGTTGATCATCTGCTCGCGGTCCACCACCAGCCGGAAGGCCTGGCGCACCCGGGCGTCGTCGAACGGCGGCCGGTCCACCCGCATGGTGAACGGCAGCCAGGTCCCGGTCTCCGACCGCAGCACCCGGATGCGCTCGTCCGAGGCGAGCACGTCGATCAGCCCGACCGGAACCTGGTCGATCGCGTCCACCTGGGAGGACAGCAGCGCGTTGATGCGGGCGTCGTCCTCGGTGAAGTTGATCAGCACCAGGCGGTCCAGGTACGGCTCGCCGGGCCGCCAGTAGTGCTCGTTGCGGACGAAGGCGCTCTGCTGCCCGGGGGTGAACGACTCCAGCCGGAACGGGCCGGTGCCGACCGGGTTCGCCGGATCGAACCCCGACGGCACGATGCCGAGCATGTACTGGCCGAGGTAGTCGTCGAAGCCGGGCGAGGGCTCGGTCAGCCGGAACTCCACCGTGCGGTCGCCGGTGGGCACGACCTCGCCGAGCATGCTCAGGCTGGCCGCGCCGCTCTTGGGGTCCTGCGGGTCCAGCACCCTGGCGAACGTGGCCACCACGTCGGCCGGGGTGACCGGCCTGCCGTCGTGGAACCGCACCCCGGCGCGGAGCACGGCCGTCCACGTGCGGGCGTCGGCCGACGGGGTCAGCGACTCGGCCACCAGCATTTCCAGCTGGTAGTCGTGGTTGCGGTGCAGCAGCGGCTCGAACAGGTTGACGGTGCGGGCGATGTCGGGGTTCGTGGCCGGGATGTGCGGGTCGAGCGTGTCGGCCGCGCCCCCGCCGGTGACCCCGACCCGGAGCGTGCCGCCGCGTTTCGGCGGGCCGGTGGGGGCCGCGGCGGTGGCGCGGCCGCCGGAGCAGCCGGACAGCGCCGGGACCAGGCCGAGTGCGGCGGTCCCGGCTCCGGCGGCGAGGAACTGCCGTCTGGTGAAGGTGCCTGGCATGACGGGGACTTCCGGTTCGGGGAGGTAGGTGGGGTTCGGGATCAGGAAATGGCACGCCCCGCGTAGCCGGGCGCCGGGCTCTCCAGCTGTCTGAGCCGTTCGAAGATGTGCGCCGGGAACGGGGTGGTGCCGTGCTCGCCGACGTGCAGGCCGAGCAGTTCCTCGGTGGCGACCAGCCCGCCACCGACGTGCATTTCGTGGCAGAAGCGCAGTTTCTTGGGCCCGGCGGAGATGATCGAGGTGCGCACGCGCAGTTCCGCGCCGAGCTTGACCTCGCGGAGGTAGCGGACGTGAGCCTCCACTGTGTACAGCGAGCAGCCGGTGCTGCCGCGGTAGGCGGGGTCGAGGCCGACCGCGTCCATCATCGCGGTGGTGGCGTCCCCGAAGACCAGCACGTAGTAGGGCTCGCTCAGGTGCCCGTTGTAGTCGATCCACTCCTCGCGGACGGTGTCGGAGTATTCGAACGGCTCAGCCACGGCCGGCCTCCCGCACCGCGCGCACGGCCCGCTGCACGGCGATGATCGCCCGGTCGCGTTCCCGCACGAGGTCGGCGATGGACCGGTCGCCCGCTTCGTCGTGGCAGCCCTCGACCATGCGGTCGCGCAGTTCCGGCGTGAGTTCGGGGGCGTCGAGCCGGGTCCACGGCGCCTTCAGCGACGGTCCGAAGTGGTCGAGCATGTGCGCCATGCCGCCCTCACCACCGGCCAGGTGGAAGGTCAGGCACGGCCCGTGCAGCGGCCAGCGCAGGCCGGGTCCGTCCGTGATGGACAGATCGATCTGCTCGACCGTCGCCTCACCGTTGGCCACCATGTGCAGGGCCTCGCGCCACATCGCCTCCTGGAGCCGGTTGGCGATGAAACCGGGCAGCTCGCGGGACAGGGTGATCACCGATTTCCCGGCGTGGCGGTAGAACTCGGCGGCCCACTCGACCGCCCAGTCCGCGGTCAGCTCGCCACCGACCACCTCGACCAGTGGGATGAGGTACGGCGGGTTGAACGGGTGGCCGACCACGAGCCGTTCCGGGGCGGGCGCGGCCACCTGCATCTCGGTCATGCCGTACCCGGAGGTGGAGGAGGCGATGACCACGCCGGGCGGGGTGGCGGCGTCGATGTCGGCGAGCAGTTTCTGTTTGAGGTCCAGCTTTTCCGGCGCGCTCTCCTGGACGAAGTGGGCCTCGCCGACGGCTTCGGCCAGGGTGCCGGTGACGGTGAGGTTGGCCGGGGAGGCACCGTCGGCCAGGCCGAGCTCGACCAGGGCGGGCCAGGCGCGGTCCACCAGCCGGGTGAGCTTCGCGGCGGCGTCGGGCGCGGGATCCCAGGCCCGCACCCGGTAACCGCGGGCGAGGAAGTGCGCGACCCAGCCGCCGCCGATGACACCGGCGCCGACACAGGCCACAGTGGACACTTCATTCGGGGAGAAGGCCGCTTCAGACACTGGACACCGCCTTCAGGCCGAGCAGTTCGCGGGCCTGGTCGGGGGAGGCGACGGTGCCGCCGAGATCCTCGACGATGTGCACGGCACGCTCCACCAGTTGCGCGTTGGTGGCCTTGACGCCCTTGGCCAGGTAGAGGTTGTCCTCCAGGCCGACGCGCACGTGGCCGCCGAGGAGCGCGGCGTGGGCGACCCACGGCAGCTGGTCGCGGCCGATCGCGAACGAGGCCCACTGCGCGCCTTCCGGCAGCATGTGCACCATGGTCTGGAGCAGCTCGGGATTGGCCGGGGCGCCGTAGGGAATCCCCATGCACAGCTGGAAGAGCGGCGGCGGGTCGATCAGGCCCTCGTCGATCATCTTGGTGGCGAACCACAGGTGCCCGGTGTCGAAGATCTCCAGTTCCGGCTTCACCCCGAGTTCCTGGATGCGGCCGGCCCCGGCACGCAGCATGTCGGGGGTGGAGATGTAGAGCTGGCTGCCCTCGCCGAAGTTGAGCGAGCCGCAGTCGAGCGTGCAGATGTCCGGGAGCAGTTCTTCGACGTGGGGGAGCCGCTCCAGGCCGTTGACCAGATCGGTGCCGTCGACCGGTTTGAGCGGGTCCTCCCGGTCGATGAACAGGTCGCCGCCCATGCCCGCGGTCAGGTTCAGCACCACGTCCACCCCGCTGGCGCGGACGCGGGCGACCACTTCGCGGTAGAGCGAGACGTCCCGCGAGCCCTGCTTGGTTTCCAGGTCCCGCACGTGGATGTGCACCACGGCGGCACCGGCGTTCGCCGCGGCCACCGCGTCGGCGGCGATCTGCTCGGGGGTGACCGGGACGTGCGCGCTGCGCCCGGTGGTGTCGCCCGCGCCGGTCAGCGCGCAGGTGATGATGACGTTCTTCCTCACGGCCGGATGTCTCCCTCGGCTGGTCGGTGTCAGTCCACTGTGGTCTGGAGAATGGTGTGCTCGATGAACTGGTGCAGGTGCTCGCGCATGGTGTCCACGGAACTGCCGGGCCGCCGGGTGAGCACCTGGATGCCGAGCCCGTCGATCAGCGCGGTCAGCTGCGCGGTGAGCTGGTCGGGGTCCTGCCGCCGGAACCGGCCCTGGTCCTGTCCACTGCGGATGGTCATGGCGATGGTGCGGTACCAGCGGTCGTAGGAATCCCAGTACAGGGACCGGATTCCCGGGTTGAGCGCGCTTTCGTGCCAGACCTGCAGCCAGACCGCCCACTCGTCGCGGAGCAGCCCGTCGGTGGGCAGCTGGAGTTCCACGAGGCGGAGCAGGCGCTGGTGCGCGTCGGGCACCGAACGCAGTTCGGCGACCTGGCGGTCGAAGGCGAGCTTCACGTTGCGGCGCAGTGCTTCGTTCAGCACGGCGGCCTTGGTGGGGAAGTGGTGGTGGATGGTTGCCGTGCTGGTCTTGCAGGCCTCGGCGATGTCGGCGATCCGGACCTGGTGGTAACCGCGCCGGGCGATCAGGCGCCAGGCGGTTTCCAGGATCCGGAGCCGGGTCTCGGTGGTGTCCGGATCCGCGTCGGGCAGGGTCGACCGTGCCGCGGCGGCGGGGATCGCGGTCACCGTGGCGGCCTCGTCGCTGCCGCTGAGCAGCCAGTTGACCGTCACCCCGCTGTGCTCGGCGATCCGCACCAGTTCGTGCGGGGAGAACCGGCGGACACCGGCCAGCGCCTTCGACAGCTTCGTCTGGTCGAGACCGATCGCGGCGGCGAACTCGCGCTGCGCCCCGGGGGTCGCCCGGATCAGCCCGCGGACCCGCTCCCGCAGCCCGCCGGTCTCGTCCATGCCGGGGAACGATAAGTGCTCGTTGCGATAATCGCAATGGCTACTCGGATTCGGTAACACGGTGTTTCTGGAAACGTTGCGTTACGGTATCGTCGGGGGCATGGAGTTCCTGGCGGCCGCGGCCGCGTTCGGCAGCCTGCCGCTCTTCCTGGCGGCGTTCGCCTGGTACGCCGTCCGCGCCCGCCGTCGCGGAAGCGGCCAGTCGCTGATGGGACCGTTCGAGGAGATCTGGGACCCGATCGCGCACAAGACGAACGTCGAGATCCAGCTCGAGGCGGAGCGGAGCCCGGAGACGCCTTCGCCCGGTGATCCACCCGGCGCGGAGCGGGGCTTGCCGCGTCTTTACTGACCTGCCACCATCGCTCAGGCTTCCGGGCTGACCGACGCGCCGGTCAAGCGGGGGCGGTGTTCTGTTCTGTCGAGGGAGGAAACGGTGGAACCGCGACTCGAACCCGGTCTGAGCGCCACTCTCGACTACACCGTGCCGGAGCACCGGACGGTGCCGCACCTGCTCCCGGAGTCGGAGACCTTCGCCGCGATGCCGGGGGTGCTGGCCACCGGGTACCTGGTCGGGCTGGTCGAATGGACCTGCATGCGGGCGCTCGCCCCGTTCCTGCGGGCGGACCAGCGCACCTTGGGCGTGCACGTCGACCTGAGCCACGAAGCGCCGACGCCACCGGGATCGACGGTGAGCATCGAGGTGGTGCTGACCGCCGTGGAGGGCAGGCGCCTGCTGTTCGAGGTCGTCGCCCGTGACGAGGCGGCCGTGGTGTGCCGCGGAACGCACCGGCGCGCGATCGTGGACCTGAGCCGCTTCGAAAGCGCGCTCGCCGCGCGCGACGGTCAGCCGAGCGCTTCGGTCACCGCGGACAGGTCGAAGTAGTCACGCCACGCGGCGATCCGGCCGTCCGCGATTTCGAAAGTGCCCATGACGGGTAACCGCACTTCTTTCCCGTCCCGGCGCCGCAGGACGTCCGTGCGTTCGTTCATCACCACGGGACCGTCGCAGATCTGCCGGTGCACGATGAACTCGATGCCCTCGAACGCGGCACAGAAACCGGTCAGGAACTCTTCGATGGCCGCCCGGCCGTGGACCGGCGGCAGCGGGATGTTGTGGTAGACCGCGTCCTCGGTGAAGTACGCCGCGATTTCGGCGGGCCGCGGGGTCGCCCACGCCCGGCAGAACTCCGCCACCAATTCGCTCGGATTCGACGCCATCACCCACACCCTGCCACAAGGGCAACCGTCGGCGCCCGCCCGGCGTGCAGTCAGCACACGACATTCGAGGGGGAATGGGCGATGACGGTGAATCGGCGCACTTTCGGCAAGGCCGTGGCCGCGGGCGTGGCGGTGACCGCGGCATGGCGGGTCCCGGCGGCCTCGGCGGCGTCCCGCAACATCGGCGGGCTCGGGTGCGTGCTCGACGCGAGCGGCCGCCTGGTCTTCCTTGCCTCGGTCTACGACCGGATGAGCAGCTTCCTGGTCTACGGCAGGCAGCGCACCCCCGGTCTGGGCCCGTGGGACGTCACGCCCATCGAATACGGCACTAACGGGCGGACCGTGGCGCTGCTGGACCACCAGGGGAGAACCGCGTACTTCGTCCGCGGGAACCAGGGTGAGCTGTGGTTCGGCAGGCAGCAGCCCGACGGCACCTGGACCAAGACCGTCGCGGTCACGCAGGTGCTGGAAATCTGTTCGGCGGCGCTCGGCCCGGACGGCCGGATCCGGTTCCTCGTCCAGCGTGGCGCGGGCCAGCTCCTGTCCGGGGTCGAAACCGCCCCGGGCTCCGGTGAGTTCACCACGACCACCGTGCTGGACGGCGGGGTGGGCGCCGCCCGCCTGCTGGTCGACTCCGGCGGCGGAGCGCGCTACCTGGCCACCCGGTCGGACGGAACGCTGTGGCACGGCAGGCAGTTCGGCGAGGTGTGGCAGTCGGAGGTGGTGGCCACCGGGGTGGAGTACCCCGGCTCGATCGCGGTGGTCGCCGACGCGAGCGCGCGCCTGCGGTTCGTGCTCGGCAGCGTGACCGGGCCCGGCAAGTTCGGCTACCAGACCGGCTTCGACTGGGTCCTGGGCGACCTCGGCCTGCCCAGCCGGTCACCGCTGATGGCGCTGGACGTCGCCGGCCGGCTGGTCCACTTGGCCAGTACGCCCGACGACCAGCTGTTCTGGGCCCGCAAGGCCACCGCGGAGGAACCGGCCTGGACCAGCGCGGCGATCCGGCCCGGTGTCCAGTTCGGGCTCGACACGGCCCTCGACGTCAACGGGAAGCTCTGCTACTTCGCCTCGGGTTACGGGGAAGTGGTGCACGGCTGGGAGAAGACGCCGGGCGGCGGTGACTGGGACAGCACCACGATCCAGCTCCCCTGATCACGGCCAGTTGCGCAACGCCAGCTCCGCCACCCGCTGCAGTTCTTCGCGGGAGGCGTCGCTGGCGGCTTGCACGGCGATTCCGTTCGACACGGTCATGATGTAGCGCGCGAGCACCACGGGATCGCTGCCGGCCGGGAGATCGCCCTCGTCGAGGGCCCGCTGGAACCGCTCGCGCAGGTGCTCCATGCCTTCGTTCCGCCACGCGGCGAGCACGTCACGGGCGATGCGCCCGTGCTCGCCGGCGGCCAGCGCGCCCTGGACGCTGAGGCAGCCGGACGGGCAGTCCGGCGTGAGCGAGGTGTTGATCGACCCGCGCAGGAACGCGGTGGCCACCTCGCGCGCGGTGGGTTCCCGCAGCGCCCGGCTCACGTAGGAAGCGGGGCCCACCTGGTAGAGCTCCAGCGCCTTCTGGAACAGCGCCTCCTTGTTCCCGAAGGCCGCGTACATGCTGGTGCGCGTGATGCCCATGGCGTTGGTCAGGTCGGTGAGGGTGGCGCCCTCGTAACCCTGCTCCCAGAAGACGCGCATGGCCCGGTCGAGGGCCGCGTCGGTGTCGAAGCCGCGCGGGCGCCCCGGGGGTGCCTTCCGCCGAACGTCCACGCGGCCGATCCTACCCCTTTTCTGTACCGGTCGATCCGCAAGGCGCCGACGCTGTGCTACGTTGATTAAGTACCGCTCGGTACTTAAATATGTGGAGGTCGACAGTGGGACAGCTCGAGGGCAAAACGGCCGTGGTGACCGGCGGCGGCGCGGGCATCGGGCTCGCGGCGGCGCGGCGCCTGGCCGCCGAGGGCGCGCACGTGTTCATCACCGGGCGCCGCGAGGCCGAGCTGGAGAAGGCGGTCATCGCCATCGGCGACGCCACCGCGGTCCCCGGTGACGTCAGCGTCGCGTCCGATGTGGACCGGCTGTACGAGCGCGTGCGGGAGCGCGGCCGGGGGTTGGACGTGGTGTTCGCCAACGCGGGGGTCAATCCGCTCGCCACCTTGGCGGAACTCACCGAGGAGGTCCACGACAAGATCTTCGACATCAACGTCAAGGGCACCTTCTTCACCGTGCAGAAGGCACTTCCGCTGCTCAACGACGGGGCGTCGGTGGTGCTCACCGGCTCCACCGCCGGCGAGGGCGGCGCCGCGGGCATGAGCGCCTACGGGGCGTCGAAGGCGGCCGTCCGTGCCTACGCGCGGGCGTGGGCCAGCGAGCTCGGCGGCCGGGGCATCCGGGTCAACGTGGTCTCACCCGGTCCGGTGAAGACGCCGCTGTGGGACTCGGCGTTCGGTGAGCAGGCCGAGGAGATGCTGGCGACGGTCGCGGCCGGGCTGCCGCGTCAGCGGGTGGGCGATCCGGAGGAGATCGCCGCCGCCGTGGCGTTCCTCGCTTCGCCGGAGAGCAGTTTCGTCTACGGCGCCAATCTCTACGTCGACGGTGGGATGAACCAGATCTGAGCCGGTGACCGACCAGTCGAACGGCCTGGGCGAGTACCTCCGTGCTCGCCGCGGGCTCGTCACGCCCGAGCAGGCGGGACTCGCCGACCTGGGCAGGCGGCGGGTGCCCGGCTTGCGGCGCGAGGAAGTGGCCATGCTCGCGGGCATCAGCGCCGACTACTACCTGCGCCTCGAACGCGGCCGCGACCGGAACCCGTCGGTGCAGGTGCTCGAATCCCTGGCCCGAGTGCTCCGGCTCGACGACGAGCACCTGGCCCATTTGCTGAGCCTGGGCGCGGAAAAACCCCGGCGGAGGCGGGCCGGGCCACGCACGGAGACGGTGCCGGGCGGCACCGCCCAGTTGCTGCGGACCCTGCCGCATCCCGCCTTCGTCGAGGGGCGCTACTTCGACATCCTGGCCGCCAACGCGCTGGCGACCGCGTTGTCGCCACGGTTGTCACCGGGGCACAACCAGCTGCTCGACGTGTTCCTCGATCGGGCGGAACAGGACCTCCATCTGGACTGGGACGGGACCACGAAGTGTTACGCCGCCAGCCTGCGCCGGTCCGCCGACCCCGACGACCGGCGCTTCATCGAGCTCATCGACGAGCTTTCCCTGCTGAGCCCGCGCTTCCGTACGTTGTGGAACCGCCACGACGTGCGAACCCAGCGCGGGGGAGTGGTCCCCGTCGACCACCCGCGGCTGGGCGAGTTGCGACTGCACCGCGAACGGCTCGCGATCAGCGGCACGGACGGCCTCACCCTCGTGGTGTACCACGCCGACGCGGGTTCGCCGGACGCGGAGAAGCTGGGCCTGCTGGGGTCGCCGGCGCTGGGGAGGGCGTGAAGTCAGCCCACGGGCCGAGGGCGAATCGGCTGCCGTCCCGTCGTACTTCCAGTGCGCCGGGGCCGCCGAAGTGGGCGGGGATGAGCAGTTCCCGTTCGTCGGCGGCCCTGGCGAGGATGCGGCGGCGGGTGGCGGCCGCCTGTTCCTGGTCCTGGCACGAGCTGCTGTTGCAGCACGGTTCGAGGATCTGCACCGGGCTGTGCAGCAGGTCGCCCGCGAAGACCGCGCGGTCGGTGCCGGAGGTCAGGCGGACCACTGACGAACCGGGGGTGTGGCCGGGCGCGGACTCCAGCACCAGGTTGTCGTCGATGCGGTGGAAGTCCTGCCACAGCAAGGCTTTCCCCGCTCGGTGGATCGGGGCGACGCTGTCTTCGTAGATCAGGCGGTCGACGGGTTGCACCGCGTTTCCGGAGTAGTGGGCGTCGTCTGCGGCCGGGATGAGGTACTCGGCGTTGGGGAAGGTCGGCACCCACTCGCCGCCCGCGTCGAGGGTGTTCCAGCCGACGTGGTCGACGTGGAGGTGGGTGTTGACGACGACGTCGACGTCCCGCGGGCGGACCCCGGCGTGGGCGAGGAGTTCCAGGAAGTTGCTGCGTCGGTGGTGGAAATACGGGGCCATGCCTGGTCTTTCGCGGTCGCTGCCCGCGCCGGTGTCGATCACGATGGTGCGCCCGCCGCTATGCAGCACCCAGGTCTGCAGCGCGATCACCGGCCTGCCCGTGTCCGGTTGCCAGTGGTCCGGCGCCAGGCGCGCCCACGCCTCCGGTGGCACGTCCGGGAGGAAGTCGGCGGCGGGCAGGAACGGCTCGTGCCACTCGATGAGGCGCACGACCTCGACGTCGCCGAGGATCAGGCGTTGCACGTTCTGGTTGATCACGTGATCGAGCGTAGGAAGCCCGGCTGAGCTTTTCGATGCTTGATGGGCTCGTTCGGATACGCGTGCGTCTCACCTTAGAGTGGATCTCATGGACGTGGTGAGCGACGCGATCTCGGCCGTGCGCCTCGGGCACCCCTGGTCACACCGGATGCGGTCGGGCGGGGACTGGCGCACGCGGGTCGATCCGTTCCAGGGCGCGGGTTTCTACGTCGTGCTGAAGGGCGGTTGCCTGCTGCGGACCGACAGCGGCGACCGCATCCCGCTCGACGCCGGTGACGCCGTGCTGCTGCCGCACGGCGCCGGGCACGCGATCGAGGACGCGCGCACTGATACCGAAGTCCTCTCTGGCCGGTACTGGCTCGATTGCAGCCGCATGCACCCGCTGATGACCGAACTGCCCGAGGTCGTCCACCTGCCGCACCGCGTCGGCCGCCACCTCGAACTCCGCGCCGCGATCGACCTGCTGTCCGGCGAACTCGACCGGATCAAGCCTGGTTCCTGTGTCGCCCTGCCGAACCTGCTCGACCTTCTGCTGGTCTACCTCGTCCGGTCCTGGATGGACGAAGCGACGTGCGGAACCTGGCCGGGAGCGCTGGGGGATCCGGTGACGGCCGCCGCGCTGCGGGCGGTGCACACCGATCCGGCCGCGCCGTGGACGAACGACCGCCTGGCCGCCGAGGCGGGTGTTTCCCGCGCCACCCTGGCGCGCCGGTTCACCGCGCTGGTCGGCCGCCCGCCGATGGCGTACCTCACCTGGTGGCGCCTGATCGTGGCCGCCGGGTTGCTCCGGGACACCTCCGGCACGTTGGCCACCATCGCCGGCCGGGTCGGTTATGGCAGTCCCTACGCGTTCTCGCACGCCTTCGAGCGGGAGTTCGGCACCACACCGGGACGGTACCGGGTGCGGGCGGCGGAGCGGACCGCGGAAAGGGGACCTGCCACTCCCCGGGTCCCGCGGAGCACTGGTCCGGACCGGTGAGGTGCGATTCCGTGGTGCCAGCACAAAACGCTGCCACGAAAGGAATCTCACCATGACCAAGCCGGTGAACCGCCGGATCGTGCTGGCGGCGCGGCCCCACGGGAACCCGAAGGCGAGCGACTTCGAACTCGTGGAAGCCCCGGTCCCCGTGCCGCGCGACGGCGAGGTGCTCGTCCGGAACCTTCTGACCTCGCTCGAACCGTTCAACCGCATCCTGATGGGGAACGCGAACGGCGACCAGGTCCCCATCGGGATCGGCGACACCATGCTCGGTTTCACCGTCGCGGTGGTCCAGGAGAGCAGGAACCCGGCGTTCGCCGCCGGTGACCACGTCGCCGGGATCACCGGCTGGCAGGACTACGCCGTGTCGGACGGATCGGACCTCCGGGTGGTCGATCCGCACGCGGCTCCCTTGTGGACGAACCTGGACGTGCTCGGCATGCCGGGCCTGACCGCCTGGGTCGGCCTGACCGAGATCGCCCGGCCCCGGTCCGGCGGGACGCTGGTCGTCACCGGGGCGGCGGGCGCGGTCGGCTCGGCGGCGGCTCAGCTCGGCAAGCTCCGCGGGCTGCGGGTGGTCGGGATCGCGGGCGGGCCCGAGAAGGTGCGGCTCCTGCTGGACGAACTCCGCCTGGACGCGGCGGCCGACCACCGGGCGCCCGACTTCGCCGGGCAACTCGCCCGTGCCGTGCCCGACGGCATCGACACCATCTACGACAACGTGGGTGCGTCCTTGCTCCCCGCGCTGCTGCCGCACCTCAACCCGGACGCGCAGATCGTGGTCGGCGGGGTGATGTCGCAGATCACCCGGACCGGCGCCGCCGAGGGCCCGGACCACCTGCCGGACCTGCTGCGGGCGGCCGTCTACCGGAAGGCGACCATCCGCGGGTTCAACGTGATGGAGTTCTTCGACCGCTACCCGGATTTCCTGGCTGAACTGGCCCCGGCGGTCGCGGCGGGGGAGGTGCGCTCCCGGACGCACCTCTTCGACGGGCTCGAAGCCATTCCCGAGACCTTTCCGGAGATGTTCACCAGCCGCGCCCCCGGAAAGATGATCGCGAAGATCGCCGCGGGTTAGAGCAGGGCGAGGAGGATCCGCCGCAGTTCGGCGCGGTCGCGAAGCGCGATCTTCGCCAGCCTGCGGTCGAACTCCTTCGCGAGTGCGGCGAGCGCCCGGTCGCGCGCCGCCTCGCCCTCGGTGGTCAGGGCGAGCCGGTGCCGTCGTAGGTCGGCGTCGTCGATTTCGCGGCGCAGGAAGTCCTTCGCGACCAGGTTGCGCACGTAGACCGTCACGCTGGCCTTGGGGATCACCAGCTTCGCCGCCAGCTCGGCCGGGTACGGCGAGGCTTCGACCTCGGCGAGCACGAAGAACTCCTTCGGGTCCAGGCCGAGCGCGGTGAGTTCGTCGCTGCAGGCGTCCAGCACGACGGTCAGCAGACGGTGGTTCAGCGTCCACAACTGCGCGGCGTCCACGGACACGCGACCCCTCCTCCAAGTGGTACAGTTCTGTACTAGTTCCATATTGTACTAGATACCGGGAAGGTGCTTTCGTCGTGCTCAAGCACATCGCGATTCCCCGCGGACCGTTCGACCTCGCGGCCGATCTCCACCTGCCCGACGGCGCGGATGAGCCGCTGCGGGCGGTGGTCGTGTCCACACCGGGGAGCAGCGTGAAGGAGCAGATCGGCGCGAACTACGCGTCCCGGCTCGCCGCCCGGGGCATCGCGGCGCTCGTGTTCGACCCGGCCCACCAGGGGCAGAGCGGCGGGGAACCCCGCGACCTCGAAGACCCGTACCGCCGCGGGGAGGACATCTCCTACGCGATCGACGCGCTCAGCACGATTCCCGGCATCGACGCGGACCGCATCGGCGTTCTCGGGATCTGCGCCGGTGGTGGGTACGCGGTGCACACCGCTCGCACGGACCACCGCATCAAGGCGGTCGGCACGGTCGTCCCCGGCAACATGGGCACGTCGTTCCGGGGGTTCCAGCCCGAGGGCCCGGCCGCCGCGCTCGACGCCATGGCCGCGGCGCGCCTCGAGGAGAACCGCACCGGCGAACTGGCCCGCCTGAACTGGCTCCCCGACACCCTGGACGAGGCCGCCGTGGCCGGGCTGACCGACGTCGACACCACGCAGGCGATCACCTTCTACCGCACCGACCGGGGCCGGAGCGCGCATTCGACGAACCGGCGCCTCGCCCGCGGCGACTCGCTCCTCCTGGGTTACGACGCCTACCACCTGGCAGACCAGCTCATGACGCAGCCGCTGCAGGTCGTCCTGGCGGGACGCCGCGGGAACACCGGTTCCTACGAGTCCGGCATGCTGTTGTGGGAACTCGCGCCCAACCCGGTGGACCTCATGGTGGTCGAAGGCGCCGGCCACTACGAAATGTACGACGAACCCGAGTACGTCGACGCCGCCGTCGAGCGCCTGGCCGCCTTCTACTCGGAGTACCTGTGAACCCACTCCCGCCCTAATCCGGCGGAACCGGTGAGACATTTCGATCGTCTCTGTAACATAACCGGCAGGAGGGTGGGCGCATGGGCTTCGAAGTGCACGTCAGGGACTTGAGCGCGGCGGCGGACAAGCTGAGCGAGGCGGAATCCCCGGCGATGACCGTGCAGGGGACGCCGGGGGCCGGCGGGACCGGCGGCGCCGCCGGGTATGCCGCCGACTACGAGGTGTGGCTCGAGACCAGGAAACTGGACCTCAAGGCCGCCGATGAACAGACCGCCGCCATCGTCGCCAAGATCAGGGCGGCGGCGCTGGCCTACGACGCCCAGGACGCCGACGCGCGCGAGGCCTTCATCAAGGCACTCGACGACGGCCTCGCGCAGATGGACCGGTGACCGCGATGTTCGACCGGATCTACGACCTCGCCGACAAGCTCGACCAGGGCAGCACCACGGACCTGGACGATCGGGCCCGCGCCTGCCGCGCCGCCAAGGAAGCCGTGCACGCCGTCAAGGCCCAGCTCGACGGGGTGCGCACCGAGATGAGCCAGGCGTGGCAGGGCAACGCCGGCGAAACGGCGCTCGCCGACCTGGACGCGTTCCGCCGGAACCGCGAGCGGCAGGCCGACGACCTGGAGCGGTCGGCGGCCTCCTTCGAGGTGGTCCGCGACGCACTGGAGAAGGCGCAGCAGGAAGCCCGGAGCAAACGCGAGGAGGCCAAGGCACTGGAGGCCGAACTCGAACGGGCGTGGCAGGGCGCCGAGGACAACCCGTTCAAACTCCCCGGCGCCTGGGCGAAGCAGACCAAAACGAAGGTCCAGGAAGCGCTGCTGCTCCTGGACATGGAGCGGATCGTCCGGACCTACGACAAGGTCCTCAACGACGAGGGCGCGACGATCCGCGATATGAAGGGCCACATCGACGAGGACGCCGGTGCCGTCCTGCGTGCCGCACGGGAGAAGGACGCGGGTGTCCTGAGCGAGCTCAGCTATATCCTCAGCGTGCTCATGAAGAACCCGAACCTCGGCAAGTCCCTGCTGATGGACAAGCTGATGGAGAACCCCGAACTCGCCGAACAGGTGTACCAGCACTTCGGTTTCAAGTACAGCAAGGACGGCGACTTCTACACCACCGGGGAACACTCGCTGCAGAGCTACTTCGGCTGGCACGACCTCTACGACAAGGCGGGCCCGGCGCTCGGGATGAAGCTCCACGAGACCAGCCACCCGAACATCGAGTTCCGCGATCCCGTGACCGGCAAGCAGTACCGGTTCGAGGCGTGGAAGGGCAGTTACGGGTACGGCGGCTCGTTCGGCGGCGAGGTCGCGCTGTACGCCAAGGACGCCGACCCCGAGGGACCCGACAACATCCCCGGCTACCACTCCGCGGCCCAGGGTGACGAGCAGATCCGGGTGACCCAGCAGATCTACGACAAGAACAACCCCGACCGCGTCTACCTGACGAACGACGGGCAGGGTGCCGACGGCACGGACAAGCGCCACTACTGGAACCTGGCGATCCAGACCGATCCGAACGTGGACCGGGAAGCGCTGGGGCAGCGGGCCACGATCCACGTCGAGGACCGGCCCGCGATGCGGGACGAGATGTTCAAGGCGATGCAGCGCTACGCCGCCGCGGACCCCACGTTCAAGCCGGTGATCAATCCCGACGGTTCGATCAGCTACACCTGGGAGAAGTGATCACCACTCGTACTTGGTGTTGAGTTCGTACGGCTGGTCGTCGTCGGCAGAGTCGTCGGCAGAGTCGGAGTCCCGGCCCGGCTCGACGAGGCCCTGGTAGAGGTCGGCGATGTCGAGCAGGCCGACGACCTCGTCGGCCACGTGCTGGCCGTGGCGGCTTTCGACGTCGACCAGTCCCTCGCGCAACGCCGCGGTCGCGGCCGCCCTGGCCTTGGCGCGCAACGCCTTCGCCAGTTCCTCCGGGGATTCGCTCATGTGCTGATCCTACGTCGCTCCGGCGGTCCCGCGGGGAATTCGGTGCGATAGCGGGTGGGCGTCGTGCCCAGTGCGGTGGCGAAGTGCTCGCGGAGGCGGGCCGGGGTGCCGAAACCGGACCGCGTGGCGATGGTGTCGATGCCGAGCGTCGTCGTTTCCAGCAGGTGCCTCGCCCGCGCGAGCCGTTGCGCGACCAGCCAGTGGTGGACGGTGGTGCCGGTGCGCGCGCGGAAGGCGCGGGTGAAGGTGCTGCGGCTCATGTGCGCCCGCGCGGCCAGCTCGTCGATGCTGTGTGGACTGTCCAAACGGGACTGGATCCAGGCCAGTACGGCGGTGAGCGGGTCCTCGTCCGGGACGGGGACCGGGAGTTCGATGAACTGCGCCTGCCCGCCCGGCCGGTGTGGCGCGGCGACGATGCGGCGGGCGACCCGGTTGGCCGCGGCCTGACCGGCCCGGCCGGCGAGCAGGTGGAGGCAGGTGTCGATCCCGGCGGTCGCGCCCGCGCCGGTCACGACGTCGCCCTCGTCGACGTACAGCTCCTCCGGTTGCAGGCGCACCAGGGGAAAACGCCGCCGGAACGTGTCCGCCCACCTCCAGTGCGTGGTCGCCGCGCGGCCGTCGAGGATCCCGGCATCGGCCACGACGAACACCCCCAGGCAGAGTCCGACGACCAGCGCGCCGCGCTCGTGCGCGGCACGCAACGCGGCCGAGACCGCCGAGGGCGCGGGCGACTCCGGATGGGACCACCACGGCACGACGACTATGTCGGCGGTGTCGAGCGCGTCGAGGCCCGCGGTCACGTCGATCGCGTAGCCCGCGGTGGTCCTGAGGCGGCCCGGCTCCGGCGCGGCCACCGTGATCGGCCACGGTTCGAGGTCGCCGGTGGGGGCTTCCGGCCCCCACACGAGCGACGGCACGGCGAGGTGGAACGGGCTGATGCCGTCGAAGGCCAGGACGGCCACTCCCGGAGCACGCATCGGGTCCCTCCCTCGCGGATGTCGGCCGATCCCGGCCAGGGCTGACCCGATTCCGTATCTCCGTGGTCGATCAGGTCAGCCACGATGGTAGCCGTACCCCGACGAACCGAAGGAACAAGATGACCAGCACCACGCTCCGCGAAATCAGCAGCCTGCCGACCACCGCCGCCGCGCTTTCGGGCGCCACGCTGATCCTCGTCGACTACCAGAACACCTACACGCGTGGCGTGATGGAGCTCGACGGCTGGGAGAGCGCGCTCGACGAGGCGGCCGCGCTGCTGGCCCGTGCCCGGGCCGAAGGCGCCACCGTCATCCACGTCATGCACGACAGCGGCGAGGGCAGCCCCTACGACATCCGACAGGAGATCGGGCGGATCCACGAGCGCGTGGCGCCCGCGCCGGGCGAGCGGGTCGTGGTGAAGACCGCGCCGAACTCGTTCGTCGGCACCGAACTGGGGGAGCTGGTCGACGCCGCCGGGCACCGGGACGTGGTGATCGCCGGGTTCATGACCCACATGTGCGTCACGTTCACCGCGGAAGGCGCGTTCCTGCGCGGGAACACCCCGACCGTGGTCGCCGGGGCCTGCGCCACCCGCGCCCTGCCGTCCGCCGCCGGTCCGGTGGCCGCGGCGGACCAGCACCGCGCGGCCCTCGCCACGATCGGTGATCTCTACGCGGTGGTCGTGCCGTCGGCCGCCGAGCTGCGTTAGTCCGTTTCCCGGAATATGGCGTGGATATAGGTCGCTGCCGGTGAATGGGCGGCATGACGAACCGGTTTCTCACGCGCTTCCTGCTTTCCGGGGTGCTGATCGCGACGATGACCGGTGCGGTGGCGCCCGCGGCCTCGGCGGGGCCCGCCGCACCGGACGCGTGCACCTGGACGCGGACCGTCCTGCCGCTGCCGTCCGGCGCACTCACCGGCGGGGTGGACGCGGCGGACGGCACCGGCGGCTACGCGGGCAGCGTCTCCTACGGCGCGGACTCCGAGCAGGGCAGCCGGGCCGTGCGGTGGAAGAACGGCCAGTTCACCGAGTTCGGCAACCTCGACGACCCCGAGTTCCAGAAGCGGCTGACCATCACCGGGGTGAACAACGCCGGGACCGTGGTCGGCATCGCCTACCAGCAGACCGGTTTCCGCGCCGCCATCCGGTCGCGCGACGGCCGGATGGAGCGCCTGCCCGAACTGCCCGGTGCCGGCCAGTCGATGGCCGAAGGCGTCAACGACAAAGGTGACATCGTCGGCGCCGTCGAGACGATGGCCGAGGACGGGCCCTTCTGGCATCCGGTCATCTGGCCCGCCGACGCACCGGGCACGGTGGTGGAGCTGACCGGCCTGCCCGGGACGCGGGCCACCGCCGACGGCATCGACGAGGACGGCACCGTGCTGGTCTCGGTCGAAGAGGACTACAACCAGGTGCCGTACCTCTGGCGGGACGGGGTGGCGCGCCGGTTGCCGCTGCCCGAAGGGGCTTACGACGTCATCACCCGGGGGATCTCGAACGGCCGGGTCATCGGCGAAGCCAGCTACGAGACGGGCGCCTTCTTCCGCAGCGTGCTCTGGGACCGGGACGGGCAGCCGCGTGAGGTGACGCGGTCCGCGGACATCCGGGGCATCAACGACGACGGGCAGCTCGTCGGCCGCACCGACGATCCGGACTGGCGCGAATTCGGGGTGTGGCAGCGGACCACGCTCGGCTCCACGCTGAACTTCACCGAGACCCACGGGCTGCAGCTCCTGGTGTCCAGCGACGACGGCGCGATCGCGGGCCGGAGCTGGGCGATCCCCGGTGGCAAGCACATGCCGACGGTGTGGACCTGCGGCTGACCATCCATTCAGGACAGAAAGGTGCTTTGGTGTCGGAGAAACGACTGAGACGCGTACTCGCCACGGCCGTGTTCGGGGCGGCGCTGGCGGCGATCCCCGCCGGTCCGGCCGTGGCGGCGGAACCGGCGGCGGCCTGCGCCTGGCAGAAGACCGTCTGGGACCTGCCGCCGGGCGCGGAGATCGGTGAGGTCGACGCCTACGACGGCAGCCGGTACGCGGTGGGCATCACCGGGCTGAGGCCGCTCTGGGGCGACGGTGTCGCCGACCCCCGGGGAACGTTGTGGGACAACGGGAAGGTGGTGTTCCGGGCCGACACCAGCGTGCCGCACCTGCGCGACGTGAACGCCTCCGGCCTGGTGATCGGCGACACCGTCGTCGACGGCGTCTTCCACGCGGTGACCGTCGGCCACGGTGGCCAGGTCACCAAGCTGCCCGCGAATCCCGCGTGGACCAGCTCATCGGCGTGGGCGGTCAACAACGCCGGCGACGTCGCCGGCTGGGCCGACGCCGGCTCGCGGCTCATCCTGGTGGTGTGGCCGGGGAACGCGCCCGGCACCTACCGCGAGCTGCCCACCCCGCAGAACCTCGGCTACCACCACCTCGCCGACCTCGACGAGCAGGGCCGGGTCATCGTGCAGACCGACGCCGGTACCGGCGGTTACGTGGTGGACCCCGCGGGTCAGTGGCGGGTGCTCGCGTCGATGGGCGCCGACGGCTCCAGCACGCCATGGGGCATCCGGGGCGGCCGGGTCGTCGGCAGCGTCGACGGAGCCGGCAGCTACGCGGCGGCCGAGTGGAACGCGCGGGGCGAACTGGTCCGCACCATCCGCACCGGTCTCCGCGAAGGGGTTTCCCTCGGCGGCAACGGGACCATCGCCGGTTACGGCTCCCAGTCGGGCGTGGTGCTCTGGCGTGACGGCGCGGTCGTGGCGCAGCCGATCACGACCAATTTCACGCTGGCCGGACTCAGCGACGACGAGCGCACGATCGCCGGGGTCGAGGCGAAGCGGCCTTCGCACTACCGCTGCTCCTGACGGCCCAACAGACGGGCTCAAACGGGCGAATGTCGCCTGTTTGAGCCCGTTTTCTTTTTCTGTTGCCCAATAACCGTCCGATGTCGGGGAATTGTTGGTGAGGGCCAGGAATTCGTTGTTACAGCATTGGTCGCGCTTCACGCGATCGAGTGGTGCTGCTGGTGGGCCGTGGTGCCGGCCGGGTGAATCTGTTTAAGTTTTCCCGGCTTTGAATTTCCCGTAGCAGAAAGTAAGGTTTGTGGATTTCGACGCACTGATCGCCGAGTTGCGCACTCTCCGGGAAAGCGTCACCGGGGTGACCGACACGGTGATAGCCGCGGTCGACGGGATCCCCATCGTCGCGGACGCGGCGATGAGCATCGATCCGGCGAAGCTCTCCGCGCTGGCCGCCGCCGACCTGGGCATCGCGCGCCAGGCGGTCGAGGTGACGGGCAAGGGAACGCTCGGCCAGACCGTGGTTTTCGGCAGTGAGGGCTACATGGCCGTCTTCGCCATCAGCCGGTCGGCGCTGATGGTCGTCATCGGAGACAAGGAGTTGAACGTCGGGCGGCTGCTGTTCGCCTGCCGCCCGGTCATCGAGCGGATCGGCTCGATCCTGGCCGACCGAGTGGGGTCCCGGCACTGACCGGCGGGACCCGGTCCCCGAGCACACCGAGGAAGTGGAGTTTTTCGATGAACATCGACACCGCACTGAAGGAATCCATGTCGATCACCGGCGCGCTCGGGGTCGCGCTGGTCGACTACGAGAGCGGGATGTCGCTCGGCACCGCCGGGGGAGGTGACTGGTTCGACCTGGAGGTGGCGGCGGCGGGCAACACCGACGTGGTCAGATCCAAGCTGCGCGTGATGTCCTCGCTCGCGCTCAACGACAGCATCGAGGACATCCTGATCACGCTTCGCCGCCAGTACCACCTGATCCGGCTGCTCGACACCGCGCTGGGCGCGCGGAGCACGCTGTTCCTGTACCTGGTGCTCGACCGCGACCAGGCCAATCTCGCGCTGGCGCGGCACTACCTCAAGCGCATCGAGTCCGAACTGCAGGTGTAGCTCACCCGGGGAGCGGTGCGCACGGCGGAGGAGGCGGTGATGACCCGAGACGGGTCCAGCATCGAGGCGCTGGCCGTCGGCTCGGCGTTCATGCACGACTTCGGGACGCTCTTCCCGGCGCGCCTGAAGCTCACCGGCGAGCAACTGGAGTTCGTCTTCGTGCTGCCGGAACACCGTCACGACGGCGAGGTGGTGCTCGACCACCCGCTCGTCGAGGCGCGCGAGCGCATCCGCCGCGGTTGCGCGGTCGGCGCGCCACTGCTGTACGTCGACGTCGGCGGCCGGTGGGCGCGGCTTCGCGTGGAGTTCGCCGGGACGGCAGTGCGGGCGCTGATCGTGATGCGGGAGGAAGCGCTCACCCAGGCGCCGAACGTGCCGTTCCCCGGGCTGTGGCAGGACCGGATGTCCGGCACGGTGCGGCTGGCACTGGAGGAGATCACCCGGATGCTCACCCGGTGCCACCACCAGGCGGGCGGCGCGCCACCGCGGATCGAGCTGGAACTGGCCTACCGGGCCGAACGGGACCACCGGGCCCGGTCGGCCGGCGCGCACGAAACGGTCAGGGAGTTCCTCGCGCCGGTCCGGCCGGTGCTCAGACTGCGGTGGCCGGTCGCGGCCCCGGGACAGCGGAAGGCGTTCGCGGAGAACCTGGCGGAGGTCACCACCGCCGGGAAGTGGCCGCGCCGCAGGCCGACCACGCGGATCATGGGCCTGGAAACGGAACTGCCCGCGTGGATCGCCTAGGCCGGGCTACTCGTTCTCCACGCTGTTGAAGGCGGGGAAGATGTTCGACCGCGTGGCCCCGCCGGCGTAGGTCACGGGGTCCAGTCGGCGTTCGCGCCGCAGATGACCACGCACGGGCGTTCCCCGGGGACCTGGCCGTCGAGCCACGCGGCGAACGGCACCGCGGCCGCCGGTTCGACGGCCAGCCGGAACTCCTCCCACAGCCGGTCGCGGGCGGCCAGGATCGCGTCCTCGGTGACGAGCAGCGACCGCACCGGGTGGCTGGACAGGATCCCGAACGGGACCGCCCCGGCCCGGGTGGCGCCGAGCGCGGACGACGCGACGGAGACCACCTCGGCGTCCACCGGTTCACCCGCGGCCAGCGCGTGGTGCAGGCACGCGCACCGCTCCGGTTCGACGGCGACGGTCAACCGGCCCGCCCCGCCCAGCGCGACACCCGCCGCGAGGCCACCACCGCCGACGGCGACCGCGATCGCGTCCACCTCCGGGGCGTCCGCCACGATCTCGGCCGCGACCGTGCCCTGCCCGGCGATCACCACGGGGTCGTTGTACGCCTCGACGTACCGGATGCCCGGTCCCGTCGCGGCCTCCCGCGCCGCGGCGGCGGCGTCGAAGTAGGTCGAGCCCGCGCGGACCAGGCGGGCCCCGGCCCGTTCGATGCGCCGCGCCTTGCCCTCGGGCACCGAGTCCGGCACAAAAACGGTGGCGCGGAGGCCGAGGATCCGCGCGGCGGTCGCCACGCCGATGCCGTGGTTGCCGCCCGACGCGGTCACCACCTCGGCCGGGAGGTCGCCGGCGAGCAGGGCATTGAGCGCGCCGCGCAGTTTGAACGAGCCGGTGCGCTGGAGGTGTTCGAGCTTGAGCGCGAGCGGCCTGCCATCGACCTCCGCGTGCAGCAGCGGCGTGCGCCGGACGTGCGGGCGGATGCGGTCGGCGGCCGCGGTGACCTCGGTGGTGAGCGTGGCTGTCATGGCTCCACCCTGCCGCCCGGAGTCGTTAGCGACCAGCGCTGATCACTTGCCCGACGTTAGCGATACTTATGGCGTGATCACCGCCGAACGGCTGCGCGTGCTGGTCGAGGTCGCGCACGCCGGATCCATCGCCACCGCCGCCCGGCGGATGGGGTTCACCCCGTCCGCGTTGTCGCAGCAGCTCGCCCGGCTGGAGCGCGAGGTCGGCTGCGCGCTGCTGGACCGGCGGCCCACCGGCGCGGCCCTGACCGAGGCGGGACGGCTGCTGGTCGCGCACGGCGAGGCGATCACCGGTGAACTGCGGGCCGCCGAGCTGGCCATCGCGGAACTGCGCGAGCTCCCGGCCACCGACCTGAGCATCGGCGCGTTCGCCACCGCCGGGCAGGTACTGGTCCCGCCCGCGCTCCGCGCCTTCCGCCACGCCCACCCGCGGACCCGCCTGCGCCTGACCGACCTCGAACCGCCGGACGGCTACGACCTGGTGCTCTCCGGTGAGCTCGACCTGCTGATCACCCACCGCTATCCCGGCGTCCGGCTGCCCCCGTCCCGCGGTCTGGCGCGGCGCCCGCTGCTGGCCGACCGCCTCCGCCTCGTGCTGCCCGCCGACCACCCGCTGGCGACCGCGCGGCGCCCGAAGTTCGAGGACTTCGCCGAGGACGACTGGATCTCCGGTGACGACGCCGCGCCGAGCCGCGTGTGCTTCGAAAGCCTGGTCACCGAGACCGGCGTGGCACCCCGGGTGGCCTACGAGACCCGGGACTACGCGGTGATCCTCGCGCTCGTGCGGGCCGGGCTCGGCGTGTCGTTCGTCCCGGACACGCTGCTCGCCGGAGCCGGCCGGGACGGGCTGGTGGTCCGCGACCTGACCGGCAGGCGGCCGGTGCGCGAGATCCACACCGTGCACCGCGACCGCCCGCCGTCCCACGTGCTGACCATGGTGTCCCTGCTCGCCGAGAGCGCGGCCAGGTCAGCTCACCGCTCGCTTGAGTAGCTTGGCGAGCTTCGCCTCGACCGCCGGGGTCAGCTCGGCCAGCGCGAACCAGGTGGCCCACAGGTCGCCGTCGTCGAGGTTCGCCTGGTCGCTGAAGCCGAGCATGGCGTAACGCGTCTTGAACTTCGACGCGGGCTGGAAGTGGCAGACCACCTTGCCGTCCCTGGCGTAGGCGGGCATGCCGTACCACAGCTTCGGGGTCAGGCCCGGCGCGTTGGCCTTGATCACCTGGTGCAGCCGCTCGGCGATCACCCGGTCGGCGTCGGCCAGGCCCGCGATCTTCGCGAGCACCTCCGGCTCGGTGTCGGCCTTCGCGCCGCGGCGGGCGCGGGTCTTCAGCTCCTTGGCGCGCTCCTTCATCGCGTCGCGCTCTTCGGTGGTGAAGCCGTCGTACTTCTCGGTCTTGCTGGTCATGATCGGTCCTTTCGGGGTTGGTCGGGTTCGGTTCCGGGTCACCACTGACCGGCCTGCTGGCGGGTCGGCGCGTTGAGCCGGTTGAAGGCGTTGGTGATGGCGATGTTCAGCAGCAGCGCGGCGAGTTCCTTCTGGTCGAAGTGCTTGGCCGCGAGGTCCCAGACGTGGTCTGGGACGGGGTCCGGCCGGTCGGCGAGCCGCGTCACGGCCTCGGTCAGCGCCAGCGCGGCGCGCTGCTCGTCGCTGAACCACGGGGTTTCGCGCCACGCGGCCACCGCGTGCACCTGCTCGTCGGTGAGCCCGTGCTGCCGTGCCTGGTGGACCCCGCCCGCCACGCACGGGCCGCAGCCGTTGACCTGGCTGGCCCGCAGGTGGCTCAGCGCCAGCAGCCCGCCGTCCACGCCGGCCCCGGTGATGGCCCGGTTGACCGCCATCAGGGCTTCCATCGCCTCGGGAACCAGCATCGCGGGGTTCGGCATGCGCTCGGTGGCCATCGGGTTTCTCCTCGTTCGGGGTGTCTCGCTGACAGGAGCAATACGACCACCAGCGCACCCCGGCCCGCGCCCTCCGTGGGACACCGTGGGACAGCGGGAAACGGCCTGACCAGCGGAAACACGGCACTGATCCGGTTCGGCGGGGCGGGACGGCTACGGTGTTCTCCGTGTCCAGCCCCCAGGAGCGACTGGTCGCCCAGCTCGCCAGGATCAAGGAGCTGAGCGGCCTCAGCCTGCGCGCCCTCGCCACGAAGGCGGGGTTGAGCAGTTCGTCGCTCTCGCGGTACCTGACCGGCAGGCTCGTGCCGCCGTGGGAGGCCGTCGTGGCGTTGTGCCGGGTCGTCGCCCGCGACCCGCGGCCGCTGCGCCCGCTGTGGGCGGAGGCCACCAAGGCCGGCGCGGCACCGCCACCACGCCGCAACGACCTGCCCGCCGACCTGTTCGACTTCACCGGCCGGGAGGCGGAGGCCGCGCAGGTCGAGGAGTTGCTGCGGACGGCGGGCGCGGTCGCGATCGATGGCATGGGCGGCGTGGGCAAAACGAGCCTCGCGGTGCACGTGGGCCACCGGCTCGCCTCGGCGTACCCGGACGGCGGGCTCTACCTCGACCTGCATGGCTTCACCCCGGGCCAGGAACCGCTGGACCCGCGCACCGCGCTGGGCAGGCTGCTGGCCGCGCTCGAGGTCACGCAGCCGCCGGCCGGCACCGCCGATCGCGCGGCGCTCTGGCGTTCGGAACTGTCCCGGCGGCGGGCGCTCGTGGTGCTGGACAACGCGGTCGACGCCGAGCAGGTGCGGCCGCTGCTGCCGGGCGCGGGCAAGTCCGCGGTCCTGATCACCAGCCGCCACCGGCTGATCAGTCTGGACGGGGTGCCGCCGGTCTCGCTGGCGCCGCTGGCGGACGGCGACGCCGCGCACCTGTTCGGCCGGGCCGCCGGGCTGACCGCCGCCGAGGAGGACGCCGTCGGCCAGGTGCTGGCGCAGTGCGGCGGGCTCCCGCTGGCCCTGCGGATGGCGGGGGCCCGGCTGCGCCACCGTCCGGGTTGGACGGTCGCGGTGCTCGCCGAACGCCTGCGGGACAACGCCGGGCGCTTCGACGCGGTGTTCGGCATGTCGGTGCAGCAACTGGACGGCACCCAGCGGCGGGTGTTCCGGCTGCTGGGCGTGCTGCCCGGGGAGGACTTCGACGCGGCCGTGGCCGGTGCGCTCGCCGGTCTGCGCCCGGCGGAGGTGAACGACGTGCTGGAGGAACTGGTCGACGCCCACCTGGTCCAGGAACTGTCCCCGGGCCGCTACCGGATGCACGACCTGCTCCGGCGCTACGCGGCGGACCTCGCCGCCGAAGAGGACACAGCGGACGCCGCCCTGCGCCGGGTGCTGGCGCACTACCTCGCCCAGGCCGTCGCGCACGACGAGACGTTGCCGTCACCGCACCGCCCGCGGCCTTCGCCGGGCGATCCGGCACGGGCGATGGCGTGGTTCGACCTCGAATACCCGAACCTGATCGCCGCCTTCGACGCCGCCGTCCGGCTCCGTGTGGACGAGGTGGTGGCCGAACTGCCGCGGGCCCTGCGGGTCTGGTTCTTCCGGCACCGCGGCACCGACGACCAGGCCCGGCTGCTCGAAACCGCCGCGGCCGCCGCCGGACGGCTCGGGCGCGACCAGGAACGCGCGTCGCTGCTGTCGGACCTGGGCTTCACCCGTGCCGCCGCCGGGCGGTTGTCCGACGCACTGGCCGCCTACGAGCAGGCCGAACGGTCCGAACCCAACGACCACCTCGCCGCCGGTCTGGCGCTGCGCATCGGTTTCGCACGGCGCGATCTCGGCGACCTCGTGGCCGCGCGGACACAGTTCCGCCGGGCCCGCGAGCTGTTCGAGAAGCTCGGGCAGGCGGGCGGGCAAGCCCAGGCGCTGGCCTTCGACGGCTGGGTGACCCTCCGCCTCGGCGAACCCGGCGAGGCCATCGAACTCGCCAGGGCGTCGGTGGCGCTGGCCGACGGGCCCGCGCGGATCACCGGGCTGGTCACGCTCGGCGTCGCGCTCGCCCCGGACGATCCGGCGGAGGCATTGCGCAGCCTGCACGAGGCGCTGCACCTCGCCGAACAGCACGACCTGACGCACAACCAGGCGTGGTGCCACAACTACCTCGGCGTCGCGCTGCGCCTCACGGGCTCACCCGAGGAAGGCCTCGACCACCACCGGCGGGCGCTGGAACTGCTGGAACCACTGGACGAAGCGCAGCTGGAGATCGACTGCCTGCACGCCTACGCCGAAACCTGCCGCGTCGCCGGCCGTCACGACGAGGCGATCGCCTTGCTCGACCGCACCATCGCCCTCGCCGGGAAACTCGACCGGCCGCACGACGAAAAGCTCGCCCGGCAGGCACGGGAAGCCATTACTTCGTGAAGAAATGGGTGCTGGGGCGAGCGATCTCCTCGCCGTCGACGAAGGTGTCCACCTTTTCGTTGTAGAAGCACAGCATGCCGCGAATCGGCATCAGCCCGGGCGTGGGGAAGTCGTACGCCCACACCAGATCCTCGTGCAGGTCGGCGCCGATCCGGATGGACCAGTAACCGGAGGTCGTGCCCTTGTACGGGCATTCGGTGACGGTGGCCGAGGGCACGAGGTGGCGGAAATCCACTTCGGTGCGGTTGAAGTAGTAGCGGGTGGGCAGTCCCGTCTCGAACACCAGCACCGGGGACGAGGATTCCGCCAGCCGCACGCCGTCCAGCTCGATCCGGACGTGACGGGTGGAGCGCAACGCGTCCACGCGGGTGTACGGATTGCGCGGGTGGACGAAGATTCGCTCGTCCTCCTCGAACCAGGCGTCGAGCGCGGCGAAGCCGAACCGGACGTGACCTGCGACGGCGCCCTCGTCGTGGACACGGGCCGTTTCGGGGCCGAGTGCGTCGAGCACACCGGCGGCGACGTCCGCCAGCGGGATGTAGTACTGCGGGTAATACGGCCATTCCCAGACATAGAGCGCATTCGTCGTGTCGAAGGCGAGGCGCCCGTGCAGGAACGCCCTGACCCGGCGGGGTGCCGGTTCCACTTGCTCCGTCATACCCGTCACGGTACGGGGGACGACCGGGCAGCACTCGGTGACGGATCGGGCAACACGACCGCACTCGGCTGACCCCGGCGGCCATCTTCGATTGACTCGCCGGGAACCGACAACCGGAGCAGGGGGAGCTGGCAGGTCATGGGGAACCCGCTTATTGCCGAGACCAAGGACTCGACAACGGCCATTTCGGGCATTCCGATCCTGGAATCGGTCAACGAGACCAGCAAGGCGATCGAGAGTGGTGACTGGGCGGCCGGGGTGCTGGGCGCGGCCGGGACCGCGCTCGACGCGCTCGGCATGGCGATGGATCCCTTCGGGTCGATCCTCGCCGCCGGGGTCGGCTGGCTGATCGAGCACGTCGGGCCGCTGTCGGACGCCCTCGACGCGCTCACCGGGAATCCCGATGAGATCAAGGCGCATTCGGAGACGTGGAAGAACGTCGGCACCGAGTTGTCCTCCATCAGCGCCGACCTGGCGAAGATGATCGAGGAGGACACCGCCTCCTGGACCGGTCCCGCCGGGGACGCCTATCGCGATCGCGGGGCGGACACGGCCACGCTGATCAGCAGCGCGCAATCGGCCGCCGAAGGTGCCTCCAGCGGTATCGGCACCGCCGGTGAGGTGGTCGGCGCGGTGCGGTCGCTGGTCCGCGACATCATCGCGGAACTGGTCGGGCACCTGATCAGCTGGGCGTTGCAGGTGCTGTTCACCCTGGGCATCGGCATGGCCTGGGTGGTGCCCCAGGTGATCTCCGCGGTGGCCAAGACCGCGATGAAGATCGCCGACATCACCGAGAAGCTGGTCCAGGCACTGAAGAAGCTGGCGCCGCTGCTGAAGAAGCTCGGTGACTCGTTCGGCGACGCGGCGAAGAAGCTCAAGGACATCAAGGGCGGCAAGAAGCCCGACACCAACACCGCCAAGGGCGACGGCACCTCGGCCAGCAACGCCAAGGGCGACAACAACAACTCCGGCCCGCCGACGCCCCAGCCGAACCGCAACGATCCGCCGTCGGAGAACCGCGGCCTGGACGGCGGCGGCTCCACCTCGTCCTCCGGCACCCGGGGTGGCGGCGGCAACCGCTCCGGCGGCAACAACGGCAACAACGGCGGCAACGGGAACAACGGCAACGGCCAGCCGGTGGGCCCCGACGGCCGGAACTGCAAGGGCGACCCGGTCGACGTCGCCACCGGTGAGGTCATCATCGAGCAGGTCGACCTCACCCTGGGCGACCTGGTCCTGCGGCGGACGCACGTCTCCTCCCACCGGGCCGGGCGCTGGTTCGGCCCGTCCTGGTCGTCGACCCTGGACCAGCGGCTGGAGGTCGGCGGCGAGCAGATCCGCTACTTCTCCGCCGACGGCATGGTGCTGGTCTACCCCCGCGTCGGGGAACCGGCCGAACCCGTGGCCGGACCGCGCTGGACGCTGACCCCCGTCGGCGAGGGCTACACGCTCACCACCACCACCGAGACGCTGCACTTCTCCGGTTCCGGGCGCACCCTGCCGCTGCGCGCGATCGACGGCGCCCTGCGCACCGAGGTGTTCTACGACGACCTCGGCGCACCCACCCTGCTCCAGCGGGCGGACGGCGTGCGCGTCGGCCTGCGCACGCGGGACGGGCGCATCACCGACCTGCGGGTGCTCGGCGGGGAGAGCAAGCAGGACGTCACCGTGCTGCGCTACGGCTACAACGAGCGGCGGCACCTGGCCGACGTGATCAACTCCTCCGGCCGCCCGCAGCACTTCGACTACGACGCCCAGGGCCGGGTGACCGGCTGGCAGGACCGCAATGGCGCCTGGTACCGCTACGTCTACGACACCGAGGGCCGCTGCGTCCGCACCGTCGGCGACGGTGCCTACCTCGACGGCTCCTTCACCTACGACGAGGGCGTCACCACCTACGTCGACTCGCTCGGCCACCGCACGGTGATCGAGTACGACGATCGCCGCCGCACCACCGCCGAGACCGATCCGCTCGGCGGCACCACCCGGTTCACCTGGGACGAGTACGACCGGCTCCTCAGCCGGACCGATCCGCTGGGCCGCACCACGAACTACGAACACGACGAGCAGGGCAGGCCCACGCGGGTCGTCCGTCCGGACGGCAGCACCGCCCTGCTCGGTTACACCGGCGCCGCGCTGACCTCGGTGACCGTGCCCGGCGAGGACCGGATCTGGCACCGCCACTACGACTCCGGCGCGCCGGACCCGCTGACCGAGCCGGTCGGCACCTCGACCGGCCTGCCGCTGGACGCGGCGGACACCGCACCGGCCGGGGTCGCCGCCGACCACGACCAGTTCGGCAGGCCGCGGGCGATCCCGGAGGTCGGCGGCGGGCACATCCTGCTCGGCTGGACCATCGAGGGGCAGCGCGCGTCCCGCACCGGCACCCGGCAGGAACGCGCCAGCTGGCGGTACGACGGCGAGGGCAACGAAACCGAGCACACCGACGAACTCGGCCGCACCACGCGCCGCGAGTACGGCCCGTTCGGCCTGCTCACCGCCGTCGTCGACCCGGCGGGCGGGCGGACCCGCTACGGCTACGACACCGAGCTGCGGCTGACCTCGGTCACTGACCCGGAGGGCCGCACCTGGACCTACGGGTACGACCCCGCGGGCAGGCTCGCCGAGCAGACGGACTTCGACGGCCGCACCCGCACCTACCGCTACGACGCCGCCGGTCAGCTCACGCACGCCACCGACGCCGCCGGTGAGGTCACCGAGTACCGCTACGACCTGCTGGGCAACCTCGTCGAGGTGCACGGCCCCGACGGCGTCACCAGCTACGCCTACGACCCGGTCGGTGAGGTCGTCCGGATCTCCACCGCCGAGTCCACAGTGGAGTTCGAGCGCGACGGGTACGGCCGCGTGGTCCGGGAAACCGTGGACGGACGCACGGTCACCTTCTCCTACGAGCACAACACGATCCGCCGCCGCACACCGTCCGGTGTGGACAGTGATTGGGCCTTCGACGATCTCGACCGGCCGGTCGCGCTGAGCACCGCCGGGCACGTGGTCCGGTACCGCCACGACGAAGGCGGCCGCGTGGTGGCCCGTGAGGTCGACGGGGTGAGCGTGCTGCGGCAGTCGTTCGGCCCCGGCGGGCGGCTCACCGCGCAGCAGCTGGACGCGGGCCAGGCGCCGGTCCAGCGGCGTGCGTTCGAGTACCTCGCCGACGGCAAGCTGGCCGCGTTGCAGGAGGACGTCGGCGGCCGCACCGCCCTGACCAGGGACGCCGCCGCGCGCATCGTGGCGATCTCCGCGGCGCACGGCGCGGAGGAACTGCGCTACGACGGCGCGGGCAACCTGGTCGCGTGGCCCGGCAGCACCGCGATCTCCTTCGACCACGACCACTTCGGCCGCCGCGTCCGCCGTCGTGAAGCACATCCGCGGGGGGAGCGGGTGTGGCACTACGAGTGGACCGGCGAGCGGCTCACCGGACTGCGGACGCCGGAGGGCGACCGGTGGCGGTACCGCTACGACCCGCTCGGCAGGCGGATCGCCAAGCAGCGCCTGCGGCCGGACGGCGGGATCGCCGAGACCACCTCGTTCGTCTGGGACGGCGCCACGCTGATCGAGCAGATCCGGGTCGCCGACGGGGTCACCGAGAGCACCACCTGGAACCACCTGCCCGGTACGGCGACCCCGGTCACCCAGCTGGACCGCGGCCCGGCGGGGGAGCGGTTCCACTCCGTGATCACCGACGCGGTCGGCACGCCGACCGAGCTGGTCGACGAGCACGGGCAGCTCGCCTGGCACAGCCGCCGGACGCTGTGGGGCCGCGAACTGCCGTCGTCGGCGGCGCGGGCGAGCACCCCGCTGCGCTTCCCCGGCCAGTACGCCGATCCCGAATCCGGCCTGCACTACAACGTCTTCCGCTACTACGACCCGGCCTCGGCGCGGTACCTCAGCCAGGACCCGCTTGGCCTGACCGCCGGGCCGAACCCGTTCGCCTACGTCGGTGACCCGTTCGGGGACAGCGACGTGCTCGGCCTGGTGTGCACCCGCAGCAGTGATCCGGACCGCGCCCCGACCACCCCGAACTCGACGCACAACCCGGGCAACACCGGTGGCAGCGCGACCCCGCCCGGCCGGCCGGTGCCGCCGGGCTGGAAGCGGCCGCTCCAGGGCCCGACCGCCGAGGAGCTGGTCAACCTCGGCAGGCACTGGAACTCCCAGGTCTGGATGAAGAACGGGTCGAAGGCCGACACCAAGGCCTACCTGGACAGCCTGCCGCCGCACACGAAGATCGGGCTGGACCACCACGGCATCAAGCTGAACCACGGGTTCCAGCAGTACGACCCGGTGGTCCGGATGGACGGGCACAAGCTCACCAGCTACCAGGGCTTCGTCGACAAGGTCACCGCCGGCCCGGACGGCGGCAAGCACGCCGCGGCCGACCTGAACGACTGGGCCAGCGGCCGCAAGACCTTCGACCAGCTGCCGCAGCACGTCAAGGACATGGCCACGATCACCCACTTCGCCGAGGTCGGCCGGGGTTATTCGTACGACGTGGCCAAGTTCAACGACAAGATGGGCGACATCGCGAAGATGAACCCGGCCGACGCCGCGGCGGAGTGGAAGAAGGTCAACGACTGGTTCCCGCCGAGCCTGACCTACAAGCAGGACACCACCGGGACGATCGGCAACTTCACGCCGTAGACCGCTTTTCGACCGGTGCCATCGCTGATTTCCTGGAAGGAACGACACGGTGAAGAAGATTCCCGCCCTGCTGCGGGTGCCCCTGGTGCTGGCCGTGTCCGCGGGCCTGGCGCTGCCCGCCCCGGTGGCGGCCGCCGCCGAGGGGTGCGGCCCGGCGCACCCGGTCCCGCTGAGCGAGATCTCCATCCAGCTCTACACCTTCGCCGAGTACGTCGGTTTCGGCGACGACGAGGCCACCCACGCCCGCCTGCGGACCGTGCTGGCCGAGCTCGCCGACATCGGCTACCGCAACGTGGAACCGTTCACCTTCAACGGGTTGACCGCCGAGCAGTTCCGTGACCTGTTGCGCGAGTACGGCTTGCGCGCCACCAGCAGGCACGGCAGCACCGACGAGGCCGGGTGGACCGCCGAACTCGCCGACTCGCGCACGCTGGGCCAGCGCCACGTCGGTTCGGGCGGGTCGGCCGCGCCCGGCCTGGGGTCCTATGAGGACACCCTGGCGACCGCGGCCACGCTGGACCGCCTCGGCGTGCGTTCGGTGGCCAACGGGACCGGCAAGGTCTACGTGCACAACCACCAGCACGAGTTCACCACGAAGTACCCAGACCCGGTGACCGGCGAGCTGGTTTCGGCGTGGGAACTGCTGGTGCGCAACACCGATCGCCGGTACGTGACCTTCCAGCTCGACATCGGCTGGGCCTACGACGCGGGGGAGGACGTGGCCGCGCTGCTGGACCGGCTCGGCGACCGCATCGAGCTGCTGCACGTCAAGGACGGCGTGCGGACCGCGGCCGAGCTGGAGCAGCGGCCGCTGGGGCACGGCGAGCTGCCGCTGCCCGAGATACTGGCCGCCGCCCGGGGCAAGGTCCGCAACTACGTCTTCGAGCAGGACCCGGTGTTCTTCGGCGAGGTCGACACCATGCTGGACGAGGCACGCGTCTCGTTCGACTACCTCGACTGCGGGAGCTGAGCGCCCGGCATCCGGGCCTTGAGCACGTCGATCTCGCAGCCCGGGATGGCCGGGTCGAAGCCGTGCTCGGTGAGCCAGCGGATCCCGCGCAGGCTGCGCAGGGACCACCACGCGCGGATCACGTCGCGGTCGACGTCGGTGCCGTAGCCGGCCAGGACGTCGTCGAGGCGGTCCTCGTTGCCGAGGGTCAGGGTGGCGAGGTCGTATAAGGCGTCGCCCGGGGCGGCCTCGGTCCAGTCGAGGATGCCGGTGACCCGGTCGCCGTCGACGAAGACGTGGGCGAGTTGCAGGTCGCTGTGCGTGAACACCGGTTTCCACGGCCGGAGCGCGGCCTCGGCGACCTGGCGGTTGTGGGTGACCAGCTCGGCGGGGAGGACGTCGTTGGTGAGGAGCCAGTCGCATTCGGCGTCGAGTTCCGCGGTGATCTCGTCCAGGTCCCGGCCGGGCCAGGGCGGCAGGGGCGCGTCGTGCAGCGCTCGCACGGCAGCGCCCGCCGCGGCCCACGCGGCCGAGGATGTGGTGGGCGGCTGACCGAGGCGGCCGAGCGCCTTCCCCGGGAGGGCGGCGAGGGCAAGCACGGGCGGCTTGCGCCACAGGACTTCCGGCGTCGGGACCGGCGCGAGCGACATCGCCGCCACCTCGAGGTCGGCCCGCGCCTGATCGGTGTCGACCTTGAGGAACACCTCGCCGACGCGGAGAGTCGCGCACTCCCGATGCGCGACGACGATCTCGAGTTCTGCCATGGCACTCATTATCGACACTGGGGGCGGCCAGGCCGGTGGCGCCTTACCAGGACCCGAGGTCGGTCAGGCCGGTGGCGCGTTGCCAGCGGCGCTCGAGGTCGGCGAGGCCGATGGCACTCATCATCGGCAACCGAGGTCGGTCAGGCCGGTGGCACCGCCGTCGGTGAGGTTCCGGCAGATCTCCGCGACGGCGGCCTCCGGTTCGATCCGCCACAGCACCACGTCGGTGTCCGTCCCCGCGGCGGCGAGCACGGTGCCGTCCGGGGAGAACGCGAGGTCGTTCGGCGGCCCGGTGAGGCCGTCCGCGACGGCCAGCAGGCCGCCGTCGGCCACGTTCCACAGCCGGACGGTCGCGTCGGCGATGGTGCCCGAGGCCAGCACCAGGCTGTCCGGGGAGAACACCAGATCCCGGATGGCGGACGGGTGCGGCGCGCCCACCTCCCGCAGGACCCGCCCGTCGGCCGCAGCGCGCAACCGGAGCTGTTCGCCGTCGCCGGTGGCCAGGGTCCGCCCGTCCGGGCTGATCGCCAGTCCGGTCACGAACTCGGGGCCGAGCGGCGTGGACCACGCTTCGCCGAAGTCCGTGGTGCGCCACGACCGCAGCACGCCGCCCGTGGTGGTGTCGCTGGTGGCCGCGAGGAGGTTCGCGCCGTCGGGCGAGAAAACCATGCTGTACGCGGAGAACGCACCGAGTTCCAGTACCTTCCGCTCGGTCAGCGTCGCGGTGTCGAACAGGTGGACGCGGAAGTCGTCCGCACCGCGCGAGGCCGCCGCGATCAGCGCGCCGTCCGGGGAGACGACAAGATCGCCCCGCAGTTCCCGGCCGGGCAGCGCCACCGTGCGCGGTGCCCCGCCACCCGGCGGCGTGACCCGCACGACGCCGTTCTGCACGGCTTCGACCCGGGTGCCGTCCGGGGTGTAGCGGAGCACGCTGACCAGGCCCGCGTCCGAGGTGAACTGGTCCCGCTGCTCGCCGGTCGCCGGATCCCACAGGTGCACCGCGCCGGTGCCGTCGGAGGCGGCGACGGTCCGGCCGTCCGGGGCGAAGGCGATGCCGATCACCGGTCCGCTGGGTCGCGTGTACCAGGAGGTGGCGCGCTGCCAGCGGGTCACCTTGCCGGTGACCGCCGCCGCGGCCACGGTCCGGCCGTCCGCGGAGACCACGAGGTCGGCGACCGGGTCCCGGTCCCACGCGTAGTTGCCTGCCCGCTGACGGGTGCTCACGTCCCAGCGCTGGACCTCCGCGCCGACGCCGGCGAACAACCGCATCCCGTCCGGGCTGAACGCCATCGCGCCCGGCCCGAACTCGCCGCCGAGGCGAAGCGGGTCCTGTGGCGCCCCGGTTTCGCTGTCCCACAAGCGGATCTCGGTGTCCCGCTGGCTGCTGGTCGCCAGCACCCCCGGCGCGAAGGCGACCCGCATGCCGCCCTCGGCGGAATGCGCTTCGACCCGGGTGACCAGGGTGCTGTCCCCGGTCCGCCACAGCTCCACCACGCCACCCGCCCTGGCCACGGCCAGTCGGTCGCCGGCGCCGAACGCGAGGTCGTGGACCAGCGACCGGTCACCGGGCAGCCGGCGCACCTCCTGGCCGGTCGACGGATCCCAGCCGACCACCGGAAAGTCCAGTGACAGGCCGACGGCGGCGAGTTCCCCGCCGTCCGGCCGCCAGGCGAGCCGGAAGACGCCGGGCAGGGTGCGGACCAGGCGCCCGCTGGGCACCTCCCAGATCCGCAGGCCGAACGCCTCCGCCGACGTGGTGGCCAGCAGCGAACCGTCCGGGGAGAACTCGACGTCGTCCACCGCTTCGGTGTGCCCGCTGAACTCGGCGGGCAGCGGCTGGTTGGCGCGGAGGTCCCAGACCACGATCTTGCCGTCGGGACCGCCGACGGCCGCGTATTCGCCGCGGGGGCTGATATCGGCGGCGTGGGCGGTGCCCAGACCGGAGTCGAAGGTGGCCGGGTAGGTCAGCGTGGACGCCGTGAGCAGCGCGCTGCGGGCTTCCGTGGTGTGCGCGGTTTGCCAGGCCGACAGGGCTTTGCGCATCGATTCGCCGGGAGCGGCGTCGGCGTTCCGCAGTGATTCCGCCGCGTACTGCCGGGAAAGCGCGTTCAGCCGGTCGCGTTCCGCCTCGTCGCGCGCCACGAGCGCGAGCACACCCGCGGTCAGCGCCGCCACCAGCAGCACGGCCAGCGCGGCGACCAGGCCGCGTAGGCGGCGGGCCGAGCGCTGCTGGGCCCGTTCGCTCGCCCGCAGGAACTCGCGTTCGGCGTCGGACAGGTCGGTCCGCGGGCCCGCCCACTCCTGTGCGGAAGCCAGCCGCAGACCCCGGTACAGCGCGCCGTCGTCACGGTTGTTGCTCGTCCAGTACCGGACCGCTTCGTCGAGTTGCTGGCGCACCAGCAGTCCGTGGCGATCTTCGTCCACCCAGGCGCGCAGGCGCGGCCACGCGGTGAGCAGGGCCTCGTGGCTGATCTGCGCGCCGCTCTGGTCCGCGGTCACCAGCCGCGCTTCGATCAGCGGGGTGAGCACGGTCAGGTCGGCCTCGTCGCGGCGGACGTGCCTGCGGACCGCGCCGCCGCCGTCCACCACGGTCACCATGCGCAGCAGCGTCCGCCGCAGCGCCTCCCGTTCGGTGTCCCCGAGCGCGCCGACGATCCGGTCGGCCGTGCCGGAAACCGCGTGCTCGATCCCGCCGGTCCGGGCGTAGCCTTCCGCGGTCAGGGTGTGGCCGGCACGGTTGCGCCAGGTCTCGTGCAGTGCGTGCGCCAGCATCGGCAGCGCGCCGGGGTCGTAGTCGGCGCCCTCGCGCACACCGAGATCGGCCACCAGCCGTTCGGCCAGCCCGGCCTCCACCACCAGTCCGGCCTTCGACGCGGGTTCGGTGACCACGCGGTGCAGTTCGTCCGGCGTCATCGGGCCCAGCACGAACTGGTCCGGCAGCGCGGCGGCGAGCGGTTCGAGACGGGTGCACTGCTCGTAGAAGTCCGCCCGCACGGCCAGCACCACCAGCGCGGGCCCGGCGTTGGCCAGCGCGGTGGCGAAAGCCAGTCGCTCGGCCGCGTCGACGTACGGCGTGAACACCTGCTCGAACTGGTCCACCACGAGCACCAGCCGGGCGGATTCACCGGTGGCCAGCGCGGCCTGCCGGGCCAGGGCCCCGAATTCGGCCGGTGCCGCACGCAGGTCCCGTGCCGCGGCGACGGCGTTCACCCCGGCGAGCGCCGCCACGCGGGCGGCGAGTTCGCCGAGCGGGTTCGCGCCGGGGGACAGGACCAGCCGGGGCCAGGCCGCGGAACCGGCGGCGGGCAGCGCGCCATCGGCGAGCGCGGGCAGCAGACCGGCGTGCAGCAGCGAGGACTTCCCGGCACCCGAGGCGCCCACGATCACCAGCGGGCCGGGCCGGTCCAGGCGGGCCAGCACCTCGGCGACGGCGTTTTCCCTGCCGTGGAACCATTCCGCGTCCCCGGCCTGGAAACTGGTCAGCCCGGGGTACGGGCAGGGGCCGTCGGCGGGCGGCGCGGGGGCGCGGTGTTCCGGCTTGAGCCATTGGCGCACCTTGGTCACGGCGACGAGGAAGCGGTGCGTGACGTCGCTCTGCTCGCGTTGCTCGGTGCGGGCCAGCAGCAGTTCGCGCTGGACGTCGCCGAGCGTCCTGGTCGATTCGGCCAGCGCCTGCTTCAGGTCGGTGAGCATCCAGCGGAACTCGTCGAAGTCGTTGCCCAGCACCGCGATCGCGCCGACGAGTTCCTGGTGCAGGTCGTGGGCGTGCTCGGCGGACTCGGTCAGCGCCGCGCCGACGCCGTCCACCGCCCGCAGTACCTGCCCGACTTCTTCGCGCAGCCGCAGCGTTTCCTCGCCGGAATCCTCCAGCCGGGCGCGCAGCTCCTCGGCGACGGCGTCCCGCCACTGGTCCCCGGTGGGCTCGATGCCCTGGCGGCGCATGCGATCGGCGGTGTCGGCGAGCACGTTCGCGAGGTAGTTGCCGCCCATACCGCCGAGCTGGTCGAGCGCGGTGGCGAAGGCGTCGGTGCCGCCGAGCGCGGCCCCGGCCACCGGCGCCACCGCGGCCGCGGTGAGGAAGGCGTAGGTCCCGTAGGGCGTCACCTTCCGCAGGCCGCGACCGGTGCTCTTGCCCGCCGAGCGCACCCACTCGCGCACCCCGCGCCGCGCCCGGCGATTCGCTTCGGGTTCGTCGGCGGAGTTTTCGACATCGTCTGCCGGTGGCATCGATCCCCCTCGTGGTCGCGTCACCCACCGTACTGGGCCGGTGATCACGATCGGATGACCACCGGCTTCGGTCACGCCGCCGTGCGCGAGGCCGCCGCGGTGGCCGGTGGCCCGGGTCCGCGGGTCCGCTCGGCCTGACCGCGGCCCGCGGTGCGGACGCGCCTGTCTGCCGTGCGGACGCGCCTGTCTGCCGTGCGGAGCCCGGTCGCACGAGCCGACCCTGTAGTCGGCCTGGCGCTCGACCACGCATGCCTCAAGCGGGAACGAATGAAGACCTCTTCATATGTGTGTTACGGTGCCGAGAGTCCGGGTGCGTTCGGTGCGGAGGTGTGGGCGTGGGGCTGTCCTTGTTCGCCGGCCGGGATTATCGGCATTTGTTCGCCGCGCAGGTGGTGGCGTTGTTCGGCACCGGGCTGGCCACGGTGGCGCTGGCCCTGCTGGCCTACGACCTGGCGGGCGAGCGGGCCGGCGCGGTGCTCGGCACGGCGCTGGTGATCAAGATGCTGGCCTACGTGGTGATCGCGCCGCTCGCGGGTGCCTACGCCGATCGCCTGCCGCGGCGCGGATTCCTCGCCGTGCTGGACGTGGTGCGGGCAGCGGTGGTGCTGGCACTGCCGTTCGTCACCGAGATCTGGCAGGTCTACCTGCTGATCTTCGTGCTGCAGTCGGCTTCCGCCGCGTTCACGCCGACCTTCCAGGCCGTGCTGCCCGACATCCTGCCCGACGAGAAGCAGTACACACGGGCGCTTTCGGCCTCCTCGCTGGCGTCGAGCATGGAAACACTGCTGAGTCCGGTGCTCGCGGCGGCGTTGCTGAGCGTGATGAGCTTCCACTGGCTGTTCAGCGGGACCACCGCCGGATTCCTCGCCTCGGCACTGCTGGTGCTGACCACCCGCGTTCCCCGCGCGAAGCCGACCGCGCGCACGGCGGTGCTGGACCGCGTCGCCGCGGGCGCCCGGATTTTCCTTGCCACGCCCCGGTTGCGCGCGGTGCTGGCACTGGACCTGGCGGTGGCGGGTGCCGGTGCGGTGGTCATGGTCAACACCGTGAACTACGTCCACGACGTGCTCGGGTTCGCCGACGCGGAGGTCGCGCTCCTGCTCGCGGCCAACGGCGTGGGCACGATCGTGGTGGCACTGGCGCTACCGAGGGTGCTCGACCGGCTGGCCGAGCGCACTGTGATGACCACCGGCGCGCTCGCGTTGTGCGCCGGGCTGGCCGGCGCCCTCGGTCTGTCGCTTGTGGACGGTGGATGGGCGGCCGCACTGGCGGTCTGGGCGCTGCTGGGGGCGGGCGCGGGCCTGGTGCTCACCCCGGTGGGCCGGGTGCTGCGGCGGTCCACCGCCGAGGCCGACCGTCCGGCGATCTTCGCCGCGCAGTTCTCGCTCTCGCACGCGTGCTGGCTGCTCAGCTACCCGATCGCGGGCTGGGGCGTGACCGCGTTCGGCTTCACGGCGGGCTGGGCCGCGCTCGGCGTGCTCACGGCCGGAGGCACGATCGCGGCGGTGGTGCTGTGGCCGCGGCGGGACCCCGAGGTGCTCACCCACGTCCACTACGACGTGCCCGCCGACGACGACCACATCGCCGACGCGGTGCGCACCGCCGACGGTGGCTGGCGGCACGCGCACGCGTTCACCATCGACGGCCGCCACCGGCGCTGGCCGGGCGGCGTGCCGGTGTCCGCCTGAGACGGT